>JACMPC010000032.1 GCA_014377705.1 Dermatophilaceae bacterium
ACCGGTGCAACCGTCGACCGGCTGCGCGCTTTCGCCCGGGAGCCCGACTCTGAGCGCGAACCGGTCGCGATCACCCTGGCCGCGACCGACCCGGCGAACGCCTACGGTGCCGCACTGGCCTGGCCAGCGTCAGCTTCGGTCGAAGGGGCCGCTTCGATTATCGGAGGCGCTGCGATTGTCGGAGGTGCTGCGATTGTCGGAGGTGCTGACACGAAGCGCGGCCATCGTCCCGGTCGCAAGGCTGGAGCCCTGGTCGTGATCGTCGATGGTGCGCTCGCCCTGTACGTGGAGCGCGGCGGAAAGACGATGTTGACCTTCACGGAGGACGATCGCGCACTGACCGCAGCGGCGCACTCACTCGCTTCGGTCATCCGTCGTTCGGGCGGGCGGCTGAGAGTCGAGCGCGTGAACGGTGACTTTGTGATCGGCACCGGGCTCGGTGATGCCCTCGTGGACGCGGGCTTCAGCTCCACCCCACAGGGGCTGGGGCTAAGGGGTTAACCCGCAGTGCAATCATCCAAAAGCAGGATCGACGCGCTAGCCGTCGTCACTCCCAATCATGCAAACACCGACAGATGACAGGACACTGACATGCCCGAAGGCGACACCGTGTACCGCACGGCGGCGAACCTCGACGCGGCGCTAGCCGGGAGCGTGCTCATCCGCTGCGACATCCGGGTGCCGGCATTCGCCACAGTGGATCTCAGCGGCGACACCGTGGAAGGCGTGGCGAGCCGGGGCAAGCACCTGCTGGTTCGGGTGGGTGATCACAGCATCCACAGCCACCTCAAAATGGAGGGCTCCTGGCACGTCTACCGGCACGGCACGAAGTGGCGGCGCCCGGCATGGCAGGCGCGCGCCATCCTCGCCTCGGCAGACTGGGTGGCTGTTGGGTTCCAGCTCGGCACACTCGACGTCGTTGCTCGCGACGATGAGGCGAGTGTGGTCGGCTATCTCGGCCCCGATCTGCTCGGCCTGGACTGGAACGCGGATGAAGCGCTGCTGCGCCTCACCGCCGATCCGGCCCGCGCGGTCGGCCTCGCACTGCTCGACCAACGCGTTATGGCCGGGCTCGGCAACGTGTACCGAAATGAGCTGTGTTTTCTCAGCGGGGCGCTGCCCACCCGACCGGTCGGCAGTATCGAGAACCCCGCGAAGCTGGTGGCGCTCGCCCACCGGCTGATCGACGCTAACAAAGACCGGGTCGAGCGCACCACCACCGGTACGCTGCGCGGCGACACGGACTGGGTCTATCGACGAGAAGGAAAGCCGTGCCTGCGCTGTGGAACCCGGGTCGAACGCGGCGAACTCGGCGAAACCGCACTGCAACTGCGCGACATCTATTGGTGCCCGCAGTGCCAGAGATGACCCGCACTCCCGGACCCTCCAACGAGCTCAGGTCAGCCTCGTCGGGACGCCAGTAGAAACAGGGTCGCGGTCGCGGTCGCCAGCCCGAGGATCACCAGGAGCGGCGCGGCAATCGTGTAGACCAGCACCAGGTTGTAGTCGAAGGCCGTTCCGGAGGAGCTGAGTCCATCCATCCGGTCTGCGATGTAACGGATGGTGAGCAGCCCGGCAGCAACGAACACGAGGCTGAGGGCCCAGAGGCCAGCTAGATAGGGGTCGAATCGCCGTGCGGCCGGAAGGTGCTCGCCGAGGTTGCCTGTGACCCCCGCGGGCGACTCACCGTCAGGGACCGCACTCCCCGGATCCGGCGGAAGCGGATGCCCGATCAGCTCCGGCGCCGATGCCTGGGTCGCAACGACCGGCGGCCGCGCGTCCTGGCTGGGGTCATAGCCGGGCTGGAAGGCCGGGTTGAAGCGGGGGTCGAACCTGCCGCCGGTGGAGGTGTCCGTCATGGTGACACCGATTCTAAGCTCCCTACATTTTGGCGGCCGCGGATCTTCAGGACTTAAGACCCGTGAGGCCCGGAAGCGCAGATGTTAGGGTGGCCTAAGTTGGGTCTGTTAACAAGTGTTGGCTCTAGTACCGAAGGGGTTCATTTCAGGTGAGCTACGTAAAATCCGCACTTCTCGACGAGAAGGGCTACGTCATCCTCGATTCGTATGACCAGGCCGCCGATCCCCAGGAGTGGACGGACATCGAGTATGTCGACTGGAAGTCGTCTGGCATCACCCGGTTCGCACCTCTTGCCAGCGCGTTCGGCGAAATCGAGGTCAACGGATTCTGGAACCACACCCCGCCGCGCACCGACAAGGACGGTGTCTGGATCGATTCCCAGGTCGCTAAGGCCCCGCGATTGACCGCTCGCGCCACGGAGCCGGGTGCCAATGTCGGCCGCTGCCGCGTCATCGAGCTGCAGCCCAACGTCTACTCCGACACGCTGTACAACCTCCACCAGGACGACAACAACCGTCTGAACCCCGATGGCTCCGG
>JACMPC010000251.1 GCA_014377705.1 Dermatophilaceae bacterium
GGCTCTTCGGGATAGCTGGCCGCAGTCCAACGCAAGACCTCGACAAGAGTGCGCTCACGCGGACTGTTCAAGGCGCGCTCAAGAGTGCTCACGTGGCCATCATGGATCAAGGTCACGGCTTGCGCCCGATGCCGACCTCTCCGGCTCATCACAGACGTCGAAGACATCGCGCACCGGCAGAAAGACTTCCCGATGCGGCAGCATACGAACCCATCTCGGTGGCGCACGACATCGCGGCTGTGAGAAGAGCCACAGTTGCCTCCACTCAGACGTCCGCCGCGTCAGCACCGATTCGGCGGACTACGTTGAAGGCATGGCAGGTCCGACCTCCCTTGACCCCCGCTCAGATAAACCCACAATCAACGCAGACCTGCAGGACGTCGTTCACCAGGTGCGTGAGGAGTTCGCCGACCAGCTCGACCCGGATGACGTGAACGAATGCCTGGACCGGATCGCGGCCAAGTTCGACGGCGCCAAGTTCGACGGCGCCAAGGTCCGCTCCTTCGTTCCCCTGCTGGTTCGGCGCTATGCGCGCGACGAGCTTCATGAGCGCTCGCGGACGCCTAGACCACGCTCCATGGCTGGCAGGAGCAGTTGACGAACGAGGGCAAGGTGAGGACCGCACTACACGGACCAGACGCACCGCTATCGTGCTCAGAATGCCACCGCCCGTACTTCATGGCGCGGCAGCGACCTATGGTCCCCTGGTCGGGACGAAGAGTTCTTCGGGCGCGGCGTCCGTCAAGAATCCGTTAGCGAGTCAAGAGGACGCTGATGGGTGTGCAACACTGCTGGAAATGTTCGGCCTGCCGACCAGGCTCGTCGTGCGCGGCTCCCGTCGAGCCCTGGCGCCGGCCCGTAAACTGCCTCTCGAAGCGACCCGACTGTCCCAGGGCGCACCTGCGTCTCACAGCGGAAGGCAGGACCACCGATGAGTGACCAGCCAATTCTCATCCTGGATCACGTGACCAAACGCTTCGGTCCGATCACCGTCGTGGACGACGTCACCGTCAACGTTCACAAGGGCAAGATTCAGGTCCTCCTGGGCGAGAACGGGGCCGGCAAGTCCACCCTCATCAACATGGTGGCAGGTGTCCATGAGCCGAGCAGCGGTCAGATCATTGTCGACGGCGCCCCCACCCGTATCCCGGACACGAAGGCGTCGGAGGCGCTCGGCATCGCCACGATCCACCAAGAGCTGCAGCTCGTCTCGAGCCTGAGCATCGCGGAGAACATCCTGATGGGCCGGCTGCCCCAGCGATTCGGCCTTGTCGACAAGGGCGAGATGTACCGCCTGGCGACCGAGGCGCTGACGACGGTCGGGCTGCACGTCGATCCGCGCATGCCGGCCGGCGCACTCGGCATCGCGCGACAACAGCTCGTCGAGATCGCCAAGGCACTCAGTCTCAAGGCTCGCCTGCTCATCCTCGACGAGCCGACGGCCTCGCTCACCAAACACGAGATCGAGCATCTTTTCGGCGTGATCAGCCAGCTCCGTTCGGAGGGCGTCGGGATGGTGTTCATCTCGCATCACCTTGACGAGATCGCTGCGATCGGAGACAGCGTGACCGTCATCCGTGACGGCAAGTTCGTCGCGGAGGTTCCCGCCACGACCCCTGAACCGGACCTCGTCCGTCTGATGGTGGGCCGGAGCATCGACGAGCAGTTCCCTCGCCGCGCCACCCCACCCCAGCAGCCCCTGCTCAGGGTCCAGGGCCTCACCCGGAAGGGCTCCTTCACGGATGTCTCCTTCGAGGTTCGCGCCGGAGAGGTCCTGGGCATCGCGGGCCTCGTCGGCGCCGGTCGCACCGAAGTAGTCCGAGCGATCGCAGGCGCCGATCCCTACGACACCGGCACGGTCACCGTCGAAGGCAAACCACTACCAAAGGGGCGCATCGCGGCGGCCATCGCCGCTGGCGTGGGCCTCGTTCCCGAGGACCGCAAGGCGTTTGGCCTGGTGCTAGGTGCTTCGGTCGAGGACAACCTCGGGTATGCGACGCTCATGTCGAGCGCCCGATACGGGCTGGTCGATCGCCGCGGTCAGGCCGAGCGTGCCAGCGCGGTCGCCAAACGGCTCGCAGTCCGGATGCGCAGCCTGGGCCAGCGAGTCGGCGCGCTCTCCGGCGGCAACCAGCAGAAGGTCGTCCTCGGGAGATGGATCTCGGCCGGCTCCAGGGTCCTCATCCTCGACGAGCCGACGCGTGGCGTGGACGTCGGGGCCAAGGTCGAGATCTACCAGCTCATGAACGAGATCACGGCCGCCGGCGGAGCCGTGGTGATGGTCTCGAGCGAACTGCCCGAGGTGCTCGGAATGAGCGACCGCATCCTGGTCATGTCCGACGGGCGTGTGGCCGGCGTGCTCGCCGCAGCCGACGCTGACCAGCGCACCGTGATGTCCCTCGCCGTCAAGGAGGTCGAGTCCGACCGTGTCTAACACTCAAGGAACCACACCTACAGCCCAGAAAGCACCGGGTGCCGACATCAAGTCAACGCGGGCCAAGATCGCTGACTTCATCTCCGACAACGGCGCTCTGGTCGGCCTCCTGGTGCTCTGTGTCGCCATGTTCATCGCCACGCCCGACTTCCTGACACCGAACAACCTGCTGAACGTCGGCATCCAGGCTTCTGTTGTCGCCATCCTGGCTTTCGGCCAGACCTTTGTCATCGTGACCGCCGGCATTGACCTGTCCGTCGGAAGCGTCGCAGCCCTCTCCGCGATGGTGGCGGCCTTCACCGGCCAGTCATGGGGTATGCCGCCACTGGTAGCCCTCCTCTTCGGGTTGCTGACAGGTCTGGGCGCGGGAATGCTCTCGGGGGCGGCCACCGCATACGGCAAGCTCCCCCCGTTCATCGCCACCCTGGCGATGTTGAGCATCGCCCGAGGGCTGACCCTCGTCGTCTCCAACGGCATCCCGATCCCCACCCCGTCGGTCGTCACCTGGCTGGGCGGCAGCGTCGGCCCGATCCCGATGCCGGTGGTGGTCCTCGTCGTGATGGGAGCCATCGGCTGGTTCATCCTGAACCGGCTGTCGATCGGGAGAGCGATGTATGCCGTCGGGGGTAACCTCGAGGCAGCCCGCCTGTCCGGGATCCCGGTCAAACGAGTCCTGGTCACCGTCTATGCGTTGTCCGGCATCTTCGCCGCGGTGGCAGGCCTGGTGCTCAGCGGACGACTCGCTTCGGCCCAACCCCAGGCGGCCACAGGATACGAGCTCGACGCCCTCGCCGCCGTAGTGATCGGCGGCGCAAGTCTCGCCGGCGGCGTCGGGAGGATCTCCGGCACCCTGATCGGTGCTCTCGTCCTGGCCGTCATCCGTAACGGCCTGAACCTGCTCAACGTCTCCGCGTTCTGGCAGCAGGTCATCATCGGTCTGGTCATCGCAGTGGCCGTCGGCATCGACGTGCTGCGCCGAAAGCGAGCCTGAGTCCATCCCGGCCACCGTGGCCCTCACGTACTTCCGCACTATCCACGGTCACAGCGTGACCCCGTCATTGGAGAATCTGATGCATCTCACCCCTCACCGCGCCCTCGCCGTCGCGCTCGTCAGCGGGCTGGCGATCCTCCCGCTGGCGGCCTGCAACCGGACCTCGCCCTCGACCAGTGCGACCGGGTCCAGTGCGAAGAAGATCACCCTCGCGGTCTCGACGCTGAACAACCCCTTCTTCGTTTCCCTGAAGGACGGCGCCGTGGCTGAGGCCAAGGCCGAGGGCGTCACCCTCAACGTCGTCGATGCCCAGAACGACGCGGCAACGCAGGCGAACCAGCTCGCCAACGCCCAGTCCCAGAACGTCCAGGCGGTCATCGTGAACCCGGTGGACTCCGATGGTGCCGGGGCACCCGTGAAGGCCTTGAACACGGCCAAGGTCCCCGTCATCGCCGTCGACCGCACCGTCAACGGCGCCACTGTCGCATCCTTCATCGCCTCGGACAACATTGGCGGTGGCAAGCAGGCGGCAGCCGAGCTCGGCAAGCAGCTTGGCGGCAAGGGCGACATCATCGTGCTGCAGGGCACCGCCGGCACGTCCGCCGCTCGTGACCGCGGCAGGGGCTTCACCGAAGGGATGAAGGCCTTCCCGGGCATCAAGATCGTGGCCACGCAAACCGCGAACTTCGACCGCACCCAGGGCCTGGACGTGACGACCAACCTGGTGCAGGCGCATCCCGGGGTCGCGGGGATCTTCGCCCAGAACGACGAGATGGCACTGGGTGCCATCAAGGCGCTCGGCGCCAAGGCCGGTAAGGCGGTGAAGCTGTGTGCTTTCGACGGGACAGCCGACGGTGTCGCGGCAGTCAAGGCCGGCACCCTGAACTGCACCGTTGCCCAGCTGCCCAGCGAGCTCGGCAAGCTGGCCGTGCAACAGGCAGTCAAGGCCCTTACGGGCAAGGCTGACGCGAACGTGCCGGTCAAGACCACAGTCATCACGGCGGCCAACGCGGCCACTTTCAAGGGCTGACGACAGTTGGCTGGTGGTGGGTCTGCATCGGGTCTGGCAGCCCACCACCCGCATGTCCGCCTGTTCCAGCTTCACCTGCTCAGCACCTAACCACAGCGCACCTCAGGAGGAGCCCACGATGCTGCGTCACGGCATACTCAACGCGCGTCTGGCCGGTGCTCTGGCGCGTCTCGGGCACACCCACCAGATCGTGATCGCCGATGCAGGACTACCGCTGCCATACGGCGTCTCAGGCTGCACCATCGTCGACCTGACCCTCGTGGCCGGCATACCGCGATTCGAGCAGGTCCTCGACGCGATCCTGGACGCCATCGTCGTCGACCGGGCAGAGGCGGCTCTGGAGAGCCAGTCGCAGCCCGCCCACGAATGGATCGCCGCACGCCTGCACAGCGTCAGCCTCATCTCGCACGAAGAGCTGAAGGCGCGGTTGCCGCAGACGCAGCTCGTGGTTCGCACAGGGGAGTCGACGCCTTTCGCAAACGTGATCCTTCACTGCGGAGTCCCGTTCTGACCCGAACTCTGGGACGGGGCCGGGAATCCCTTCAGCCGGTTTGTCGAAGCCATGCACCCCCCGCCCACCTTGAGGAGCCAACCATGTCCCCGGCCAGTGGTGTCGTTGTTGTCGGTTCGCTGAATGCGGACCTCACCATCACGACGGACCGCCTGCCGTCTGCGGGCGAGACCGTCGCCGGGCACGACTTCGTGACCCGTCCTGGCGGCAAGGGCGCCAACCAGGCCGTGGCGGCGTCGCGACTCGGTTGCGCGGTGTCGCTCATCGGCGTAGTGGGAGACGATGCCCACGGCACCATGCTCGTGCAGGCGGCCCACCGCGACGGTGTCGACACGGACTCGATTGTCAGGATCGCCGATACTCCGACGGGGGTGGCTGTCATCGAGGTCGACGCCCAAGGGGAAAACAGCATCGTCGTCTTCCCTGGCGCCAATGGCCGACTCGAGCCACACCATATCGAGCGGGAAGCCGAACGCATAGCGGCAGCGGCGGTCGTCTGCCTGTGCCTGGAAAGTCCACTCGAGACCATCATGACCGCGGCTCGACTGGGCCACCAGGCCGGCGCCACAGTGCTGCTCAATCTTTCGCCTTTCAGGAAGGTTCCAGCCCAGATGCTGGCTGATGCGGACCTGCTGCTGGTCAACGAGCACGAGGCGGCCCAGCTGCTGGGGTCAACCGATCCCACCATCGACTGGGATGCCACCGCGCTCGAATTCGCCGCTCGAGGTATGCGTGACGTGGTGGTGACCTTGGGCGCACGTGGGTCGATGGTCATCCAGGGCGGCCCGGAGAACTTCCCAGTCCTCACCCCGATTCCGGCAGTGCCGACCCACGTCGTCGACACCACCGGTTGCGGTGACGCCTTCACTGGTGCGATAGCAGACTCGTTGGCGCGCGGAGACGGTTTGGTCACAGCGGCCCGGCGAGCCGCACTGGTAGCGTCGATGGCGGCGGCGACAGAAGGCGCTCAAGACTCATATCCCACCTTGAACGAAGTCAGAGCGCACTTTTGAGGAAGATGCTCTAGTGCCTGTCCGTGACGATCGGTCCCGGTATTCGCCGGCCCAGGAAGGCGCGCTGCGATGGCAGCAACGTTCCCGGTTGTCGCCTCGACCGGGGGCCGGATGGCATGATGCTCCGATGGGAAGAGGCAAGAGCCGCGTACCCCGGCAGGCCGCGTCGAGGCTGGGGAGAGTGCGGGCCGGCTGGCGACCGCCGGTGTGGCTGACCGTCCGTGGGCGTACAACGGAACCCCAGATCGAGGACGAAAACAGGTATCTCTACCGGGTACGGGCCCGGGCTGAGCACCTCGACCGACCGGCTGGGCTGCTACCGGTCAGCCAAGGCTGAGAGACGGGTAGCTCAGGCAGTGGCCGGAGCGCGACCGGGCCGATCGCGGGA
>JACMPC010000252.1 GCA_014377705.1 Dermatophilaceae bacterium
CGCGCACAGCGGTGATGGCCAACGGACCACCGCGGTGTCGCTGTGGGACAAGGCGATGTACACCGGGAACTGGGTGCCGCTCCGTCGCTGCGCGCTCAGGATCAGGTCTCTTCCATGGGCCGCTGAAGCGGGGCATCGTTGTAGCCCTCCCGGTGCCCGCTGTGGACTTCTCGGAGGGACTCTGGCACCAAGGTCTCAATGGGAAGGCCGACCATGTCCCCGCGTTCGTAACCGAACATCGACTCCATCTGGCGATTGACGAACCTGATCACTCCAGCTGGATCCACCCCCGCCATGCCGTCAGGCATTGCTTCCAGAAGGCGTTCGAACTCCGTCGTGTGCGCGCGCATCTGGACCCCTTCATGGAACGCGATGAAAGCCGAGCAGTGGCCAGGAACCGACACCCGGACTCTCCTGAGCGGGCCTCCAAATTACTGGCGGGTCGCTCGTCGAGGGGTGCCCACGTCTTGATGTTCGACTCGGTGGCGGCGACGTCCCCCCACGTTGATGGGGTGCTCTGTGGACGCGGAGGTTCACCCCTGGGAGAGCAGTGCCGCCTGCCTGCATCGGGGACAGCGCGCGGCAAGGTCAGCCGGTAGTGGCCGAAGGTTCGCGCTGGACGGAAGTGCGGGAATGCTGTCGCCGCAGTCCGGACAGGTCACCGCGGTCACCCGGACGATCGGGACGGGGCCGCCATCCAGCAGGTTCAGGTCGATGCCCGAGACGACGTCAAGGACGGCTTCGGGGCAGGTCTGCACGCACACTCCGCAGCCGGTGCAGGCAGCAGGATCCAGGACCAGGCTCGTGATGCCCATTCCGGTGGCCAGGCTCAGCGCCCGGGTCGGGCAGGTCCGCGCGCAGACACCGCAGGCGGTGCACCCGCCGGCCGCGCGCAGCACTCCCAGGGGTGCGCCCTGCCCCAGGACCACCCGCGGCAGCGCCTCCGCGTCGTACGCCGGCGCCTCCCGGTCGCGCGACGGCGCCCTGCTGGTGGTCATCCCCGGCGGTGCTGCTCGCAGCGATGACCGAAGCTCGCTGATCGCCCACGCAGCCACCTGGGCCGGTGTCCTGATGTTGCCAGGTTCGGGGATGCGGTCGGCTGCGGTTCCGCTGACGATGGGGGTTTGCCCGCCCCAGGCCTTGAGCGCCCGCCGCAGGTGCGGTTCTCGCGCCGAGAGGACTCCGACTCGCCGGGAGGCATCCGGGTCTCCCAGGGCCGTGAGCAGATCCCTGGTGAAGTCCACTCCCTCCGTCAGGGAGAGCCGGTCCCGGCAGCGCGCGCAGGGCAGGATCTGCACGGTGACCGCTCCTGCGGCCAGTGCGGCGAGATGCCAGGAGCTACCCACCGCTCCGAGGCAGGTGAGCTCCAGGACGAGCCATCCGGGGAGACCGTTCTGCTTGCCGAGCCGGTGCAAGGGATCGCTCGCGCTCTGACATGAGATCACGAGGGCGGGTGCAGGCGCCCCGTCCCCTGCCAGGAGTAGTGCCCGGAGCTGTTGGGCGAGGGCCCCGGGGTCGTGGCCATACAGGCTCAACGCACCCGAGGGGCAGGCATCGAGACAGCCTGAGCAGGCCTGGCACCGACTGATGTCCAGGACCGGCGGAGCCCCGGGGGAGTCGACCTGGATGTGCAGCGCCCCCTCTGGGCAGGCCTGGACGCAGCGCTCGCACCGCGTCGTTCCCACGCAGGCAGCGGCATCGACCCGGACGACAGGGACCCAGGTGGTCGCGCGGCCGCTCAGCAGGGCCCGCCGGCTCAGTGAGGCTCCGACCGGGCGGCGGGCGGCCTCGGCGACACCAGGGGCGCTGAGCGAGGCCACTGCCGCACGCACCATGCGCACGGCATACGCGGGGCGTTCGTCGACGGTGCGCCCCGCGGTGAGAATGTCCAGCGCCACCACCGCAACCCCCAGCGGGTCCAGCCCACCGGCCTCTCCCCAGGTGCGAAGATCGGAGACGGGAGGGCTGTCGATCTTCGTGGCGACGACCACGGCCTTCTGGAGGCCGGTTCCCCTGACCGCGGCAGCGAGCAGTTCGGGATGGCGTGCGAGCCCGGGGACCAGGGCTGTCCGCCCCGCCCCCAGAGCGCGCAGAGCCGTGACCAGGTCGCCGACGTCGATCCCGACACCGCGTACCCCGGGATCGACCAGGATCGCGGTGTCGGAAGGCACTTCGGTCAGCACGGGACCCTAGAGGGCCGGTCCGATGATCACCGGCACGGCGGCCAGCAGCACCAGATATCGCAGTGCCAGCCCTCCGGCGAGCACTCCCGCCTCACCGGCGAGAGCCACCTGGCTGTTCCCGTTGGTGGCTGTCGCGATGTGCGCGATCACCGGGGCGATGAGGCCGCCGAAGACCACCACGACCCAGAAGACCGGTGCGAGGCTCCCGGAGACCAGCAGCTGCACCGAGTCGCCGCCCGCTTGCGACGCGGCGCCGACCGTGAGCCAGGCGAAGAGCACGACGAGCTCCATGACGACCAGACCGATGTGGATACGGCTCCAGCTGCAGAGGTCGAACTCGGCTTTCTCGTGACGGGCCAGGACGTAGCCGCTCACCACGGCGGCTGACATCCCCGTTGACAGGGCCGACAGCAGGAACAGCACCGGCAGCAGCCAGCTTCCCAGCAACGGGAAGCTCGGCGGCGCCGACAGCAGCACGCCGGTGTAGATGGCAGTGGAGACGGCGAGCACCCCGGCCATCACTTTCAGTGTGCCCCGTGCGCGCACGGCGGCCCGGCGCACCGGGGCGACGGGCCGTTCCCAGCGGGGTGGGAGAGGGCCGGTGATGGAGAGGGCGTGCAGCAGCGCGACGGGAATGAACAACGTGAGGATCCACGTGCCCCAGGTCATCGGCGACCCCCAGTTGAGGTAGAGGTACACGAGCCTCCACGGCTCGCGACGCCCCATCCCGAGGTCGAAGACGAGCAGCGCTGTGCCCAGGGCCACGGCGGGCCCGGCCAAAGTGGCGCCGGCCCGCTCGATCGTCCCGACGCGTGGGCCTGCCCTGGACGCGAGCAGGCTGGTGACGGTGGCTCCCGCGCCCAGCCCGCCCAGGAAGAGGTACCAAGCGATTTGCCAACCCCAGACCATGCTGGTCACTCCCCGACGACGTAGTAGACGGACGGCTTGGTACCGAGCTCAGGGTGCAGCGGCCGGGCCTCACCGGAGCGGATCCGGGCGGCGTCCTTGTCGTGCGGGTCGGCCAGGTCGGCGACGGCCAGGGCCCGGCCCACGCAGGTCTGCACGCAGGCCGGTTTGAGCCCCGCGTCCAACATCCCCGCGCATAGGTCGCACTTGTCCGGGATGCCCTTCTTATCGTCGAAGTACCGGGCCCCGTAGGGACACGCGACGATGCAGTACTTGCAGCCCACGCACTTGTCGGCCACGATGACGACGATCCCGTCCGTCCGCCGGTAGGTGGCCTTCGTCGGGCAGACCTGCACGCACGGAGCGTCGGCGCAGTGCATGCACGACCACTTCAGGGGTGCCTTGCTGCCACCAGAGGTGGGTGGTGCAATCCTCGAGCGCCAGTGCCCGTCGGGCACCTCGTTCTCGACCCGGCAGGCGACGCTGCACGCCTCGCAGCCGATGCACCTGGTGGTGTCCACGACGAGCGCGTACTGGTGGCGAGCCCCGGACTTGGTCAGAGTGCTCATGACTTGACCACCTCCACGAAGGTCTCACGCATGACGAGCGAGCCGCTCACCGGATCGGTGATGACCGGCATCAGGGCGTTGAACCCGATTCCCTTGCCCTTCACGCGGGTGAGCCCGGGCGATGTCCGACCCCAGCCGTGGTAGGTGAACACGGTGCCTTCGAGGATGTCCCTGGTGACCTTGGCCAGGCCGCGCTGCTCGCGCCCGGCGGTCCGGACGATCACGCTGTCACCGTCCTTGATGCCGAGACGGCCGGCCGGCACCGGGTGGATCCACAGCTCGTTGCTGGGGCGCAGCTCGTGCAGCACCGGGATGTTCTGGGTGGCGCTGTTGGTGTGCACCGCGCACTTGCCCTGGATCATCCGGAACGTGCCCTCGGGGGGCGCGGGCGGCGCTGTGTACGCGAGCGCCGGCTCGAAGCCCATCTTGGCCAGCTCCGCGGAGTACAGCTCGATCTTGCCGCTGGCCGTCTTGAGCTTGACCGGCGCCGTGGGGTCGGTCTTGCGCAGATAGGTCGGCTTGGCCGTCGGCGGTGTCCACTGTCCCGACTCGGCCAGCTTGGCGGCGGTCAAGCCGAACGGGGCGAGCTGCGCCGTCACGATCTCGTCGATGTCGCGGTAGGCGAAGTACTCCCCGAGGCCGGTCGCCTCGGCAAGCTCCTTGTAGATCTGCCAGCTTGGCCGCGTATTGCCCTGCGGTGGCACGGCTTGCTGGCGATACCGGATCTTCGGGGCGAGACCAGACGCCTCCATCACCGGGTCTGTGCGTTCCAGGTACGTGCACTCCGGGAGAATCACATCGGCATACGCGCCGGTGTCACTCATGTAGACGTCGACGCTGACGAGCAGGTCCAGCTTCTTGAAGGCCTCGATCGTGCGCGGCTGGTCGGGGATCGCGGCGAGCGGGTCGAAGCGGTGCGCGATGTACGCCTTGAGCGGGTAGGGCTTGCCGGTGAGCACCGACTCCGGCAGGGCCTGGCACAGCCCATCCTTGACCGGGACGAGAGGGAACCTGCCGGCCACCCCAGCGCCGTCCACCCGTCCGGCTTTTACAGCGGGGAACGCAGGCTTCTTCCAGTCGCCCAGCTCGGTGCCGTACCCCTTGAGGCCCTTCAGCAAGAACATCCCGCCGGGCACCTCGAGGTTGCCCGCCAGGGCGTTGAGGGCGAGGATCGCGCGCCGCAGCTGGAAGTCGTTGAGATAGGTCGAGGTGAACCAGCCGAAATCGGCTACCGACCGCGGCCGGGCGGTCCCGAAGTCGCGGGCAACCTGGCGGATCGTGCCGGCCGGGATCCCGGTCTCGGTCGCGGCCCACTCCGGGGTGTACGTGAGTACCGCCGCGGCCAGCTGCTCGAACCCCATGGTGTAGCGCTTGACGAAGGCCTGGTCATACAGGTTCTCGGCGATCATCACCTGAAGCATTGCCAGAGCGAAGGCGAGGTCGGTCCCGGGCAGGGGCTGAAGCCAGGTCGTCGCGGCCGTGGAGGTCGGGCTGCGCCGCGGGTCGAGGTAGACCAGGCGGGCACCACGAGACAGCCCGACCACGATGCCCTGCGCCTGGGGAACCGCGAGGGTCTCCATGTGGTTGCGTCCGAAGGAGACCAGGTAGTCCACTTTGGAGTAGTCGATCGCCACCCCGGATGTGCCGAGGGTGACCTCCATGGCCACGTTGCGCCCCAGCGGGCAGGAGGACTCGTGGCTGAAGATGTTCGGGGTTCCGAAGGCCTTGGCAAAGGTCAGCAGGAAGGCGTCCCCTGCGCTGGGACGGCGCCCCACTCCGAGCGCCTCCGGACCGTAGCTCCCGCGTATGACGTTCAGCCGGTCGGCGATGTACCGATACGCCTCTTCCCAGGTTGCCTTCCGGAACGTGCCCTCACCGCGCTTGCCCACCCGGATCAGCGGTGTGCGCACCCGGTCGGGATCCTCCAGCAGTGAGATCCCGGCATTGCCGCGAGCACAGATCGCGCCCTGGGTCGACTTCTCCCTGGGGTTGCCCTGGATCCGAACGACCTTGCCGTCGCGCACCCGCACGAGGATCGGGCAACGCACCGTGCACATCTCGCACACGCTGGTGACCACCTTGTCCGTGCCCGGCGACTGGGCGGCCTCGGCAGCCGGCGGGTGGGCCAGCTCCCGCACACCGACCGGGAGCGCGGCCACCGCGGTTCCGGCGGCTGCAACCTGCAAGAACATCCTTCGACTTGGGGTGGTGGGCATGGAAGATGCAGCTCCTCCTGGGAGGGAAACCCGACGGTTGCAGGTACTGCCATCGTTCGCGCTGCTCGGATGGACGCACGGGACCTAGGTCCCGTGCGTCCACCACATCGGCCTGTTTGTGACTGACGTCATGGGATTTTCGGCTTGTTGGGACTAGGCATCGCCGGCACGGTCTGTACCTTTTGACGCCAGAACATCTACCCTGCCGGTGGTGGCCAGGTCGCGGCGAGGGCCTGGATCTTCGCGGCTGCCTCGTTCACATCCATCCCGCCTGCGACGGCCACGCCGAGCAGGAAGGTGGTGACCGGCGCCGCCGGCCTCTCGACTCCGTGCGCGGCCACGCGGGCCACATCCAGGATCACGTCGACGTTGACGTCCTCGGGCAGGTCGAGCTCAGCACTCACTGCGTTGACCCAGGTGTTCATCATCGGGTTCAGCTCCTCTTGCGTCGGTGGCGGCCTCAGCCGCCGAGGTGGGACATCTCGATCACCCTCATGTCCGTCGTGCAGGCGATCCGATCAGGGCGGTCTTCTTCACTGCGACCGGAGAGCCCAGCCCGGCGTCGGCCGCGGCCCTCTGCACTGCCCTGGCGACCGCCGGGACAACTCGCGCGTCAAAGATCGACGGAACGATGAAGTCGGGTGATGGCCCGTCTTGCGCCACGATGTCGGCGATCGCGCGAGCCGCAGCCACCTTCATCGACATGTCCACGGATCTTGCACGGCTGTCCAGGAGCCCGCGGAAGAGCCCCGGAAACACCAGGACGTTGTTGATCTGGTTGGCGTAGTCACTGCGTCCGGTGGCAACCACCGCGACGTTGTCCGGCATCTCCTCGGGCATGATCTCAGGGATCGGGTTGGCCATCGCGAAGACGATGGCGTCCCTGGCCATGGTGGCCACCCACTCGGGCTTCACCAGGCCAGGACCGCTGACACCCACGAAGACGTCGGCGCCCACCAGAGCCTCCGCGAGGCCGCCGCGTCGTCCCTGCGGGTTGCTGTTCTCGGCGATGGACCGCTTCTGCTCGTTGAGGTCCGTGCGGTCCACGTGGACGATGCCCTTGCGGTCCACGCCTATGAAGCTTCCGACGCCCGCGTGCTGCCACAGCCTGATGCAGGCCACCCCGGCCGCGCCCATGCCGAGGAAGACCACGTTGAGGTCCTCGAGCCTCTTGCCGACCACCTGGGCGGCACCGTACAACGCCGCCAGCGAGACGATCGCGGTGCCGTGCTGGTCGTCGTGGAAGACGGGGATGTCCAGCTCCTCCTGGAGCCGCCGTTCGACCTCGAAACAGACCGGCGCCGCAACGTCCTCGAGGTTGATGCCGCCGAATCCGGGCGCGATCGCCTTGCCCACCGCGACCAGCTCCTCGACGCCGGAGGTCCGCACGCAGACCGGGTACGCATCCACGTTGGCGAGCTGCTTGAACAGCATCGCCTTGCCCTCCATCACCGGCATGGCCGCCTCAGGGCCGAGGTTGCCGAGGCCGAGTATCGCCGTGCCATCGGTCAGCACCGCGACCGAGTTGGACTTGATGGTGTAGTCCCAGACCAGCTCGGGATGCTCCGCGATCTCGGTGCAGACCCGGCCGACCCCGGGGGTGTAGGCCATCGACAGGTCATCGCGGGTCAGTACCGGGAACTTTGGCGTGATCTCGATCTTGCCGCCGCGGTGGCGGTCGAACACCCGGTCGCTGACCGACAGGAGCTCCACGCCGTCAAGCGACTTCGCGGCCTCCACCACCTGCAGGCCGTGCGCCTGCCCCCGGGTCTCGACCTGGATCTGCCGGACGATGACATCGCCGGTGTTCTCAATGATGTCAATGGTGTCCACGAGGGCGCCCGCCGCTCCGAGTGCCGAGGTCAGCTTCCCCAGCATGCCGGGGACTCGTTCGAGCGACACGCGCAAGGTCAGCGCGTTGCCGGCTGAGGGATGGATGATCACCATGTGCTTCACCATTCTGGTCCGTGGGTCGTCTCTTGCGGCCCTCTCACCGGCCGAGCGGCACTCAGCGAACGCGTCGCCGGGCTGGTTTGGCCCTACTGTATCGAGGCGCCGTACCGGGGCAGAGGGCAGGTTCTCGCCGCGGGTTCTGCCCGCTGTCATGGGGGTTGCGGGCCTGATCGGTCAGACCTCGTGGTGGAGCAGCTCTGCCGGAGGGCTCTGTTCCGCCGTCAGGTCGGTTCTGCGGCCGATGAGCTCGACGGTGTACATCGCGGCGAGCACCAGGGCACCCCCCAGGAGCATCCGGGCAGTGATGGGCTCACCTCCCAGTGTCACGGCGAACCCGGCCGCGAAGACCGGTTCGAGGGTCATCACGATCGCCGCGCGGGTGGCTGGCAGATGGGACTGGGCCCAGGTCTGTCCCCAGATGGCTACGGCGCCGGCCATCAGGGCCATGTAGAGCACCGACGCCCAGGCGCCGGGGCCGTGCGGGAGGCTGATGCCGCCGGGCGCTGCAGCCACCACGGACACCGCGGCGATCACGATCATCTGCACGCAGGAGAGACCGGCGGCGGCCGCTGCGCGGGAGTGCCTTCCGAGACCGATGATGTGCAGGGCGTAGAAGACGGCCGCGAGCAGGGTCAAGCTCTCGCCGAGACCGAACCCGAATCCGTTCAGGGACATGGTCGCCAGCCCGACGGTGGCCATGAGCACCGCACCCCAGGTCGACCGCGGGATGCGCTCGCGCAGCAGGATGGCGGTGAGGATGGGGGTCAGCACGACGTACGTGCCGGTGATGAAGCCCGAGCGCGAGGCATCGGTGTGCGCCAGGCCGATGGTCTGCAGGATCTGCGCCGTGGCGTACAGCAGCCCCAGGCCTGCCCCGACCTGGATCTCACGTCTGCTGAGCGACATCATCTGCCGCCGGAAGACGGCCACCATGGCCACAGCGGCGATCGTGAAGCGGATCGCGAGGAAGTCGGTTGGGGGCAGCTCCAGAACCAGGTCGCGGATCAAAAAGAAGGTCGAGCCCCAGATCGCGGTGATACCGACCAGCACCAGCGTTGCCACGCGCCGGGAACGGGCGGTGCTCGTCATGCTCATCACAGAGACAGTCCCAGGCGCCGGGATGTCAGACCACGGTCAGCGTGATGGTCGTTCCCTGTGGCGCCTTGGTGCCCGGGGGGGTCGACTGGAGCCGGACGGTACCGAAGATCCCGCCGAACGCCCGCTCGATCTTCACGGTGAAGCCCAGCGCCTCGAGGGTCGCCTTCGCGGGCGCCTCCTGCTGGCTGATCAGGTTTGGGACCACCACGAGCTCAGGGCCCTTGGAGACGACCAGGGTGACCAGCTCGCCTGCGAAGAGGGAACCGTTCGCCGGTGACTGGCTGACCACCGATCCCTTGGGCACGGTGTCGCTGAACGCCTGCTTGGTGGCGTCGACCTTGAGCGTGGCCGCGGTGATGGCCGCCACGGCCTGGTCGACCGGCTGGCCGGTCCAGTCCGCGAGCTGGATCGGCTCACGGCCGCGGCTGATCACCAGGGCGACCGGCGTCGCCCTCTTGACCGAGGTCTTCGCGGCCGGCGACGTCGAGATCACCTGGCCCTGCGGCATGGTCTCGCTGAACGCCTTGCTGACCTTGCCCACCATGAGCAGGGCGTCGGTCACCCGCTGCTCCGCCTCTGCCTGGGTGCGTCCGACGAGCTCCGGGACGTCGTATCGCTCCCGCCCCTTGGAGACGGTCAGGGTGACGGTGGATCCCCGGCGGATCTCACGCCCAGCCGGTGGGTCGCAGGCCAGGACGAGTCCCGCCTTCACGGTCTCGTCGAACGACCTGACCACCACGGCTTCGAGGTGGGACGTGGCCAGCGCCTGCCGGGCGACAGCGCTGGTCGACCCGACTACCCTGGGCACAGCGGTCTTGCCGCCGGGTCCGACGGTGAAGAAGTACAGGGACCCCGCGGACATCACCAGGGCCAGCGCGATCAGCGCCACGAGCCAGGGGCGCCTGCGCAGCGGTCCGGAAGGGGGCAGATGCCAGCGGGACCCGGAGGCGTGCGATCCGGGGGTGGGCTCGGTGCCGCTCGACTGCATGGTGCGCGGGATCACCATGGTGCGCGAGAGCGTGATGGTCGGGCTCGCCACCGCTCCGGCCGCTACTGCGGGTCCCTGGTCGAGCTCGGCGACTGACAGCGCCTGACGGGAGCTTCGCATCTCTGCAAGCAACTCGTTGGCGTCCCTGGGGCGTCCTTCCGGGTCGCGAGCGCTCGCCCGTGCGACGAGGTGGTCGAGTTCGACCGGCACGGTGTCGACAAGGCTGGAGGGCGAGGGCACGTCGTGGTGCACGTGCTGGTAGGCAACCTGGATCGGCGAGTCACCGTTGAAGGCCTTGGTTCCGGTGAGCATCTCGAAGAGCAGCAGGCCGGCGGCATACACGTCACTGCGGGCGTCGGAGATCCCGCGTTCGACCTGCTCCGGTGACAGGTAGGCGACGGTGCCGAGCAGGATGCCCGTCTCGGCGGTCGAGGTGGGTGTCGCGATCGCCCGCGCCAGACCGAAGTCGGCAACCTTGACCATGCCGTCATCGCGCAGGATGACGTTCTCCGGCTTGACGTCGCGGTGGATCAGGCCGGCGCTGTGTGCTGCCCCGAGGGCCTGCAGGACGGGGTCGAGGATGTCCAGCGCAGCCCGCGGGCTCAGCGGCCCCTCGGACTGCATGACCTGGCGCAGGGTCAGGCCGTTGACCAGCTCCATCGCCAGGAACACGTGGCCGTCGTCCTCGCCTTGGTCGTAGACCGCCACGACATTGGGGTGGCTCAGAATCGCGGTGGAACGGGCCTCACGCCGGAATCTCTGGACGAAGGACTCATCCCTGGACAGGTCGTCCCGCATGACCTTGAGGGCGACATTGCGGTCGAGGCGCTGGTCCAGGGCGATGTAGACCGAGGCCATCCCACCGTCCGCCAGGTGCGAGAGCACGCGGTATCGCCCATCGAGGACGCGACCGATGAGGGAGGAGGAACCCGGGGTGGACACGAGCCGAGTCTACGGAACTCCCAGCGCTATCCTTCGCAGGCAAAGCCGCAGGCAAAGCCGCAGGCAAAGCCGCAGGCAAAGCGGAGCGGCGGCAGGCAGGTCCCAGGTTGAGCAAGCGCGGCACCTCCCACTCTGTTCCTCCGGTTCCTCGGGTGAGATTTGCTGCGTGCCCAGAGGATGAGAGTCTTGACCCGTGGCCAACGACAGCAGTCCAGACGAACCCGCCGACCAGCTCGACGACGACCTCGAACAGCTCGTGGGTGAGTGGCTCACCGTCCCCGACATCGGGGAGCGGACGGGGCTGCGGCTCAGCGAGGTTCGCCAGATGATCGAGGACCGTCTGGTGCTCGCGGTCAGGGTGGGGCCTCGCAAGGTGGTGTCCGTCCCGGCCAAGTTCTTCAACGAGGCAGGTCCGCTGCCCGAGCTCCCGGGCACGTTCACCGTGCTTGGTGACAGCCGGATGAGCGACGCGCAGATCCTGAGATGGCTGTTCACCCCGGACGAGACGCTGCCGGTGCAGGGTTCGCCGATGGATGCGCTGCTGGCCGGCTTCAAGACCGAGGTACGCCGCCGCGCCATGGAAGCCGCCTACTGACCGGGCCGGCTGGCCTTGGCTGAACCGCTGATCGTGGAGACCGGCTGGAGGCATGCCTCGTATGCCGTGATGCTGGCCTTCGTGCTGATCGGGACCCTGCCGCTGCACATGCTCCATCGCCTCGCGGTCCTGCGCCAGCCGGCGCCTGCTGGCGGCGATCGTCCCGGCCACGCTGCTCTTCCTCGCCTGGGACCTGGCGGCCACCGCGGCGGGGCACTGGCACTTCGACCCCGCCCTGACGCTTCCCCTGCGGTGGTGGGGTATACGTTCTTCTTGGTGATCCCCCTGGCCGGGATCCTCACCTTCGAAGCGGTGACCGTGGTGGCCCCCCGACGCCGCCGGCCATGACCTCCATGACCTCCATGACCTCCATGACCACAGCCACCAGATGACCTACATCCTCGCCGCCGCCATCGCCGTGCTGGTCGCGCTCCTTGTCGATCTGGGCTTCCTGCGGACCGCGCTGGTGAGCTCGCGACGGTGGTGGACGTCATACTCCATCGTGCTGGTCTTTCAGCTGCTCACCAACGTCCGGGCGACGTTCGCGAGGCAGCAGCCGGGTGGCCAGGTAGTAGGTGCGACCGTGCGCGGCATGGATCCGCCGGCAGTGCTGGTATGCCGCGGCGAGCTCCGGGGCCGGGTCGCGCGACACCCTGGCCTTCAACGCCAGGCCAACGACCGATAGGCGGGATCATGACCGGTCAGCCGCTCGGCCGCAAGGCGTCCGCTGATCAGCACCATGGGCACCCCGACGCCCCGATAGCCAGCGTTCTCAACGGTGCTGAGCAGGTAGTCTTGATAGGGGCCGCGCAGCCTGGCCCAGTCCAGCGGGTGGCCATGGTCGAGGTTGGGAACCGGGAAGAGGACGTGTGCCGCGCTGCGTCCGGCGGGCCGATCGAGAGTCATGACCACGGCGTCCGGAGCCCAGGTGCGTCTGTCGAGACTGCGCAGCCCGGTGACCCGGTCGCCGCTCCAGGTGGTCGCCGTGACCCGGGTGTCGTAGC
>JACMPC010000001.1 GCA_014377705.1 Dermatophilaceae bacterium
CCAGCAGTGTCGTGGTCCTCCGGATCGTCAGGGCTGCAACGATCCTTGGCTCCGATGCCATTCCGGCAGCGGCGGTGAATGCCGCGATCAGCGAGGCGTCGAGAACGCCCAGCCCGCACAACGCTGCGCCGCCTCGAGTCGTCGCAGCCGGGTCGGGGACCGCTCGGCCTCGTCGCCTGGAGACCTCTCAGACATGGTGTCCGACACGAGGTCATCCCGTCCCACTGTCCAGATGTCCGCCCGCGGCGACCCCGCCGAGGCGGTCGACGTCCTCGGGAGACTGGCTCCTCGACGTCGGGATGCCGGGCAAGAGCGGCATCAGCGGCGGAATCGTCTCCGTGTCGCCGGGCAAGGGGTCGCTCGGCTGCTTCGCTCCCTCGCTGGACGACGCGGGCAACGGCGTGCGGGGCCAGCTCGTCGCGATCGACCTCGCCCGGCGGTTGGGACTGGACGTGCTGTCGGCCGAACCCACGACCTGACTAGGACGCCTTCGGCAGGGACGAGACGGTCGGCATGCCGAAGCCCTCCACGATTCTGCCTGCATGACAGGCACTTTCGTGTGCACCGCACGCCGACCATGACCGACCTGCTCGTGGATTCGGGTCTCAGCCTGTTGTGCTGACCAGCCGCGCGTGGCCCGGTACGAGGGCGGGGCGGGCGGGACTGCCCGCACCTTCTGACAGCCCGTACCCTCTGACAGCCACTGACAGCCACTGACAGCCACTGACAGCCACTGACAGCCCTCTGACAGCCTTGCTGGCTACCTTGGGGGTAGCGCTGTCCGGTGAGCGTGTCGCGGGGCCTAGCCTTGTGCGAAAATCACAGAACATGGCATAGGAGGAACACGTGTTGGATCCGAGCGGCGTGCTGCGCCAAGGGCTGTTGCAGTTGTCCAAGAGCGATCGGGTGCGTGACGTGATCGAGAAGGCCCCGGTCAGCAGGGATGTCGTGCGGCGGTTCGTGGCCGGCGACTCGACCGCTGACGCCGTGCGGGCGGCAGCCGAGCTGGGCCTCACCGGTCGCCTGTCCACGATAGACAACCTCGGTGAGGACACGCTCGAGCTGGCGCAGGCACAGACGACCCGTGACGCCTATCTGACGCTGCTTTCGGCGCTGGGGGAGGCCGGACTGACCCAGGGCGGCAAGGCGGAGGTCAGCCTCAAGCTGAGCGCCGTGGGCCAGGCGCTGGCGGGGGACGGCGCCAAGATAGCCCTGGACCACGCTCGTGAGATCTGCCAGGCGGCCGGCAATGTCGGCACCAACGTCACGCTCGACATGGAGGACCACACCACCACCGACGGGACGCTAGAGGCGCTGCGCGAGCTCCGCCAGGACTTCCCCACCGTGGGCGCGGTGCTCCAGGCCTACCTGTACCGCACCGAGACCGACTGCCGGGACCTCGCTCACGAGGGCAGCCGGGTTCGGCTGTGCAAGGGCACCTACAAGGAGCCGGAGTCGGTGGCCTTCCAGGGCAAGGGCGAGGTCGACAAGTCCTACGTCCGGTGCCTCAAGGCGCTGATGGAGGGGCACGGCTACCCGATGGTGGCCAGCCATGACCCGCGCATCGTCGAGATCGCGGGCGCCCTGGCCCACAAGGCGGACCGGGACTCGAAGACCTTCGAGTACCAGATGCTCTATGGCATCCGCCCGGAGGAGCAGAAGCGGATCGCCGACCGCGGGGACCAGATGCGGGTCTATGTCCCGTACGGCCCGCAGTGGTACGGCTACCTGATGCGCCGGATGGCTGAGCGCCCGGCCAACACCATGGTCTTCCTCCGCGGGCTTGCGACCAAGAACTGAGAGCGAGGTACAAGGTGAGCGCTGCTTCACAGAACGTCACCGGAGGCCCGGGAGCATCCCGTCCCAAGACAGTAGCGATCCTGGGGACCGGCGTCATGGGCTCGGCACTGCTCTCGGGCTTGATCCGCTCTGGGCGGGATGCCGGGCAGCTGGTCATCACCGGGCGCAATGCGCAGCGAACCGAGGAGCTCGCCGGCCACTACGGTGTCCGCCTGATGAGCAACGTCGAGGCAGCGCGGGCGGCCGACACCCTGGTCCTGGTCGTCAAGCCTCAGGACATGGAGGGGTTGCTCGCAGAGATCAGCGGCCATGTCCCCGCCGGGAGCCTCGTGGTCAGCCTCGCGGCGGGCATCACCACGGGCTTTCTGGAGGAACGACTGCCGGCGGGCACAGCGGTGGTCCGGGTCATGCCGAACACCCCCGCGCTGGTTGACGAGGGCATGGCGGCGGTCAGCCCCGGACAGCACTGCGACGAGGCGCACCTGCGCGAGGCCGAGGAGCTGCTGCGCTCCTGCGGCAAGGTCCTGCGGGTCGCGGAGAAGCACCTGGATGCCGTCACCGCGATCAGCGGCAGCGGACCGGCATACATCTTCTATGTGGTTGAGGCGATGATCGAGGCCGGTGTGCTGCTCGGTATGCCCCGGACCACGTCCACCGAGCTCGTGGTGCAGACGCTCTACGGCGCGGCGACGATGCTCAAGGAGACGGGTCAGCATCCCACCGTGTTGCGGGAGCAGGTCTCCAGCCCCGGCGGCACCACGATGGCCGCGGTGCGCCAGCTGGACGACCACAAGGTGCGGGCGGCATTTGTCACGGCCATGGAAGCGGCGTCCGAGCGCTCCAAGCAGCTTGCCTCGGGCAGCTCCTGACTCGGAGAGCGGGAGGATGCCGGACAACTTCATGTGCGACGTCCCCGGGCGGGCGCGAGCGACCCGCGTGGTCCGGGCTCACGGTGGCGCCCTAGGGTGCTCCCATGGTTGAGATCAGCGTGCGTGCCCTCGGGGAAGAGGACTGGCAGCAGTATCGCGACATCCGTCTGGCTGCCCTCAGGGACTCTCCGGATGCCTTTGTCGCCACCAGCGCGCAGGAGGAAGCCCTCGACGAGCAGGCGTGGCGCGAGCGCATGCGCCGGGCGCGCCGGCTGGTCGCCGAGCTCGACGGGTCGCCGGTGGGAGTGGTGAGCCTGGGGGAGGGCGATCCCGAGCTTTCCTGCACCGGTGAGCTGTTCGGCCTGTGGGTCGCGCTACGGGGCCGAGGGACCGGCGTCGCCTGGAAGCTCGTGCAGGCCGGCGCCACCCAGGCGATTGCCGATGGGCACCGGCACCTCGGCTACTGGGTCGGCACCGACAACGGCCCGGCCGTGGCCTTCGCCAGCAGCTTCGGTTTTCGTCCTACGGGCAAGCGCCGGCCGATGAAGGTGGCGAACGAGACCGACGGGGCCGAAGAGACCGTGATGGTCCTGCCTCTGGACGTGGACCCCGGCATCTCGAGCCCCCGCCTTCTCTGACCTGGCGTCCTCCGACCTGCGTTCTCCGACCCTGCGTCCTCCGACCCGACCGCGGCAGGCGGCTAGGGCCGGGCTACCAGCTGTTCGAGGAGCTGGCTCGGGCCGCTCACGATCAGGGTGTGCTTAGCGCTCACCTTGGTCTCCGGGACGGCATGGGTGAAGTCCTCGCCGGGGGCCTTCACCCCGACGACGGTCACGCCGTACTTGGTGCGGATCGCGCTCTGCGCCAGGGTGAACCCGATCGCCTCCTGTGGTGGGCTCATCTTCACGATGGCATAGCCGTCGTCGAACTCGATGTAGTCCTGCAGCCTTCCGTTGACCAGGTGGGCGACCCTGCGGCCTGAGTCCACCTCGGGCCGGACCACGTGCTGAACCCCGATCCGTTCCAGGATGCGGGCATGCTCGGAGCTGACGGCCTTGGCCCAGATCGAGGGGATCCCGGCGTCGACCAGGTTGCCGGCGGTCAGCACCGAGGCCTCGACCGAGGAGCCGATGCCGATGACCGCGAACTTGTAGGTGTTCGTGCCCCGAGCCTCGATGATGTGCGGCAGGGAGGCGTCGCCGACGATGACCCTGTTCAGCCGGTCGGAGAAGCTCTCGGCGATACCGGGGTTCTTCTCGATGGCGACGACCTTGTGCCCGAGCCGATAGAGCCCGAGGGCGGCCTCGGACCCGAATCGACCGAGCCCGATGACGAGGACGTCGTCGTGGTACAAGCGGTTCTTGGCCATGGACCCTTCCCTGGTAGTGCGTGACTTCCACTCTGCGTCCCGGGCAACCTGCCGGTACCGTGCCATTATGCCAACACAGGCGCGGGTGGTCTGGGACCAGAGCTTCACGGGCTACAACTTCGGGGCGGGCCACCCCATGAGTCCGGTTCGCCTCGATCTGACTGCCCGGTTGTGCGAGGCCTTCGGGCTGTTCGACGGCCCGGACGTCGAGGTGGTCGATCCGGAGATGCCGGGCGACGAGGTGCTGCTGACCGTCCACGACAAGGAGTACGTCGCGGCGGTGCGCCACGCCTCCGTCGAGCCGCTTGACGCGGACGAGTCCCGGGGGCTGGGCACCGAGGACGACCCGGCTTTCGCCGGGATGCACGAGGCGAGCGCCCGGATCGCGGCCGGTTCCCAGAGCCTGGCAAGAGCGGTCTGGCTTGGGGAGACCGAGCATGGCGTCAACTTCTGCGGGGGAATGCACCACGCGATGCCTGACAGGGCCTCGGGATTCTGTATCTACAACGACATCGCCGTGGCGATCCAGTGGTTGCTGGACAACGGCGCCGAGCGGGTCGCCTATGTGGACGTGGACGTCCATCACGGCGATGGCGTCGAGCGCATCTTCTGGGATGACCCCCGAGTTCTCACCATCTCACTTCATGAGACCGGCAAGGTGTTGTTCCCCGGCACCGGGTTCCCCGGTGACACAGGTGGGCCCAGTGCGCCCGGCAGCGTCGTCAACGTGGCGCTTCCGCCCGGTACCGGGGACGCGGGATGGTTGCGGGCTTTCCATTCGGTCGTGCCCCCGTTGCTGCGCGCCTTCAACCCCGAGATCATGGTGACCCAGCACGGATGCGACTCGCATGTGCTGGATCCGCTGGCTCACCTGGCGCTGTCCGTGGACGCCCAGCGAACGTCATACGAGGCCATCCACGATCTGGCACATGAGGTGTGCGGTGGCAGGTGGATCGCCCTCGGCGGCGGTGGCTACGAGCTGGTCGACGTCGTGCCCAGGGCCTGGACACATCTGACGGCTATCGCGGCCCACCGTCCGATCCCCTTCGATGCCCAGGTGCCGGCGGCGTGGCGTGACTACGTCCTGGAGCGGTACGAGCGGCCTGGGCCCACCCACATGGGCGACACCGAAACCAGGAACGGGCAGGTGTGGTGGCGTTCCTGGGCTGTCGGTTTCGACCCGGAGGACGCGGTGGACGTTGCGGTGATGGCCACCCGGGAGGCCGTGTTCCCCTCTCATGGCCTCGACATCTGGTTCGACTGACGGACCGCCCTCACCGGGTCGGGCCGAACGGATGCCACACTCGCAGTCCCCCCGCTCTTCCCGGGGCCAGAACATGAGGTGCACGATGGCTCAGGAACGCAGACTGGCCGACGTACGGTTCGCGACCGTCGCCGAGGTGGCCAAGCTCATGCGCGTTTCGAAGATGACGGTCTATCGCCTGGTGCACAGTGGTGAGCTCCCGGCAGTGCAGGTCGGTCGCTCCCTCCGGGTCCTTGAGAGCGCCGTTCACGACTACCTGAAGAGCTCGCTGGTCGACACCCCTGACACCGGGGTTTGGGGTGGGGCAAGCGGGAGCGGTACGCTTGCGCAGAATGTTCGGCGTGGTGCGGAGTTCGTGCCTGCAACGGTCGCAACAACTCAGCACTGCCCACTTATTCAGGCTTGAAGGCAAAGGACACTCATGGGCTCAGTCATCAAGAAGCGCCGCAAGCGCATGGCGAAGAAGAAGCACCGCAAACTGCTTCGCAAGACGCGACACCAGCGTCGTAACAAGAAGTAGTCCAAGGTTTTTGTGCAAGGTCCGTCACTTTTCGTGGCGGGCCTTCGCGCTGCTCTGGCTAGGATCGACCCCAAGCGCCGGGTGTGGCGTAGAAACCGTGTCGAGGAGGGTGGCTTCATGGCGGACGTGGTCCTGGTGACCGGGGTGTCCCGCTTTCTCGGCGGCCGATTTGCCCGCATGCTCACGGCTCAGCCCGGCATCCAGAGGGTGATCGGCATCGACGTGGTCCCGCCGGCGCAGGACATCGGCCCTGTCGAGTTCGTCCGGGCCGACATCCGCAACCCGATGATCGCCCGGATCATCAGCCAGGCGCAGGTCGACACCGTCGTCCACATGAACGTCATCGCCACGCCCCTCGCCGCCGGCGGGCGAATCTCCCAGAAGGAGATCAACGTCATCGGCACCATGCAGCTTCTGGCCGCCTGCCAGAAGGCACCCAGCATCCGCCGCCTCGTGGTCAAGTCGTCCGCCGCCGTCTACGGCTCCTCACCGCGCGACCCGGCGATGTTCGCGGAGGACATGGGGCCCAAGGCGCTGCCCCGGGCAGGTTTCGGCAAGGACTCCGTCGAGGTCGAGGGGTATGTCCGAGGATTCTCGCGACGCCGCGCGGACGTTGAGATCTCCATGCTCAGAATGGCCAACATCGTCGGCCCCGGGTTGAAGACCGGCCTGACGGACTACCTGACCCTGCCGGTGATCCCGACGCCGCTGGGGTACGACGCCAGGCTGCAACTGCTGCACGCGGACGACGCCCTGCAGGCGCTCCTGCTGGCCACCATAGGGCCGCCCGTCGGGATCGTGAACGTGGCGGCCGACGGCGTGGTCACGGTACGGCAGGCCGCCCGCCTGCTGGGTCGGGCCACGGTGCCGGTGCCGTTGCCCACGTTCGGGCTGCTGAGCAAGTTCGTCAAACGGGCGGGGCTGGCGGACTTCTCCCAGGAGCAGATGCAGTACCTCGCCTGGGGCAGGGGCATGGACACCACCAGGATGCGCCAGGTGCTTCGGTTCGAGCCAGAGTTCACCACTCGTGCGGCCTTCGATGAGTTCAGCTCCAACAGCGGGGCAGGGGTGCCGGGAGGCGCTGCGATCGCGGGCGCGGTCGGCGGGCTGGCGGACTCGGCGATCAAGATTCTGGCGCGTGCGGACTCCTCGGGGAGGAACAATTGATGACCGATCCCAACGTCGTCCCGATTCGCGGGGGCTCCGGCGCAGCCAAGGGCAGCGGCTCCGGCGCAGGCAGGGGCATGGGCAGCGGCTCCGGCGCTGGTCGCGGTTCCGGAGCCGATCCGCTGGCGGCCGGCGCGGCCAGGGCCTCGGGCGAGCGGGCCAAACGGCGCCGGACCCCCCTGCTGACAGATGCCTCAGGCGACGAGGTCGGTCCCCGCCCGGTTCTCAGCCCCTTCAGCCCCGTCGCCACCGGCTCGACCGCAGCTCACCGTCCCCGTCCGGTTCCGAAGACGGGGCGGGTCGTGACGGCGAAGGGCAGGCGCACCTCCAGCTCGCCACGCACGCCGTCCAGCTCGCCACGCACGCCGTCCAGCTCACCACGTCCCGCCGCAAAGCCAGCGAAGCCCCTGGTGTCGGTTGCCCGGGTGGGCACCAGCGTCGACGAGATCGTCACGTTGGCGATCGCGACCCTGCGCCGGGCGGCGGCGGCCTCCGGGCTCTCCGGCGATGACATCGAGCGTCAGGTCGCCACCACGCTGGCATTTGTTCGTCGGCGGCTGAGCGGGGACTACGCCGTTGACGATTTTGGCTTCGACCAGGACTACACCGAGAACGTCTATCTCCCGCTGCTGCGGCCGTTGTACAAGTCCTGGTTCCGCGTCGAGGTTCGTGGCATCGAGAACATCCCCAGCTCAGGGGGGGCGCTCATCGTGGCCAACCATTCGGGCACCATCGCCTTCGACTCGCTGATGACCCAGGTCGCGGTTCACGACGAGCACCCGGCTCATCGCTTCCTGCGCATGCTGGGAGCCGATCTCGTCTTCAGGACACCGGTCGTCGGTTCGGTGGCCCGCAAGAGCGGCGTGACGCTGGCCGCCAACCCTGATGCCGAGCGGCTGCTGGCGTCCGGCGAGGTCGCCGGAGTGTGGCCTGAGGGTTTCAAGGGCGTCGGCAAGCCGTTCCGCGAGCGCTACAAGCTGCAGCGCTTCGGCCGGGGCGGGTTCGTCGCGGCGGCTCTGCGCACCGGCGCGCCGATCGTGCCGTGCGCCATCGTCGGCGCCGAGGAGATCTACCCGATCCTGGGCAACCTCAAGACGGTCGCCCGCATCGTCGGGGCCCCGTACATCCCGGTGACGCCGACTTTCCCCCTGCTGGGTCCGCTCGGCCTGATTCCGTTGCCCAGCAAGTGGATCATCGAGTTCGGCTCGCCGGTGGAGACCGCCGTTCTGGGGGCTCAGGCCGCTGACGACCCGATGGTGGTGTTCGACCTCACGGACCGGGTCCGCGAGACGATCCAGCAGACGCTCTACTCGCTGCTGCTGCAACGGCGGTCTGTTTTCTTCTGACTCCTGTCACTGGCCCCTGCAAGCTTGCTGCCCGGCATACAGTGTGGTCGTGTCCAACCCCGTGCCCGCGAGAATCACGCTCCTGACCAAACCCGGCTGCCATCTCTGTGGCCCGGCGCGAGTCGTGGTCGAACGAGTGGCCGCCGACCTGGGCGTCCAATGGGTGGAGCTGTCGATCCTCGACGACCCGGCGCTGAACGCGGCCTACTGGGAGCAGATCCCGGTGACGCTGGTGGACGGTGTGCCGCATGACTTCTGGCGGGTGGACGAGGCCCGGCTGCGCAGGGCTCTGGGGAGCACCGAGCCGACGGACGCTGCGGGAGCGTAAGGCCCGGCGAGGCCGGCTGGGCAATAGACCTCCCTTAGCAGGGGTCCGCCCGCTCCGCGACTTTGTGTACGCGTTCACAAACATCTATCGTGGGGGGGTATCCCCGAGCTGCAAGTTCCTCCGTGCTATGGAGGCGTTCAACCCTGAGAGGAGTCGGTGACCTTGTGATCGCCGACCCCGCAGCACGCCAGGAAATACCTGATGCCACCGTCGCCCGGCTGCCGCAGTACCTGCGCGCGCTGAGCGATCTCGCCGATCGCGGCATCCTGTCAGTCTCGTCCGAAGAGCTCGCGGCATCTGCCGGAGTGCGTTCGGCCAAGCTGCGCAGGGACCTCAGCCATCTGGGGTCGTATGGCGTTCGCGGGGTCGGGTACGGCGTCGAGATGCTGGCCCACGAGATCACCCGCGAGCTCGGGCTCGCCAGGGACTGGCCGGTGGCGATCATCGGCGTGGGCCATCTGGGTCACGCGCTGGCCTCGTACGTGGACCTGACCACCCAGGGCTTTCAGGTTGTCGCCCTGCTGGACCGCGACTGCGAGCTCATCGGTCAGGTCATCGCCGGGATGGTCGTCGGGTCGGTTGATGACCTCGAACGGATCGTCATCGAGCGCGGGGTCGCTATCGGCGTCATCGCGACGCCGGCCCAGCCGGCCCAAAAGCTGTGTGACCGGCTGGTCGCCGTCGGCGTACGGTCCGTCCTGAATTTCGCGCCCTGCGCACTCTCCGTTCCTGAGGGCGTCGATGTGCGCAAGGTCGACCTGTCCACGGAGCTGCAGATCCTGGCCTTCCACCAGCAGCGCAAGTCCCCTGCCGGTCACCGGAGAACGCCCCTGCTGGAGGTCGCCCCGTGAGTGTTGTGGTGCTGGGAATCTCGCACCGGTCCGCGCCGATCGCCCTTCTCGAGGCGGTCGCACTGGACCCGGCTGGCGCCGCGGCCCTGGCGGTCGCGGTACGCCGCGGTGAGAACGTCACCGAGAGCCTGGTCCTCGCGACCTGCAACCGGATCGAGGTGTACGCCGATGTCGTCACCTTCCACGGCGCGGTGGCCGAGATCAGTGACGCGCTCGCAGCTGCCTCTGGTGTGCCCATGGCCGAGCTGAGGGAGCACCTGTACGTCCACTACGAGGATCGGGCGGTCTCCCACGTGTTCTCCGTCGCCTGCGGGCTGGAGTCCATGGCTGTCGGTGAGGGGCAGATCCTGGGGCAGATTCGGATGTCGCTTCGCCGCGCGCAGCAGCGGGGTCAGGCCGGCGGGACGCTGAGTGCCCTGTTCCAGCAGGCCCTGAGGGTGGGCAAGCGGGCCCACGCCGAGACCGGGATCGACCGGGTCAGCAAGTCCCTGGTGGACGCTGGTCTCGTCTGTGCCGCCGACCTCCTGGGGCCTCTGTCAGATAGCCGGGTGCTCGTCGTCGGCGCCGGCACGATGAGCAGCCTGGCAGCCACCACGATCTCGAG
>JACMPC010000253.1 GCA_014377705.1 Dermatophilaceae bacterium
CAGCAATGATCGCATCGCGTGATCCGGGGCCACCACCGTTCTGACGCCCTGGCGCCCACCCGACTGTAGGGCCGGCGGCTGAGCTGATCGCGGGCCAGGCCCGATGGCGGGCCCATGTCACCAGGACGCGGTCGATCACGGCTCGGTCAAGTGTGCGACGACCGCCCAGATGAAGTCGATCTGGGCGCCGATGTAGGTCAGGTCCATCAAGGGCAGGTTGAGACTCCGAAGGGTCGCGTTGAGCGCATGCTCGATGTCAGCCATTTCAAACGGTGGCGTCTGATCTCGGCGTTCGCCGTTAGCTGAGCACCTCTTGCTTCCGCTCGGACTGGAAGCAGCGGTGGTGCCAACCGGCGGCGAGAGAACTGATCGTCATACGGTCCGGCCGGGCAGCTGTCCGCTCGGCCACGGCCGCCATCACCAGCTGACGGAACTCTTTCTCGAGCAGACTCATGAGCTAGTGCCGCCAGCTTGGCCCGAGTACAGCGCGGTCAGACTGAAGTCACCCTAGCCAGGGTCGTGTCGGCGGTCTCAGTCCACCTTTGGTGGAATCGGGTCCGCGCTGTATGACGGGTCGGAGTCCTCGGCGTCCGCCCGCGCGTGCGCTGCCGCAGCGGCCGTCTCGCGGGCGAGGAAGGTGCCTAGCTCCCCGATGGTGCTCATGAGCGGCGCCGGGAACACGACCGTCGTGTTCTTGTCGACGCCGAGCTCCACGAGGGTCTGCAGGTTGCGCAGCTGCAACGCCAGCGGGTGGGCCATCATGATGTCCGACGCCTCGCCCAGCGCTGCCGCGGCCAGGTGCTCGCCCTCGGCGGCGATGATCTTGGCCCGCTTCTCCCGCTCGGCCTCGGCCTGACGTGCCATGGCCCGCTTCATGCTTTCGGGCAGCTGGATGTCTTTCAGCTCAACCACGGTGACCTCGACGCCCCAGACGGCCGTGGTGGAGTCGAGGTTCTGGCGGATGTCGACGTTGATGCGATCGGTCTCGGCCAGGATCTCGTCCAGGGTGTGCTGGCCGACCACCTTGCGCAGGGTGGTCTGGGCGATCTGGTCGATGGCCTCGCGAACGTTCTCAATGGCGAGCACCGACTTCACCGCGTCGACCACCCGGTAGTAGGCAACGGCGGAGACATCCACGCTCACGTTGTCCCGGGTGATGATGCCCTGCGACTGGATGGGCAGGGTGACGATGCGTAAGGAGATCCGATGCAGCACGTCGACCAAGGGGATGATGATCCGCAGGCCAGGCTCTCGTGTCCCTCGCAGCTGTCCCAGCCGGAACAGCACGCCCTTCTCGTACTGCTTGACGATCCTGATGGAGAGTCCCAGAGCGATGAGGACCAGCAGTACGGCGATCAGAACGACAACCCAGTTGCTCATATGGATTCTCGTCTCGCAGTGTGCGGGAAGCTTTTACCCGCCTGACAACCACCCGTGCCCACCATGACGTCTCCCTCTCGAAAGGTCCGGGGGAGTTTGATGGAGGCATCCCTGCCGGTTCTTGACCACGTTACCCCCGCAACGGATCAGAGATCGGAAGCCGACCCCGTCAATAGTGGGACGCACTCACCTGCCATCGCCGCGACCTCGTCCACGGACGCGTTGTGCAACTTCGACACCTCGCTGGATGGGGCGGTAGAGGGAGCCGCCGAGGGTGCAGGGTGGAATCATGATGCGAGGCAGGTCGTTGACGTCTCAGGACGTAGGAAGAGATGAGACGGAGCCGCTTGCGCCCTGCACCGAATCCCGGCAACACCAAGTCTCGGCAACGTCTCGACTCAGCAGATCAACGGAAGGTGTACGCATGTCTGTCGACATCGACGACAACAGCAAGTTCACGGAGTACGCGCACCCCGAGCGGGTCGTCACCACCGACTGGCTCGCGGGCCAGCTCGCTACCGGCAACCCCGGACGAATTGTCGTGATCGAGTCCGACGAGGACGTGCTGCTGTACGACACCGGCCACATCCCCGGCGCGGTGAAAGTCGACTGGCATCTCGACCTCAACGACCCGGTGAGGCGCGACTACGTGAACGGTGAGCGCTTCGCCCAGGTTCTGGGCGAGCGTGGCATCGGCCGCGACACCACGGTGATCATCTATGGCGACAAGAGCAACTGGTGGGCTGCCTATGCGCTGTGGGTCTTCACCCTCTTCGGCCACGAGGATGTGCGACTCCTTGACGGTGGCCGGGCCAAGTGGATTGCCGAGGGCCGTGAGATCACCCGCGAGGTGCCGGCGCAGACGGGTGTGGCCTACCCGGTCGTCCAGCGCAACGACGCCCCGATCCGTGCATTTAAAGATGACGTCCTGGCCCACCTCGGCCAGCCGATGGTCGACGTCCGTTCGCCGGGGGAGTACTCCGGCGAGCTGTTGCACATGCCCGACTACCCGCAGGAGGGTGCGATGCGCGGCGGCCACGTCCCCGGTGCCCGCTCGGTGCCCTGGGCGCGCGCCGCCGCCGAGGATGGCACGTTCAGGAGCCGTGCAGAACTCGAGGCCATCTATCTGACCGAGCAGGGGCTTGGGCCCTCCGATGACATCGTGGCCTACTGCCGGATCGGCGAGCGCTCCTCGCACACGTGGTTCGTGCTGACCCACCTGCTCGGCTTCGACAACGTCCGCAACTACGACGGTTCCTGGACCGAGTGGGGAAATGCCGTGGGAGTTCCGGTCGAGGTAGGAGCCAGATGACCCAGGGCGACGTGACGGTTGACCTGCCGGAGTCCCTGGAGTCGATCGCCCAGGACTTCGCTGCCCTCTCGGCTCGCGACCGGCTGATCCTGCTGCTCGACTTCAGCGACGAGCTTCCCGAGCTGCCTGAGCGCTACCAGGGGCATGCGGAGCTGCTGGAGCGAGTTGACGAGTGCCAGTCGCCCCTGTTTCTGGCGGTGGAGGTGGACGGTGCGCAGGGTGCTGCCGCTTTGCAGGACGCGACCGTTCATCTGTTTTTCCAGGCGCCTCCCGAGGCGCCCACCACCCGGGGTTTCGCGGGAATCCTGCACGAGGGACTGAATGGTCTCACCGTTGGTGAGGTGCTCGCTGTCCCAGACGACGCGCCATACCGCTTCGGGCTGGGCGACGCCGTCTCGCCGTTGCGCCTGCGCGGGATGGTGGCGATGCTGAGCCGGATCAAACGTCAGATCCGGATCAGGTCCGCCGACTGACTGTCGTTCATGGCACTGCCGTTCGCATGGGTAACTGCCGTTCGCATGGGTATATGACGTTTCCCAAGCAAGGCGGGTACGGGGGATCTATGCTCGGACTAGCCGTTGGGAGAGTCGTATGCCAGATCCACACGCCGTGATTCCGCAGCTTCGGGGACGGCGCCACTCTCGTGCTGGCGAAAACCATCCGCCGGGGATCTGCCCTGAACGCGGTTGTCGCCGGTGATCAGGCACTCGTGGTCCAGGTTGACGACTTTCCTCGAGTTCGAGCCTGAGCGGGCAACGGTCTTGTCCTTCCAGCAGATCGAACGAATCCTCGGGCATTCGCTGCCGGCCGCGGCCCACCAACATGCAGCCTTCTGGTCGAGCGCATCCAGCTACTCCTATGCGTGGCGGGATGCCGGTAGAGAAGTCAGCCGCCGGGGTCTGCTGCCCGAACAGGTCAGGTTCTCGCAGCGGCCGCGCGTTCCGGAGTTGTCCGCGCCGCAGGGGTCCAGCCCGGCGGAGGCGTTGAGAGCGCCGACCAAGACTCGGCTCTACGTCGTGCCGACGCTCCCCGGGCCGGCCGGGGGCTGCAACTAGGCCGTTCCCGTGATCACCCTTGGGCTCCGGCATGTCGCTGACTTCAGCCGGCGGGCGTTTCAGGGGAACGTACTGGTCCTGGTGCTCGACTTGGAGGAGCTTTCCCCTGAGCTGATGCGGGCGGTGTGGCGGTCCGTCAGCAGGCGGTGACGTTGACCGCCAGACCGCCCTCGCTGGTCTCCTTGTACTTGGTCATCATGTCGCGGCCGGTCTGGCGCATGGTCTCGATCACGGTGTCCAGCGATACCAGGTGGAGCCCGTCGCCGTGCAGAGCAAGGCGGGCCGCTGACACGGCGGTGGAGGAGGCGATGGCGTTGCGCTCGATGCAGGGGACCTGGACGAGTCCGCCAACCGGGTCGCAAGTCAGGCCCAGGTGGTGTTCCATGGCGATCTCTGCGGCGTTCTCGACCTGGCGCGGGGTGCCGCCCAGGGCCGCGCAGAGGGCGCCGGCGGCCATGGCACAGGCGGTGCCGACCTCTGCCTGGCATCCGCCCTCGGCTCCGGAGATGGATGCGTTGGCCTTGACCAGGGATCCGACGGCCACAGCGGTGAGCAGGAACCGGCGGATGCCGGCGGCGTCGGCTCCGGGGACGAAGCGCAGGTAGTAGTGGCCGACGGCAGGGATGATCCCGGCCGCGCCATTCGTGGGGGCGGTGACCACCCGGCCGCCGGCTGCGTTCTCCTCGTTGGCGGCCAGGGCGAAGGCGTGCAGCCACTCGGTTGCGGTGTCGCGTTCGCGCACCGGCTGGCGGTCCAGAGCCTCCAGGTGTTCCCGGACGACGGAGGCCCGCCGCGGCACACCCAGGCCACCGGGCAGCGTGCCCTCGCCATACAGGCCGGCCTCGACGCACTCGTGCATGGCATCCCAGATGGCATCAAGTCCGGCGTCCAGCTCTTCGGCGCTGTGGATGGACTCCTCGTTGATCCGGGCGATCTCGCAGATGTCGAGTCCGTGCAGCTCGCACAGGGCGAGCAGCTCGACGGTCGTGGAGTAGGCCATCGGATGCGGCGCGGTCGGCGCAGCCTTGGTCAGGTCACCGTCCTGCCGGATGAAGCCGCCGCCGATCGAGAAGTACGACTCCTCCAGCAGCGGGAACACCTCGGTGCCGGTCCACGCCGAGAGGGTGAGGGCATTCGGATGGCCGGCCAGGCGGGTGCGCGGCACGAAGCTGATGTCGTTCTGGCAGACCGGGATCTGGTGGCTGCCTGCCAGGAGCAGGGTTGCGCCCTCGGCCAGGTCCGTCCACAGGTTGCGCACGTCCCCGGGGTCGCAGGTCTCAGGCCGGAAGCCTGCGAGACCGGCCAGGACGGCGTCCGGCGTGCCGTGGCCCAGGCCGGTGGCGCCCAGAGACCCGTAGAGCGAACAGCTGATCCGGGTGACGTCGGTCAGCCTGCCGGTCGCCGCCAGGTGACCGGCGAAGGCGAGGGCTGCGCGCATGGGGCCGACGGTGTGCGAGCTGGAGGGGCCGATCCCGATGGAGAAGAGGTCGAGAGCCGAGAAGTACGCCATCGGGCGAACCAGCTTCGGCTCTTCGCCGTGGCCGATTGTCGTGGTCCCGGTTGCGGTGGTTTCGACGGTGTCATGGGTTCGTGCAGACATGAGGCTGATCCTGACTGGCCCCGCCGAGGATGGCGAGGGTGTTTCAAAGGTAACAAACGATCAGGGGGAGGCACTGTTCGGCGATCGGCGCCGTGGACGCGACAAGCAGGGTGCGCGGCCGGTGGCTGACTCTTGACGAGGTGCTGCACCGTGCAATGAAACTCACCTTGACGACGCTCAAGCCCTCATGGCGCCTTCCCTCCGGGAACAATTTGGGTGCGCCTCTTCTCTGGAGAGACGACGTGATGAGTCGCGGTCCTTCGGTACTATTAGGTCCGGTCGGGCAGCAGCACCTGGCGTGGTGGCAGGGGGGCAATTCCGCTGCGGTCGCTGAGGGTTCGCCGGCGACGGAGTCCCCAGTCGAGGGCGAGCCCGCTGAGGAGGCCGCCGACGACTCCCACCGTGATCGCGACCATTGGCTGATCCTGGATCCACGCGCCGGCGAGGAGACCGATCACGACCGAGTAGAGCGACCAGGCCACCGCCGCGAGCGCGGTGAGCCCGACAAACCTGCGGCGAGGGTAGTGGACAGCACCGGCGGTCAGGTTCACGGCCACCCGCCCGATCGGGACGAACCTGGCCGCGAGGATGAATGACGGCCCGCGCCGGGCCAGTGCGCGCTCGGCGCAGTCGACGGTGCGTTGCCCGCGGGGGTTGCGCAAGGTCCCGAGGCGGCGGACGTCGATCCGGCTGCCCACCGAATACGCGATCTGGTCCCCGGCGAAGGCGCCCGCCGCCGCCGCTAGAAGCACCAGCGCAAGGTTCGGCCTACCGGTCGACATGGATAGCACAGCCAGTGCGATGACCGCGGACTCGCTTGGTATGGGCGGGAAGAGGCCGTCGAGGGCCACCAGGGCGAACAGCGCGAGATACACCCAGGGTGCGCCGGCGAGCGCAAGAAGCCAGTCGTGCAGCATAGACATCCCTCTTCCTTCCCCGGTGGATCGTGCCCCGCGAACTGACGGCCGCGTTTTCGGCTGTTGTCAATCTAGGGATCGGGGGCGGTCGCTCACATCAGGGATGACCCTGGTCGGGACCCTGACTCGACCCTGGTGTCTGCCTGCCTTCACGCTGGGCGGCGGCAGGGGCGCGCCAAGCAGTTCGTCTCAGTCATAGCCGAACAGCGACTTCGTACGGCTTGTCCAACCACACCAACGCATCAGGCATAGCCTCCAGCTCCAAGACCGCGAAGCGGGAACTGATCGCGAGGTAGTCAGTCGCGAAAGGGCTTCAGGTGGGGCTTGTGTCCAGGCCGGTCAGTCGTTGCGCCAAGGACAGGAGCCGTGTTGAGTCGGTCTTGAGCAGGAAGGCGTCGATGGCGGGCTCACCTGAGGCGCGGGACTGGAGCTCGGCATGAGCGGTGAACAGAATGATCTTCGCGCCTGGAGCGAGCTCTTTGAGCATCGGCGCTGCATCGAGGCCGGTCAGTGTTCCGGCCAGGCCGTGATCGAGAATGATCACTCCCGGCTCTGCCTTCCGCGTTGACTCAAGGGCCTCCTCGGCGGTCTTCGCCGCGTTCGCGGCGCTGAAGCGGGAGTCCATGGAAAAGATGGTCTCGATGAGCAACTGAACGTCTGGGTCGTCCTCGATGACGGTGAGAAACTTCATGGGCGCCTCAGTACGCGCCACTCTGCTCGCCTCCATCGATTGGGACGAACTTCCGCAGATACTTGTTCTCCTTTTTCAGCTTGATCATCTTGAGCTCACGTCCGACGGTCAGTCGGTGGAACTGCTCCAGCTCGGCCAGCCGAGTCAGCGCGGCGGTTTGCTGGCGGGCAACCTCCAGATGTGCCTGGTTCTGGATGGTCACGTCCCGGGCCGCGGCGAACACCCCCAACACCTTCCCTCCCCCGTCGCGGTACGCCGACGCGCTGTACAACACCTCGGTCAGCGTCCCGTCCCGGTGGCGCATCGTGAGCGGGTAGTCCACCGCCATGCCCTCCTCGAAGACCAGCTGGTAGATCGCGTTGGCCTTCTCCGGCTCGGTGAAACATTGCGAGAACGCCGTCCCGATCAGCTCCATCCGGGGTACGCCGCTGGCCTTGACCGCGGCCTCGTTGGCGTCGGGTGATCAAACCCTCCGCGCTGATCGCGACCAGCGCGTCCAGACTCGACTCGATCATCGAGCGGGCCGACTCGAAGGCTGCTTTCACCGGTGACATGACCGGGAACACCGTCTCGTCCTTTCGGACACGCAGGGTCTCGAAGGGCTCAACATCCAAGCCGGCCTTGATCCTGGCCAGGATGGCGCTGATCTCACCGGTTCGGCCCCCGGGGCTGAGCCGGTCGATGGACGTGCCGTCCATCTCTTCTCTGGAGTACCCGTTCATCCTCTCGACGGCCGGGTTCCAGCTCGTGACCATGCCGTCGAGCGTCTTGGCGATGATGGCGTCGTTCGAGTTCTCGATGATCGCAGCCAGGAGCTTGGAGTTCTCGATCGCCTCATTGTGTCTGTTCACCTCGCGCTGGGCCGTGAGCACCAACAGGATGTCCCCGGTGTCGAGATGCGACAAGCTGATGTTGACCGGGAGCTCGGCTCCGTCTTTTAGCCTTCCGCTCAGCTGCAGATCGAGTCCCCTGGACCGGCTCCGGGGATCTGCGAAGTAGTCCTCCCGGTGCTCGGAGTAGGCCTCCCAGAGATACTCAGGCACCAGCATCTGAATGGGCTGGCCCACCATGTCGTCGCGGTCAAAGCGGAACAACGTCTCCGTCTGATGATTGACAAACACGATGACACCCGTCTGGTCCATCCCCACCAACGCGTCCGGCACCGCCTCCAGCAGACCTTCGAACTTCCTCGTCTTCGAGGCCATCTATTCCCCTTTAGGCTGCATCAGTGAGCGCTGAACTTACGGCAAGGAGAGCGAGTTTCAACCTTACGTCGGGCAGAGGCCCCCCAACCGGGATCACCCAAAACCGGGCAGATCGACCGTGCCGGGTGCTGGACGCCTCAGCATCCCGTCCGCAGCCGACCAGGGCCAGGGGAGAAGGGTCATTCAAGAGCAGTGTCCCCCGGTGGCGCCGCTGGCTGGTCGGTTGCTGCCATCAGGCTGGAACGCCCGAGCAATAGCGGGTCGAGGGCGGGCACTGCCAGCGGTGGCCGGAACAAGTAGCCCTGCACCTGGTCACATTGGTGGCTTTGCAGGTACGCCAGCTGCGGCTGTGTCTCCACGCCCACGGCGATCACCTCCAGGTCGAGGCTGCGGCCCATCCGGATGATCGCCGCGGTGGTGGCGGCAGCGTCCGAGCTGCGGGTGACGTCGCGGATGAAGCGGCGGTCGATCTTCAGCGTGTCGACCGGGAACCGGCGCAGGTACGCGAGGCTGGAGTGGCCCGTCCCGAAGTCGTCGATGGAGATCTGCACGCCTGCGGACCGCAGGCTCCGCAAGGTGGCGATCGTGTGGTCGGCGCTCGTCATCAGCAGGTTCTCGGTCAGCTCGAGCTCGAGCAGCCGGGCCGGGATCTCATAGATGTCCAGCGCGAGCAGGACGTCGTTCTCCAGGTCGCCCCTGACGAGCTGCCGCTGCGAGACGTTGACCGACACCGGAACCGGGTCGATCCCGCGACGGCGCCAGTCCCTGATCTGTTCGCACGCCGTCACGATGACCCAACGGCCGACATCGACGATGAGGCCCGACTCCTCCAGTGAGTAGATGAACTCACTGGGCGGGACTATGCCGAACCCTGGCCGCTCCCAGCGCACCAACGCCTCCAGGCCCACGACATGCCCGCCTTCGAGCTCCACCTTGGGCTGGTAGTGCAGGACGAACTCCCCGTTCTTGAGCGCATGCCTGAGCGCCGTCTCGAGCTCCAGCCGGCGCCATACCTCGGTATTCATCGCGTTCGTGAAGAACTGGAAGCCGTCGCGTCCGGACTGTTTGGCCTGGTACATGGCCATATCCGCGTACCTGAGCAGGGTCTCGGTGTCGGTTGCGTCTTCGGGATGCAGCGTGATGCCGATGCTGGCGGTCACTGTCACGTTGTGGCCGTCCAGGCGGAAGGGCCTCGCCAATGCTGTCTGGATCTGCCTGGCCACGACCGAGGGATCGCCTCGCCCCTGCGGCATGGTCAGGATCAGAGCGAACTCATCACCCCCGAGCCGCCCAACGGTATCGCGGTCGTCCACGCACTCGACCAGCCGGTCGCTCACCTGGATCAACAGCTCGTCACCGACCGCGTGGCTGTGGCTGTCGTTGACGTTCTTGAAGTAGTCGAGGTCCACATGCAGGACCGCGACCGTCTCCCCGGAGGCCGAGGCGTACGCCAGCGTCCGGTTCAGGGTTTCGCAGAACAGCGTGCGGTTCGCCAGTCCGGTGAGCGTGTCGAAGTGAGCCATATCCTCCAGACGGCTCTGAACCCTGAGTCGTCCAGTGATGTCGTGCATGACGGTCACGATGATCCAGTCGGCTCCCGCACGCTGAGCCTGCCGGTGCACCTCGACCGGGAAGGTGGACCCGTCCTTGCGCTGTGCGGTCTCTATGGAGGCAGTCCGGCCCCGGCCGGCAATGATCGCGTCGTACAGCGCCGCCAGCTGGTCGCGCGAGCTCGTGGACAGCTCGGTTGGTCCGAGCTCTAGCAGCTCGTCCCGCGAGTAGCCCAGCATCTGGGACGTGGGTGCGTTGAGCGCGACGAACCGCATGGTGGTGCGGTTCACGATCACGATCGAGTCGTGGGTGGCATCCATCGCCATCCGGAAGCGTTTCAGGTCCACCGTCCGTGCCTGTAGCTCTGCGGTCCGTGCCTGCGCCTGGGCTTCGAGGTTCACCTGGTGCTTCTCGAGGAGGTCGCTGAGCCGCTTCAGCCGCAGGAGGTTGCGTACCCGCAGCCAGAGCTCGGCCCGGTCGACGGGTTTGGACAGGAAGTCCTCGGCCCCCGCGTCCAGTGCCGCCAGGCGTGCTTCGCGGTCGGTCTGGGCCGTGACCATGATGATCGGAATCTTGCTGGTGGCGGGATCTGACTTAACGGCCCGCGCGACCTGCCGACCGTCCAGCCCGGGCATCATGACGTCAAGAAGGATCAGGTCCGGCGGGTCGTCGGCTATGGCGACCAGGGCATGCTCGCCACTGTCCGCAGTGCTCGTGACATAACCTTCATGCCCGAGCAGGGCCTCCAGGAGTCGACGATTCTGGCTCTCGTCATCGACGATGAGGATGTTGGCCGGCGCGGACACGTCGGGCGCTGACACGTCGGGCAGTGAGACGTCGGGAGCTGTCATGTCGGGGGTGTCATTCTGCCGGCAGACTCAAAGGCACCGTCTGGTTCGCGGGTGGTGGTGACACCTGCAGAAGGTGGTCCATCACGGAGTACAGCTCTTTGTACCGCAACGGTTTGACGATGTAGGCGTCACAGCCGGCGGTCTGGCTCCGCTCCTTGTCGGCCTTCATCGCCAGCGCGCTCAGGGCGATGATCGGGATGGCCTCGGTGGCCGGGTCCTGCTTCAGGATGGCGGTCGCAGCCAGGCCGTCCATGCCCGGCAGCTGGATGTCCATCAGGATCAGGTCCGGCTGCTCGTCCAGAGCCAGTCTCAACCCCGTTTCGGCGTCCACGGCGGGCAGCACGATGTGGCCGGCACTGTGCAGGAGCAGCGATGTCAGCTTCATGTTCGCGGGGTTGTCCTCGACGACTAGCACCTTGGCCATCTGATGCTCCTCCTAGCGTCGGGGCAGGGCACGCCGGACCTCGGCCATGAAGTCAGTCGCGTTGAGGCCGGCCTTCCTGATGATGCGGACGGCGTGGCTCGGATCGGTGTTGAGGGCCTTGCGGTCAAGTGCCGTGATATCTCTGGCGGTGACGACCAGGATGGGGATGCCCGACGTGCCGGGGTCGGACTTCAGCGCACGGACGACATCGAACCCGCTCACCTCGGGCATCATCAGGTCGAGCAGGATGAGATCGGGCTGCACCTGATGAGTCAGGGCGACGGCCTCGAGCCCGCTGTAGGCCCGGACCACCACATAGTCCGGCAGGGTCAGGTACGCGGCGATCAGCTCGACCGCCCTGGGGTCGTCGTCGACGACCAGAACGGTACGCGTCCGGTCCTGCTCGTCGTGGAAGCCCACGTTGGTCAGTGCCTGCTTCAGCGCGGCGTGGCTGATCGGCTTCTGCAGGACCGCGACGGCGCCTTCGGCCAGGGCCAGGGGTCCATCGGAAGCCCCGGAGACGACGACGACCGGCACCGTGCCCAGGTTGTCGTGCTCACGGATGGTCGCCAGGAACTGCCATCCGCTGATCCCGGGCAGCTCGGTATCCAGGGTGATCAGGTCGAGGCTCTGCCGGGGCGCCATCCGCAGCGCTTCCTCGGCGCTGGAGGCGCGCAGGACGGCAAAGCCCTCAGCCGCGAGAAGTTTGCACACCACCGCCGCGGAGTCGTCGTCATCTTCCACCACGAGTGCGACACGATCCACGATCCTGGCGGGGACCACCGTCACCGCCGGCACGTCTGCGCGCTCGGCCGGGGCAGGCTGGGGGTATGCCTGCAGCGGGATCCAGGCCGCGAAGCACGCGCCCTCGCCCTCCTTGCTGGCCACCGCCACGGTCCCACCGAGCAGCTCGGTCATCTGCTTGACCATCGCGAGGCCCAGCCCGGTGCCCTCGAACTTGCGTGCCAGGCTGCTGTCGATCTGGGAGAAGGACTGGAACAGCTTCGCCATGTTCTCCTCGGAGATACCGATGCCGGCATCGGTCACGCAGATCTCGAGGAACCCGGTGAACTCGTTCTCGGCCAGCTCGAACGTGCGGACCGGCCAGGTGCCGTCCAGCGTGCTGACGGCGCTCCGGGGAACCTGCCGGGCGCGAAGGGACACCAGACCCCCCTGGCTGCTGAACTTCACCGCATTGGAGAGCAGGTTGTAGACGATCTGCTTGGTCTTGCGCACGTCCAGCTGGGCTACGCCAACATGATCATCCAGCTCGAGGTCAAGACCGATGCTGCGCGCCAGCGCCTTCTCCCGCACGATGGACAAGGCGTTGGACAACAGCTGCCTCGCGTCCACCACCTCCATCTCGAGCTCCATCATCCCGGCTTCGACCTTCGAGAGGTCCAGGATGTCGTTGATCAGCAAGAGCAGATGCTGACCGCTGGTGAAGATATCCCCGATGTACTCCTGCTGCTTTTCGGTCAGCTCGCCCAGGAGGCCGTCCTTCAGCGCCTCAGAGAATCCGATCACCGAGTTGAGGGGGGTGCGGAGCTCGTGCGACATCGTGGCCAGGAACTCCGACTTCATCCGGCTTGCATGCTCCAGCTCGACGTTCTTCTGCTGCAGGGTGCGTTCTGAGCGCCGGCGGTCGGTCGCGTCGCGGGCAGCCACGAACACGCCCTGCAGGTCGTGGTGTCGATCGTGGATGGTCGAGGCGTTGTAGGACACAAACGTCTCACGCCCGCCTCGGGCACGGACGGTCAGCTCGTAGTCGGTCACCTGGTGCTCGGCCAGCACCCGCGCGATGCCCGCGTCAGCCCGGGCGGGGTCGGTGAAGAAGTCTCTGAACGGGACACCGATCAGCTCAGCGCGAGTACGTCCGGTCAGGGTCATCATCTGCTGGTTGACGTCGGTGATGGTGCCCTCGGGATCGGTGGTCATCAGGGCATCGACGTTCGACTCAATCAGGGAACGCGTGTAGAACTGCTGGTCCCGCAGCTGCTGGTCCAGCAGCGCCTGGGCTGCCTCGACCTCTTTGCGGGCGGTGTTGTCGGTTCCGATCAGCAGGTAGCCGATGATGTCGTCCTGTACGTCGCGCAGCGCGGTCACCGAGACGATGGCCGGGAAGCGGCTGCCGTCCTTGCGGACGTAGGTCAGCTCGTAGCTGTCCTCGATGCCTCGTTTGGCCTTGAAGACGAGGGCCTCGAAGCCGGGCGCGATCGGGGTGTCCAGCTCGGCGCTGAGCTCGGCCGCGCGCTTGATGAGCTCTTGGGGGTCGGAGATGTCCGCGGGGGTGATCCGGTCGACCACGTCGACCGCGTCGTATCCGAGCATCGCCTCGGCGCCGACGTTGAAGATCTGGATGACGCCCCGCTCGTCGGTGGCCATCTGCCAGAAGTATGCGCTGTTGAAGATGGCGTCCGACAGGGCGCTACGGGCCTTGATCTGTTGAAACCTGCGCTCCGCGGTGAGGGTGGCGGTGACGGTGACGGTGACGGGTGCACTGTCGGCCATGCCGGGGGGAGTGCTGTCCAGGGAACTGGTCATGCCGGTCGCTCCCGGCGCATGGCGCAGGTTGAGCGAGCCGGTCTGCTGGTTCGTGATTCGGTGTCGAGCACGTGCGGAACCTGTCTGTCTGGTGGCGTCTCGGCGGACAGTGGCTCTGACTTCTCCAGACTGCTCATGCGCCGTACTGCTGGCACCCGGTTCTGAGTACCAGCGGGCCACGATAGCCTAGCCGCGGTAGCCTCCGTTGTCAGTGGCATGGGGGAGCAGCGCCTTCGGTGCAACAGGCAATAGCGGGGTCCCGGATGTTATCATCTAGCCTGCTGCTTCCCCGTGGACCCGGTGGCGTCAGCGAAGTGACGCGCCGCACACGCACCCCGGTGGCTCGTACTTGGCAGTGCGGAACCACCGAATTGAGTCTGAGATGCGGCAAGTCAGCAGTTCGCTGAACCTCCCTGTGGATCTTGACCCTGTGGATCTTGACGACCAGGTCATCCCGCTCCCGGACCGGCAGGCGCCCTTCGCCCCGGCCGAGGCCGCAGCGCGCCCGGCTGGCCGCCTCGCCACCGTTCGACAGGGGCGGGCCAGAACCCGCGCCATACGTCAGGTGGTGGTCGTCGAGGTTGCCGGCCGGCTCGGTGACGTGGTCGAGGATCTGGACCTGGCGATCCAGCTAGCCCTGGCCGACGGACCCCGTGGCGTGGTCTGCGACCTGTCTGCAGTCACACCCGGTGCAGACCCGGACGCGGTTGGGGCGCTTGCGAAAGCAGGGCGGCATGCGCGCGACTGGTCCGGAATACCGGTGGCCGTGGCTTGCTCGGACCCAGAGGTGTGTGAGGCGCTGGAAGCCGACCCCGTTGGTGCTCATCTGATCGTGACGACGTCATTGTTCACCGCGGTGTGCGCAGTGCTGGCCGTCCCCTCAGTGGCAGTGGAGTCGCTCAGCCTCGCGCCGCACCCGACAGCGCCGCGCGCGTCGCGGGAGTTCGTCACCCGCACCTTGCTGGACTGGCGACTGGGCCGGGTCATTCCCTTCGCGACCCTGGTGGTCAGCGAGCTCGTGGCCAGCTCATCAGTCACTACCGGCACCCAGATCGAGGTGTCCGTCGCCTGGAACCTCGGAGCCTTGCGCCTGAGTGTTCGGGACCACGGCCCCGGCCTGCTGAGTCGGCCGTCGCCTGCCCTGTCCCTGCATGGGCGACGGCGCGCCGTCGTCTCTGGCCTCTCGCGCGCGTTCGGCGTCTTGCCCGCCGACGACGGTGGCACGGTCGTCTGGGCCGTGCTGGAAGCCCCCCGTCCGCTTCCGTCGGTCCGGCGAATCCGTTCAGGGCGTGCCCCCGAACGCCAGGACTCGCCCGTTTTCACCGATGGCCATGGCCTGGCGGAGCGGCCATTTTGCGCAGGGTCCGCCAGAGTTCCCAAAGCTGATCCGGTCCCGTCCTTACAAGGTGGCGACCACACGTTCGTTTTGTGACGGGCCGGGATCGCACCTGGAGCCTTCAGCAGATGTGAGGCCACCCGGGGTGGGTCGGCGGGACAACACCGAGACGACGGGTGCTGGAGCGGGTGGAGACTATGCAACGATGACGACACAAGTTGAGGTTGAGCCCACCCGGAGCCAGAGGCTCGACCGCCTTCCGTTCACGCGGGAGCACGGCCGGCTGGTGGTCGGGTCCGGCCTCGGCTGGGCGCTCGATGCGATGGATGTCGGCCTGATCAGCTTCGTGATGGCATCGCTGGCGGTTCAGTGGCGGCTCGGGACCACCACCTTGTCGTGGATCGCGTCCATAGGCTTCGTGGGGATGGCGCTTGGGGCCAGTGTGGGGGGCCTGCTCGCGGACCGGATCGGCCGACGACAGGTGTTTGCCACCACCTTGCTGGTCTACGGGCTCGCCACCGGGGCCGCCGCGCTGTCGTGGTCGGTGGGGGCGCTGCTGGTCTTCCGCTTCCTGATCGGCCTCGGTCTCGGAGCAGAGCTTCCCGTCGCGGCCACCCTGGTGAGCGAGTTCGCGCCAGCCCGGATCCGTGGTCGTGTCGTTGTCGCGCTGGAGGCGTTCTGGGCGGTGGGCTGGTTGCTGGCCGCGCTCATCGGATACTTCGTCGTGTCCGCCTCTGACGACGGGTGGCGATGGGCCCTGGCGGTCGGCGCCGTCCCCGCGTTGTACTCCGCCTACGTCCGGTTCGGCCTGCCGGAGTCGGTTCGGTTCCTCGAGCAACGTGGTCGGGAGGCGGAGGCCGAGATCGCGGTCCGTCGCTTCGAGAGCGCGGCCGGTTTCGCGCCGCCGGAGCACCCTGCGCGGACACGAGTGCGTGCGGCCTCGGGTCCGGCCCCGGAATCGAGACCGGGGGACCTGTGGCGCCCGGGCCAGCGCCTGCGTACGGGGTCACTGTGGCTGGTCTGGTTCGGCGTGAACTTCTCCTACTACGGCGCCTTTATCTGGCTGCCCTCCCTGCTCGTCGCCTCCGGGATGACCCTGGCGCGTTCCTTCGGCTTCACCCTGGTGATCACCCTCGCGCAGCTACCCGGCTATGCCACCTCCGCGGTGCTGGTCGAGCTGTGGGGCCGGCGGCCGACGCTGTCGCTGTTCCTGATCGGTTCGGCCGGCTCAGCGGTCGCCTTCGGAATGGCGGACAGCACGGCCGCGACGGTTGCCGGCGGGATGGCCCTGTCGTTCTTCAACCTCGGAGCATGGGGCGCGCTGTACGCCATCACGCCCGAGATCTACCCGACGCCGCTGCGGGCGACCGGAGCCGGGTGGGCCGCGGGATTCGGCCGGATCGCGTCGATCCTCGCTCCACTGTCGGTTCCGCCCCTGCTGAAGGTCGGCGACAACCTCTTGGTATTCGCGGTCTTCGCCGCGTTCTTCCTGCTCGCCGCGGCGTTCACCTGGGGCCTGCCCGAACGCCGTGGGGAGCCCCTGTAGTCCGGAGGCAGACCAGACTGACCAGCGGTTCTTCGCCGGGATGAGCGCCGTCTCCGCGCACCGGCCCTCTCCATACAGAACCTGTCCCGAGTGAAAGCGCCAGGCCATGTAGTCGGCGCACATCCTGGGGTCCCGTTGAGGGCTGGGGTCCCGTTGAAAGCGATGCGCTTTTCAGGTTGCAAGGTGGCGCAACCTCTACAAAACTTAAAAGGCGTGCCAAAACACCTGGTATGCCTACGAAGGCACCACATTCAGCGGAGGAATTTCATGGCGGCAAAGTCAATCAGGGTCAAATCCGACTCCACTGGGGCCGCGCCGCCATCGGTGAGCAAGGCCAAGTTGCCATCGGTGAGCAAGGCCAAGCCCAGGAAGAGTCAGGCAAAGCCGAAGGAGCAGTTGGCGCTTACTCCCATCCGGGTTCACTACAACGTCGGCCTGGGCAACCGGATGACCGCCCGTGGTGACACCGACCCCTTCCGATGGGACAGCGGTCTTGAGGCGCACTACGCAGAGGCCGACGTCTGGGAGCTCCAGCTCGAACGGGTTCCGGCCGGACAGACCTTCCAGTTCAAGCCTCTGATCAATGATCTGACGTACTCCACCGGCGAGAACTATGTCGGCACCGGGGGCCAGACCCTCGACATCTATCCCGTCTTCTAGTCGCGTCGCGGTGGTGGGGGGTGAGGTCAGGGGAACAACGGCCTCACCTCCACCACCCGTTGGGCGATGCCCAGAGAGCCCCTGCACGGCCCCCAGCTGATCGAAGTGTCACGGTCGCTGGGACGCATGGTCGATCCTGATGACGACATTGCCGGTCTTCTGCCCGGTATCGACGTAACGGTATGCCTCGACGATCTGGTCCAGCGAATACGTTCTGTCGATGACCGGCCTGAACTCCCCGGACTCCATCAGCCTCCCGAGATACCGCACCATCTCCTGATCGTGCTTCGGGATGGGGAAGTGGACCTTCCTGCCGCTATGGAGCGGAGCGATGAGTGCCAGGAACGGGTTCTGGGCCAGGGGACCCAGCTCCGACGAGAGGTAGACCCCGTGCGGTTTCAGGAGTCGCCTGCATTGGCTGAAGGAGCTCTTGCCGACCGAGTCGAGGACCACGTCGTAGGTCTGCTGGTCCTTCGTGAAGTCCCCGGCCGTGTAGTCGACGACCCTGTCGGCTCCCAGTTCCCTGACCAGATCCATGTGGTCCGTGTCGCAGACCGCGGTGACGTTGGCACCGAGACTCTTCACCAGCTGGACCGCCGCTGAGCCGATGGCTCCGGTCGCGCCGTAGACGAGGACGTCCTGACCGCTCTGAATCTTTGCCGCCCTGATGTGCGAGAGGGCATAGTGCGAACCCTCTGTGCCGGCAGCAGCCTGCTCGTAGGTCACGTTCGCAGGCATGGGTGCGAGCGAAGCTTCCTGGGGAACACAGAGGTACTCCGCGTGAGCACCGAAGTGACCCTCGTTGTACCCGAACACCTTGTCGTCGACCGTGAAAGAGGTGACGCCGCTGCCGACCGCCTCGACCACTCCCGCAAACTCGTTGCCCAGAACAGTTGCCCGCGGCCTGGTGAGCCCGGTGAAGAGTCTCATGAAGAAGGGCCTGGCAGCCCGGCAGGCGCAGTCCGTCCGGTTCACCGTCGTCGCGTGAACCCTGACTAGCACCTCGTTGTCGTGGGCGGCCGGCTTCTCCACTTCCAGGATCCGAACCACGTCGGCTGGGCCGTATCTGGTCTGGACGGCTGCTTTCATGCCCGGACTCTAGCGAATCGGCCCAGGACCCGGAAGGTCATGCTGACGATGACCAGGTCAGGCGATGGCGACCCAGCCGGCGGCGCTGGTCTGGAAGGCGACGGGGCCCAGCTGTCCGATGCCGGCAGGGATCCGGCCAAGCAGCTGAGCGCCGGTGACCGACGGCAGGTCCTGCAGGTTGGTTCGCATCGCCAGGTTCGGATCATCGGGCCAGGACCCGATGACGAAGCCGAGACAGTCCAGCCCCCGGCTCCGCAGGGCTTCGGCGGTCAGGGCGCTGTGGTTCAGGGTTCCCAGGTCGGCGGCCGCGACCACGACGTAGCCCACTCTGGCGCCGACGTCGGTGAGCTCCCTGCCCAGGTCGGCAACCGTGGCCGCTTCAGCATCGATGCGTGAGCAGCCCGCCTGCTCCCTCGACGAGGACGAGGTCGACGTCGTCGCGACCTGAGATCTCGGCCAGCCGCGCGGGGTGTTCCGCCACGGGGGGGTAGCGCCACGCCCGCCAGGCGCCCGGCTGCATCGGGTGCGAGCGGGTCGGCAGCCGGACGAACTCATGGTTCTCGACCTCACCCGCCAACCGGCATATGTCGTGCAGGTCCCCGGGCTCACCCGGCAGCAGCCCGGTCTGGGTGGGCTTGACGACCACCAGTCGTAAGCCCTGGGCGCGAAGCCCCACGACGATCGCGGCCGGGGTCACCGTCTTGCCGATCCCGATCCCGATCCCGGACCCGGTTCCGGTGCCGGTAACGATGATGATCGGAGCGAGCTGGCTCATCGTCTGGTGACCTCTCTGAGCACCCCTGCGGCGTGGGCCATCTCGTCCGCAGTGTGGTGGGCATGAGCGGTGATTCGCAGTCGCGAGATGCCGTCAGGGGTTGAACGCGGGCGGAAGCATCCGATCCGTATGCCGCGCTCCGGTCAGGCCGCGACCGCTGCCACGGCCTCTCGCGGTCCGGGCATAGGGACGGAGAGCACGGCCCCGGTGGGCGGGCGGGCACCGCAGCTCTCAGCGAGGATGACGGCGTTGGCCCGGGACAGCCCAAGGCTTGCGGTGAGCCCCTGTCCGCGGTCGCCGCGCGATCTCGTCGAGCTTTAGGGGCGCAGCATCACCCAGAACGGAGTAGATGGACTCGACGACGATCATCGCCCTCGGCTGGCTGCGGGCGCCAAGCATCCTCTCGACCTCGGTGGCGTCGCTGTGCCCGGCGACCGCGACCTGTGCCCCGGATAACCGGGCTGCGTCATTGAGCGAGGCATGGATGTGGGCGTCCGAGACGATCAGGATGTCGGCCCCACCCAGTGCGGTGACCGCACCGAGGTTGGCGTGATAGCCGGTGGAGAACACCAGCGCGCTGCTGGCCCCGAGCAGCTCAGCCAGGGCGTCCTTGAGCTGGTCGTGGACCGGCAAGATACCGCTGATCAGCCGCGACGCACCGGCGCCGCCGCCGTAGGCGCGGGCCGCCGTGGTCGCCCCCAGGATGACTTCGGCGTGGTCGGTGAGCCCGAGGTAGTCGTTGCCTGCCAGGTCAAGCAGAGTGTCGCCGTCACGGGTGGCCAGGCGTCGGTCCAGCCGGCGCGTTCGCGATCGGCCGCCCTGGTCGCGAGTTCCTCCAGGAACCAGCTCACCGTGCAAGCCTGCCGCGGGGCGTACTGCCATGGACCTCGGCGACGGAGCCGACCAGGGCTGAGGTGATGGCAGCGATGTCTTCGGTCGTGCTGACTTATGGCGGCATCGTGGAGACCAGATCGCGGAACGGCCGCACTCACACCCCGCGTTCGATGGCCGCGGCACCGATCGCCTCGACGTCTGCCGGGCCGGCCAGCGGGTTGCCCATGAACGTGGGCCCGTGCATCAACCCGCCGGACGTTGAGCCCACCGAGCCGGCCAAGCCGCTCACCCCCTGCGCCACCTCCCGGGTGCACAGGGTCGCGGCCAGCGTGAGGTAGCCGCCGGTGATCGCCTTGCCCACCGTGAGGATGTCGGGCACGACGCCGCACCTGTCCGCACCCCACATCGTTCCGGTCCGCCCGAAGACGGTCGCAATCTCGTCGAGGATCAGCAGTGTCCCGTGCCCGCGCGCCAGAGCGGCAAGCACCTGCACGACATGCGGGCTGTAGATGTGCATCCCGCCGGCGCCCTGCAGCACCGGCTCGGCCACCACCGCTGCCACCTCGCTGGCATGAGCTGCAAAGAGAGCTCGCGTCTGCTGCTCCCAGGCGACCATCGCCGGATCGTCGGCCGGGACGTGGATCCCGGCCGCGGGACGAGGGGCAAAGATCTGCTCGGGAAGGACGCCGGTGAACAGCCAGTGCATGCCGCCGACCGGGTCGCAGACACTCATGGGGGCGAAGGGGTCGCCGTGGTAGCCCCCGCGAATGGTGAACATCTTCGTTCGCGGTCGACCGGCGTTGACATGGAACTGCCACGCCATCTTCAGGGCTACCTCCACCGAGACCGACCCCGAGTCGGCCAGGAAAACGTGCTGCAGTGGTGACTCGTCGTGACCGTCCAGCCGCGGCGCCAGCTCGATCAGCCTGCGAGCCAACGCGATAGGGTCAGGCCGCCGAACATGACATGGCTCATCCGCCTGAGCTGGTCGCTGGCGGCCCGGTCCAGCTCAGGCACTGCGTAGCCGTGCGGGCGCACCACCAGCACGACATCGCGTCGATGACGCTGCAGACCTGCCCGTTGCGGCGGCGCAGCCGAAGGCGGACACCGGACGCGGACCCCACGAGGTAGGGAGTCGAGGGTGCCAGCGCGGATGAGTACGGGTGCCAGACGTGTTCACGGTCGAAGGCGATCAGCTCGGCTTGGCGCCCGAGCCCGTTCATCGGTGCAAGACGGGCTCCGTGGTCAGGCGCACTCCCAGCTTGTCGAGGAGCTGATGATCACGGTCCGGGCCCGCATTCGGTGTGGTGAGGAGCTTCTCGCCGAGGAAGATGCTGTTGGCACCGGCGTGAAGGCACAGCGTCTGGAGCTCGTCGCTCATCGACTCCCGGCCGGCGGAGAGTCGAACGACCGAGTGCGGCATCAGCAGCCGCCCGGTCGCGATGGTGCGGACGAGCTCGAGCCCGTCCAGTGGCTCCACCTCCTCCAGCGGGGTGCCGGGCACCTGCACGAGCAGGTTGATCGGCACGCTCTCCGGGTGCGGGTCCATCGTCGCCAGCTGACGCAGCAGACCGGCCCGGTCATCGCGGGACTCGCCCATTCCGACGATCCCGCCGCAGCACAGGCTCACCCCCGCGGCTCGCACGTTGGCGAGGGTGGCCAGCCGGTCGTCATACGTGCGGGTGGTGATGACCTCGCCGTAGAACTCGGGCGAGGTGTCCAGGTTGTGGTTGTAGTAGTCCAGACCGGCGGTGGCCAGCGCGGCGGCCTGGGCGGAGGTCAGCATGCCGAGCGTCGCACACGTCTGCAGCTCGAGGGCGGCGACCTCGCGCACCGCCTCCGCCACCTTGTCGACCTGTTTGTCGGTGGGGGAGCGCCACGCGGCACCCATGCAGAACCGGGTGGCGCCAGCGGCTTTCGCGTCGTGGGCCGCGGCAATGATCTCTTCGGTGCTGAGCAGGCCTGCAGGCTCCAGGCCGGTGTGGTGCCGGGCTGACTGCGGGCAGTAGGCGCAGTCCTCCGAGCAGCCGCCGGTCTTGATCGACACCAGCGACGCCCCCTCGATCTCGTTGGGGTCGAACCGGTCGCTGTGAACGCGGTGCGCATCGGCGAGCAGGTCGTGGATCGGCCGGTCGAGGATCTCTCGAACCTCGGCGTTGGTCCAGTCATGGTGGATCATCGGTCAGTGTCTCCTCAGCGAAGGCGGCGGCGATCCCTGGGGGCTAGGCCCCGTTGGCCCAGGGCCCGGAGACTCGTTCCACCGTTCGCACGAAGATAACAGCACGTGTCATACGGCGCAGGAGTCACCCTCGCAGGAGGGTGCGGAGCCGCCGGTGGTCACGAGGGGAAGTGGCGAGCGCTCGGACCAGGCTTTGTCCAGTGCCTGCAGGACGGCATCGGCGGGCTGGGCTCCGGAGATGCCGTACCGACCGTCGATGACGAAGAAAGGGACGCCGGTGATGCCGTATGCCCCGGCCTGCGCCTCGTCGGCGCGGACGGCGTCGGAGTAGCGGTCCGACGCCAGCACGGCGTCCACTTCCGCCCCGGGCAGCCCCGCCTGCGTCGCAAGGGCCCTCAGGTCGGAATGGTCTGAGGGCCGGGAGCCCTCCGTGAATGTCGCGTGGTCGAGGCGCTCCTTCAGCTCGTCCTGGTGGCCGTGTTCCAGAGCGAGGTGCAGCAGCCGGTGCGCGTCGAAGGTGTTGCCCGGCCGGGCAAGGTCGAAAAGGAAGTCGAGGCCTTCCTGGGCTGCCGTCGCCGTGATGTTGTCGATCATGGTCCGCGCCTCGGCGCCGGAGCAGTGGTATTTCGCCGCGAGCCGCTCGGAGTACGTTCCCTGCTCCGCGGTGCTCGGTGGTGCGGACACGTCGAGCTCGAAGCTCCGCCAGACCAGCTCCACCTCGTCACGGTGCGCGAAGCGGGCCAGGGCGGCCTCGAACCGGCGCTTGCCGATGTAGCACCACGGGCAGACAACATCGGACCAGATTTCGACTTTGAGGCTCACGCCTCAACCAACAACGTCGGTGACCTGGTTCTTCCGCGGCTGCAGCTCCGCCATCGGCGTCCAGCCTTCGCCCGGCGCCTCGACGTTGATGATCTCGGGCGTGTCCGACAGTGCGTCCGGCATCGACGCCATGGCTGTCTTGAAGTGGTCGGACCTCACGTGCGCCTCGCCGGCTTCGCTGTCCGTGAACGCCTCGGCCAGAACGAACTGGTGCGGGTTGTCAACGCTCCTGGACCACTCGAAGAAGATGTTGCCCGGCTCCGCGCGGGTGGCTTCGCTGAACTCCGCGACAAGGGAGAGCCACTCCTGGCCGCGGTCCGGGCGTACCGGGAACTTGACGACGATGAAGATCACTGTTGCTTCTCCTTGGGTGCAGGGATTCTGCTCGTGCGGCGGCCGTTCGGTCGGTCCCGTCCCTCACCATCGTGTCACCAGACCATGTTCTCGTTGGCCAGGGCCGGCGAGAGGCCGTCCCGAGATTGATGGTGCCATTCGAGTAGCCGCCTCAAAGTAACCGATGTGCTTGAGACCCCGAGTCTTGCTCACATGCCTCGTCGTCACGAACGGCGCAGATCGCCGGCCCACGTTGGCACGGCCGGGTATCACCTCGTGCCGGGCTCCTGCCAGCCAGTGGCGCTGGCAGGAGCCCAAGTCGTTCGGGGAGGTACGTCGGTGTCACCCTGCGGTGGTCGGTTAGCCGACCAGGTCCTGCAAGGTTGCCAGGGAACCCTTCTCGTGCAGCGAGCGGAGTACCTTCTCGTATGCCGTGCTGAAGCGCTCGTCGTCCACCACCGCGCCAAAGACGTCGCGCTGGGCGATGAAGGAGTCGATGTCGTCCTTGCTCCTGAGGGCGACGGCGGTCAGGGTGTCGGCAAGCCGGTCGACGATCTCGATGGGCTCACCCCGCTCGTCGACACCCTCGGCGTATCGGGCCCAGCTGGCCACGATTGCGGCGGACAGCTCGATCCGGCCGTCGGCGGCGAGGTTGTCGCGAACGACGGGCATGAGCCATTTCGGGATGCGGTCGGAGCTCTCGGCACATAGGCGGGCGACGGTGTCGGCGACATACTCGTTGCTGAAGCGGCCGATGAGCTGGTGCTTGTAGGCGTCGAGGTCGACCCCCGGCAGCGGTTCCAGGGTCGGTGTTGCCTCCTCGTCCATGTACCGGAGCAGGAAGCGGGAGAACAAGGGGTTGCGGGCCACGTCGTGCACTGCGCGGTACCCGGCGAGGTAGCCGAAGTAGCACAGGCCCTGGTGGCTGGCGTTGAGCAGGCGCAGCTTCATCAGCTCGTAGGGTGCCACCTCCTTGACGACCTGGACTCCGGCGTCCTGGTAGGGCGGGCGGCTCGCTGCGAACCTGTCCTCCAGGACCCACTGGCAGAAGTCCTCGCAGACGACCGGCCAGGCGTCCTCGATGCCGTAGGTTGCGGCCACGTCGACGCGGTCGGCGTCAGTGGTGGAGGGGGTGATGCGGTCGACCATCGAGTTCGGGAACGGGACCTGGTCCTTCATCCACTGCGCGAACTCGGGGTCGAGGGCGCGGGCGTAGGCGTTGAACATCCGCTCCGCGACGTGGCCGTTGCCCTGGATGTTGTCGCAGCTCATCACCGTGAACGGGGCGATGCCGCGCTCGCGCCGAAGCCTCAGCCCAGCGCAGACGAGTCCGAACACCGTGCCCGGGTTGGTGGGGTCCGCGAGGTCCGCTCTGACTGAAGCATTCTCGAGGTCGAACTCCCCGGTCACGTGGTGGAAGTTGTAGCCGCCCTCGGTGATGGTCAGGGACACGATGCGGATGGCCGGGTCGGCCAGGCGCTCGACTGCCGCGGCAGGGTCGTCGGGGGCGAAGACGTAGTCGATGATCGAGCCGATGACGCGGACGTCACGGGTGCCGTCGGGATTTTTCGCGATCAACGTGTACAGCCCGTCGGACGCCTTGAGCACGTCGCGCATGTGGGCATCCGAGGCCATGACGCCCATGCCGCAGATGGCCCAGTCCATGGCCTTGCCCTCGTTCATCAGGGCGTCGAGGTACATGGCCTGGTGGCCGCGGTGAAAGCCACCAACACCGAAGTGGATGATCCCGGCGGTGAGCTTGGAACGGTCATACGCGGGGGTGGCGACGGTTTCGACGACCTGCTCCAGATGAGCATTGTCCAGATGAATATTGTCCAGGTGAATACTGTCCAGCTTCATGAGATCTCCTCAGATGTTCGATGGGGCTAGCGGTTGGCCGGGCTCAGCTCGGCGTGATCGGCCGCGCTGAGCCCGGCCGGGTCGTCGGCGGTGGCGGTCTCGGCGGAGGTGTCGGCGGGTATGCCGTCGAAGCCGGGCTGCGTGCCGCGCAGGACCGCGGCCATGGCGGCGGCAACCAGGTAGAGCAGCGCGAACAGGATGACCAGGCCTTGTGCCCCGAGGCTGTCGTAGAGCATCGCGACGAGCAGGGGGCCGGCGAACACGGCCGCGCCGATGCCGAGGTTGTACGAGCTCATGGCTGCGCCCGGCTGCTTGGGGGCCAGGGAGACGGCGATCGCCGAGAGAGGAACGAAGCCTGCCAGGCCGATGCCGAACACTGCCCCGACCAGCAGGGTGAGCCCGTAGGCGAACGGCCAGCCGTGGCTGATCGCGTACTCGGGCACGACATACAGGCCGAGCATCGAGATGGCGCAGACGACGGCCCCGCACCAGACCACGGTCCGGCTCCAGCCGATCCGGTCGCCCAGCTCGCCGAAGAAGAGGTTGAACGGGATGTTCACGGCGTAGATGACTGTCGTCAGGATCAGGAAGCGGCCGATGGACCAGTGGAAGTGCTCGGTGAACAGGACCGGGAAGAAGATGGCCATCCCGTAGGTAGGGATCGAGTTGATCATGCGGGTGAGCATGACCATCAGCACTTTGGGCCTGGTGACCAGCAGCTTGAGACCGAAGGTCAGCACCTGGAACACCTGCTCGGGGTTGTCCACCAGGGGCGCGCGCCCGGTCCGCTCCTTCACGCCCACCATCACGACGATGGCGCCGAGCAGGACAAGGCCCAGAGACACCCACAGGGTCTCGTACATCGACAGGTGGAAGACATCCAGGCTGGTGGTGGCGACCAGGGCGCCGAGGGTCGGCAGGCCGGAGGTGAAGGCGACGTAGAACCAGCCGATGGCGCTGGCCATCCGTTTGGCGTCGGCCGTTGCGGTGATCCAGACCAGGAACCCGTAGGCGAAGAACGGGTAGCCGAAGCCGCGCAGACCGTAGGTCAGGAAGATGAGCGTGACGTTGCTCGTGGTCAGGGCGACTGCCAGGAAGGCCACGCCGAAGAACACCCAGATCCCGGCGCCGATCATCATCACCTTGCGTGGGCCCCACAGGTCAGACAGGGCCGCGGAGAAGAATGCCGCGATGGCGACCGCGACGCCGTAGATGGTGACCAGGGTGCCGACCATCGGGATCGAGAACCCGTGGCCGGTGTGCAGGAACGGCGACAGGATGTTCGTCTCGACGCCGTCGCCGATCATGAACAGGGTGAGGCCGATGAAGCCCCAGATCAGCGGTCGGGGCAGGCCCAGCCGGTCCAGGACCCCTGGCGCGGGGAGGCGCCCGGAATCTTTGGCCGGGCGGGGCACCGCTTGAGATGACACAGCTTGAGATGACACAGCTTGAGATGACACAGCTTGAGATGACACAGCTTGAGATGACATGTCGCGTCCTTGCGATAGTCCGTCAGATCGGGGTCGCCCTGAAACTAACACTAAATTTCACATTGTCAACATCCTACGTGTTGCTCTTGTGAGTTACGGACGCTTGAGATACCCTGGGCACTGTGAAATCTGACTTGTTCGATGAGAAATATGTCGCAAAGCTAGCGCTGGACGGGTTAACCGCCCCGGCGCGGCGCGGCGAGCTTGTGCGCTACGTCAGGGAACACAACATTGCCAAGGTGGACGAGCTGGCCGAGAGGTTCGCGGTGAGCGCCATGACCGTTCACCGCGACCTCGACGCCCTGACCCGTGAAGGGGTGCTCGAACGTATCAGGGGCGGGGCGCGTGCCATCCCCAGCGACTTCGCCGAGCGTGACGTCGGTCTGCGACGCAGCACCCTGTCGGCTCTGAAACAGGCACTGGCACAGGAGGCCTCGGCGTTAATCCAGGAGGGGGACATCGTCGCCTTTGACGACTCCACCACGGTGGGGGCGATTTACCCGTACATCGCGGCCCGGCGCCCCTCGGCAGTCATCACGCACTCCCTCGGGCTCCTGCACCGGCTCACCGAGAGTCATCCGGACTTCACCATCGTGGGCCTCGGTGGCCAGTACTACCCCGAGACCGACTCTTTCCTTGGCGCTGTCGTCGTGGACCAGATCAGCCGTGTCTCGGCGGACGTCGTCCTCGTCTCCACGACCTCGTTGAAGAACAACGCTCTGTTCCACCCAGATGCCGAGGCAGCACGGACGAAGCGGGCGATGATCGGCATAGCCGACCGCAAGGTGCTTCTCGTCGACTCCACCAAGTTCGAGGTCAACGGCCTCTACCACGTGGTTGACCTCTCGGACTTCGACGACGTCGTTGTCGACGCCGGCCTGGCGGCCGGGAACCGCGCCCAGCTCGAGGAGCTCGACCTCACAGTCCACTACGTTGCCACTACCCAGTTCCCCTCCGCCTAGTCCCCTGTGCCCCAGTCCCCTCGTCCAGCACTCTCCAGGAGCCAACGATGTCCCCTCAGCACGTGCTTGGAATTGACTCGTCCACCCAGTCCTGCAAGTCCGTGCTGGTCGATGCGCAGACCGGGCAGATCCGCGATCTGCGTCGGGCTCCTCACCCCGAAGGCACCCAGGTCGACCCGGCGGCCTGGCTGCGGGCCCTGACCGAGTCGTGCGACGACCTCATGCCCCAGGTTGCGGCGGTTGCCGTGGCCGGGCAGCAACACGGCATGGTCGCACTCGACACCTCCGGCGAGGTCGTGCGCCCCGCCATGCTGTGGAATGACACATCCTCGGCCGGGCAGGCGCGCGACCTCATCCAGGAAATGGGCGGACCGCAGGCCTGCGCGGACGCGGTGGGCAGTGTCATGGTCGCCTCCCTGACCGCGTCCAAGCTGCGCTGGATGCGTGACAACGAGCCGGAGAACGCGGCCCGGACCAATCACGTCCTGCTCCCGCACGACTACCTGACCTGGCACCTCGGCGGGCGCAAGGAGATGACGACCGATCACGGTGACGCCTCCGGCACGGGGTACTACTCGACCTCCGAGCGTGCGTTCGTCCCCGAGCTTGCCGAACGGGCGCTCGGCCATGAGGTCGGGCTGCCCCGGGTGGCCGGTCCGAGCGAGATGGTCGGAGAGACCGTCCACGGGGCCCCCATCGGCCCCGGCACCGGTGACAACATGGCGGCCGCGCTCGGGCTGGGACTGCGTCGCGGTGACGTGTGCGTGTCCATCGGCACCTCAGGGGTTGCCTCCGCGACGGTTGACCGCAGCGTCCATGACGGGGCCGGTCTGGTCACCGGGTTCGCCGATGCCACCGGCCACTTCCTTCCGCTCGCCTGCACCCTGAACGGCGCCCGGGTCCTCGAGCTCGGCGCCCGGCTGCTCGGTGTCGACCAAAACGAGCTGGCCCGGCTGGCGCTTTCTGCAGCGCCCGGCGCCAACGGCGTGTGCGTGCTGCCCTACCTGGACGGTGAGCGGACCCCGAACCGGCCTGACGCCAACGGCATGCTGCGCGGCCTGACCACAGCGACCTCCCGCGAGGATTTCGCCCGCGGGATCGTCGAGGGTCTGCTCTGCTCGATGAAGGACGCTGTGCAGGCGCTCGAGACCGCGACAGGCGTCACCACAGGCCGCATCCTGCTTATTGGTGGCGGCTCCAGGTCGGAGGCCATCCGGCGGATCGCCCCGCAGATCTTCGGTGTCGGCGTCGACGTCCCCGACGCCGGTGAGTACGTCGCGCTCGGCGCCGCGCGCCAGGCCGTGTGGACTCTCAGCGGTGAGGTCGACCCGCCCGAGTGGAAGGGCGCGTCCTTCACCACCTATGACGACGGCCCGCAGCCGCACATCTTCGAGAGGTATGCCGAGCTCCGCGACCAGACCCAGGGCTGGGGCTGACCGGACCAGCCCTGGGTCCGACCAGCGCCTCATCTCAGGAGGGCTGCGGTCCAGTGCTCGACGTGCGCCTCGATGTATTCGGTGGCCGGGCCCCAGTGCTCGCCGTGGCCCTCGTCATACAGGCGGGCCCACGGCTGCTCCCCGGTGAGGGAGGCCGAGTGGAGAAGGTCATACATCCCGCGCGTGTGTGCGGCGATCAGGTCCGGGAACGCTTGTCGTTGTGGCTCGTCCAGGCCATAACCGTCGGCCAGGGCGCGCAGCCGGGGTCCGTCCAGGCCGGGGTCGCCGCCGGCACACAGGGGGACGAAGGTCGCCGCGGTGTAGGCAAGGTCCCAGAGCCGCGAACCCGGACCGGCGCCGTCCCAGTCGATGAACACCCACCTGTCTCCGTCACGGACGAGGTTCCACGGCGCGAGGTCGTGGTGGCAGATCAGCTCCTCGCGATCAGGGGCGATCACCACATTCCACTCCGGCCCCGGAGGTGGTTCGAAACTCTCGGCGGCATCGTGCAGCTCGTGGACGAGGGCGCCGAGCCGGCGCAGTTCGCCTGCCGCTAGTCGCGACCCGGAGTAGGCCAGCTCCCCGGGGATGTACTCCAGGACGTGCCGCCCGAGCTCGTCGCGCCCCAGTGAGCGGGGCGCACCCGAGAAGCCGACCCCGGCGAAGTGGTCAAGCAACGCCTCGACGGCTGCGGTGGAAGCAGTCGCCGGCTTGCGCACGGTCGAGCCGACCCGGACCACCACGTCCGCGACATTACCGCCCTCAAGGACATGTTCGGCGGATGAGCTCATAGGTCCATCGTTCCGGTCGTCCCGGTTGACCGCAATCCAGGCGCGGTCACGGGGGAGCGGTTGCTGGCCGTGCTGCGGGTCGAACATGGCTAGCGTCAAGGTGTGATCACAGCTCTCGCAGAGGTGAGCCTCGGCTCCGCCGATCCCGACGGGCTGATGCGCTTCTACCAGCTGGTTCTGGGGGGCGACGTCAAGGTCTTGAGCTCGGATTTGGCGGTGTTGCCGTACCTGTCGGCGGATGAGTCCCAGCGACGCCCGCACCTCAGCATCCAGGCGTTACCGGGGGTCTGCGAGGAAGGAATCGGTGGCCGGCGAACCCGTGCCGGGCGCTCGCGTCAGGCATTGGGTATTTCAGGGTGGGTCGGGCCACCGGCCAAGGCGTGCATCGTGCCGTCGAAGACGTGCCAGCAGGCCCGCCCGGAGGCCTTGGCCCGGAACAGCGCCGAGTCTGCGTCGCGCAGCAGGCCGTCGGGGGTCGAGGTCGACGTCGACACGGCGATGCCGATGGAGGCGGTCGGCACGACCCGGTGGCCCTGCACCTGAAGGTCAGCGGCGATCGAGGCGGACACCCGTTCGGCGCAGTGCAGGACGTCCGGCTCGTCGCGCACGTCCTGGATGACGATGACGAACTCATCCCCGCCGAAGCGTCCGACCCGGTCCCCGGGCCGCAACGCCGCCGCGATCCGTTCCGCCACGGCGCTCAGCACCTGATCGCCGGCTGCGTGACCCAGGGAGTCGTTGACGACTTTGAAGTTGTCCAGGTCCAGGAACAGTGCCGCCACAGAATGGCCCTGACGCGTCGCGGCACGCAGATCGGCTTCGAGGATGTCCAAGACCCAGGCCCGGTTGTGCAAGCCGGTCAGCGGGTCGTGAAAAGCCCGGTAGGCCAGGGCTTCTTGGGCCTCGTGCTCCGCGCTGATGTCCTCGGCCTGAACCATGAGCTTGCTCGCCTGGCCATCCTCGTCGCGAAGGAGAACAGCAACCCGACGCACCCAGACCGTGGTGCCGTCGGCCCGAATCAGACGCATCTTCGCGACGCCCGAGTCCCGTGTTCCGGATAGCACGCGGGAGTGCTCCTTGGCCTCAGTCTCAGCATCGTCGGGGTGGACCACATCCTGAAGCCGGTGTGCCAGGAACCACGTCTCGTCGTGGCCGAGCAGCTCGCACAACGAGCTGTTCACGACCTGGAAGCGGCCCCCCAGGTCGGCCAGGGCGATGCCGATGGGCGCGGACACCATCATGGTGTGGACCAGGTCCTGCGCCGCGGTCGGGGTCCGGACGTTCTCGGCCGCCCGCGCTTGTTCAGCCGCCCGGCGGCGCGCGACGCGCCAGGTCAGCAGGGTGAATGCCAGCACTAGCAGCAGCGCGACACCGAGGGTGATGAACAGGCCGCGATGGAAGTTGCGGGCGGGAGTCAAGGCGACCGCGGAGGGCAACGCGGCCGTGACCGTCCAGCCGAGGCCGGTCACGGGCCCGGCCGCCTGGAACCTTCCAGCTGTGACGGCGCTGCTGTTTTGCCCAGCCAGCGCCTGCCTGGTCGTCGCGTCAACCGGCACCTGGATCGCCTGCCCACGCTCGTCGACCCTCGGGGTACCGGTGAGCGGTTGTCCTTGCTGATCGGTCACGGTGATGGTGACACCGTCATCGGCGCGCGCGCCCTGACTCACCGCGCGGACCGAGTCGAGCTGCCACAACACCGCGAGGTACCCGACACGTCGGGAGCCGTCGAAGACGGGGGTGGCGACCGAGACGACCAGCGGATGCCCCTTCGCAAGCGTCCTGTAGGCCTGCGACACGTATGGCCTGCCTGTTCCGGAGACACCCTTGAACCAGTCCCGGAACGCGAAGTTGCGCCCGATCAGCTCGGGTTGCGCGGGATAGAGCGCGACAAGGCGACCCTGGAGATCGGTCATGAACACCGACGGCGCGCTCTTGCTGCGCGCCAACGTCGACAGCTGATCCTGCACGCCGCGCAGGATGGCGGGTGAGGCAGTGGGCGTGCGGAGGCTGTCGATCACCGGGGTGTTCGTCGCAGTGGTCACCACTGTGGTCTTGAAGTCGTTGGCCTGATGCACCAGTGCCCGCGCCGCCGCGTCACGATTTGAACGCAAGCGTGCCTGTGCGTCGCTTTGGACAGTTCGGCTCACTCCGCTTGCTGCGAACACTCCGACACCGCACAGCAACACGACCGCCAGCAGAAGCGCACCCGCCGGAGCGGCAGCCGGAAGCCGAACCCATGAGCCTGGCGAGTGGCCCACACGCACGCCGCTCTGCATAGCCGCCACTCCAGGCCCACCTTCCATGTCGCGAGCAGATCCCCAGATCGGGTGGTGTCGCTGACCGACCGGAGGCCCGAGAGAACCAAGGACTGAACGGAATACCCAATGACGGCTCGCATTCCCGAATCCCGACCAAGGCCCCACCCATCTCGCCGTCTCCGCTTCCCACTCTATGACGCCCGTGGCCGACACCTGGGTAAAATACGCAAAGACGCGGTGCCCGCGCGTGGGTTGCCGACATCCGCAGCCGCCGCCGCGGCAAGGCATCCCAAACGACGATCGCCCCGCCGAGCGGTGCCCTTGGTGGGACTGCTGCTGGCGATCCCGGCTCTGGGATGGACGGGCTTCCGAAGCTCGGAATACTGTTCATCCTCGGGGCATGAGCGAATTCAACTCTAGCGGTGTCAAGATGTTGTATTTCTCTTCCAAGATCGCCATCAATGTGGTATTACCGTGTGTCGATAGCCATTTCGACCTGAATGAGCAGGTGCCTCTGCTCCTCCTCTATGTGGTAACCGATGTGGTACCAGGGCTGGCTCAGATCAGGGGCGTAGATCTCAGGTCAGTGCCTCTCTCGATTGTCCAGCGAGGTCCCAATAAATTTATGGGCGAGAACGGTGCGTGAAAGTGTTCGAGGTCCTGATGGCCATGGGCGCCCGCCGAAAGCCCCTCTTAGGCGATGAGATGGGCGAAGGCGACGACGTTGTCTGCGTAGTGTCCGCTCTTCTGATCGAAGGATCCGCCGCAGGTGATCAGGCGCAGCTCGGCCCGGCTGGTGCTGCCATAGACCAGCGCGGTGGGAAATCGGTCCTTGGGGAAGCGCAGGACCTGGTCGATGTTGAAGGTCGCTGTTGAGCCGTCCTTGCGGGTGATGGATACCCGGGCACCTGGTCGCAGGGCGCCGAGGCGGTAGAAGACAGCAGGTCCGCTGTAGCTGTCGACGTGGCCGGTCAGGACAGCCGCGCCCAGCTCTCCGGGGGACGGGCCTGCCGTGTACCAACCGACGGACGAGAAGTCCCTGGGGGCCTCAAGAGTGCCGTCGGTAATGAGCCCGAGGTCCACCAGCTTTCTGGTGGAGACTCTGATGCTGGGGATGTCGATCGCGACCGGTGGGGAGGCGTTCAGGATAGGTCCCAGGTTCGAGCCCTTACGTGGCGATGAGGCACTCGCAGCGGGCGTGCCGGCCGGGGCGGTGGTGCGCGCGTAGGTTGCCAGGGACCGGACGGCGTTCGTTGGTGGTTGTGGTGGGCCTGCCACGGTGCGGAGGCCCGAGAAGAGGACGATGGCACCGATTCCGGCCAGCAAGACGGAGGCCGCCACCGCAATGGTGCTGCGGCGACGGCCCCCATGCTGTGCGTGGTTGGTCATCGGTTCCGTGTGCTGCTACTTGTTAGCCCTGCTGACGTGCGCGCCTCGTGTAGTACACGCCGGAGCCGGCCGCGATGAGCATGAGCCCACCGCCGAGGGCGATCATGGCCTCGTTGGAGGTTCCGGAGGAGGCGCCGCCGGCGCCGGTCTGCATCCCGCCGACGGGCATGGCCTTCAACGCCCCGCACAGGGCCGGGTCAGTGGCCTCGGTCGGCAGCTTCGGGTCAAGGTCGCTCTTGGCTGCACCGGAGTACTTGCCGTCTTTGTTGTAGTCCACGCCGTGGATGACGACGACGGCCTTGCCGGCTGAGATGGCGTCGGCCACGGTCTGGCTGACTTTGATGCTGCCACGCTCGTAGGAGATCTTGCCGCCCTTGGCGGTGTCGAAGCGGTCGATGGCCAGCGTGCTTGCCGGGCTGGTGTCTCCGGTCTTGGTCAGCGAGACGACGACCGGGCCGTAGGCCGGAGCGCCATCGGTGGTGTTGATGTGACCGTCTTTCTTGACATCATCAGCGGCGACCGGGCACTCGTGACGGGCGTCGGCGCCGAAGTGGATGTGCGCGGCGTGCGGGCTGCCCGCGAGCAGTCCGTTGGCGGCCATCGTGACGGTGATCATGGTTCCTTTCACCGCGACCGACGCCGTTCCGCTGCCGTTGACGCCGTTGAGGGCAACCGGCTTGAGGTTTGCGTTGACGTTGCCGTCAGCGGCGAACGCGGTCCCGGCGCCGA
>JACMPC010000254.1 GCA_014377705.1 Dermatophilaceae bacterium
CCCCGCAGCCAGGGGGGAGGCCGGCTGAGTGTCGTCCAGTTGCGAAGTCATTCGCTGCACTGTGTCAGAGATCTCATCGGATCCGGCCTCGGTGTGTAGTTATTCACACCTCCATGAATATATCCATGGCTGCGGCGGCCGCGTGATGGTCGACAACGACCACCTGCGAAGCGCAAGGATTGCGGTTGCCCGGACGACCAGGATCCTTCGCGCTGAACGGCCCACGCGCGTAACGACCGGCATAACGAGGGGCCCGCTCGTGGGATCGGGCCCCTCGTTATGTGGTGTTCAGTGCGACGTGCCCATGGTGGTGGAGGTGGCGGGAATCGAACCCGCGTCCGCTGACGGTAAACCAGGACTTCTCCGGGTGCAGTGCGCTATGGATTTTCTTGGCCCCAGTGCTCGCACGCACACGTCCACTGACAGGCCCAGTCGCGAAAGAGTCCCGGGCAACCCCCACGACAAGGGCGCCCAGCAAGCTTTCTAGCTGACGCCAGGGTCTAGGCCGAAAGCAAGCCTAGGCTGACGGACTTCGGAGCTCGCTCAGGCGGCGAGGGCGAAGTCGGTGCGATGGGAATCGGCACCTATTAGTTTGCAAGGATCGTTAACGAGATAACCCTGCGTCCTCGACCCGCTTCTCCTGGAATGACGATCAACGTCGAAACCGATCACCCCCATGGGGTGGCACACGTCGCACTGTTTACTTGTCAAAACTGGCCTTTCGGTCAGTCCCTGCCCAGCATATCTGTCCAACGCGCCCGAGTACGAACCCATTCCGGGCCGGCGCTACGGTTCCACCCATGGCCATCTCCCCCGCACCCGTCACCCCGCCGATCAAATCCACCCGTATCCTTGACGGCACCCTGGCCAGCGCGCTGGGGATGTTCGGGATCGTGCTGGTCACGGTCCTGCCCGGCGGTGACTACCCAGCAACAGCTTGACCGGGAGGGGGTGGTCCTTTCTCGGCGACGCGCTCGGTGGCCTCGCCCCTGGCACCGCGGAGTCGGCGGCCATCCGAACCTGAGGGGTCCTGCGAACCCGAGCTGTCAGACGGGAGGCCGCCTCTCGGAATGCAGTGAGCAAGCGCCCCGTTATTCGACTGGCACGTCCGGCGTGGACCGTGCCAGACAACAACCCAAGGATGGCCCTGATGACAACCAGCCGTGAATGGCACCTCACCCGACGCCCGCACGGAGTCCCCGTCGATGAGGACTTCGCCCTGGTCGAGGTCGAGCTCCCAGCACCGGACGCCGTCGAGATCGTGGTCCGCAACACCTTCCTGTCAGTGGATCCCTACATGCGTGGCCGGATGAGCGATGCGAAGTCCTACGTCCCGCCGTTCCAGCTAGACCAGCCGATGGACGGTGCCGCGGTGGGTGTTGTCGAGCAGGTCGGAGTCGATGCCGTGGACAGCGAAGGCACCCCGATCGCCGTCGGCGACACGGTGGCTCACGCTCTGGGCTGGCGCACCAGGTCCCTGGTCCCGTCCAAGTCCGCCCGGGTCCTGAACACGGACCTGGCGCCGGCCCAGGCCTACCTCGGCGTCCTGGGCATGCCAGGACTCACCGCGTATGCCGGACTGCTGCGGGTCGGCGAGTTTGTCGAGGGCGATCGTGTCTTCGTCTCCGCCGCGGCCGGAGCTGTCGGCTCACTGGTCGGCCAGCTCGCCCGCCTCAAGGGAGCATCCCTGGTGGTCGGCAGCGCCGGGGGCCCGGAGAAGTCCGCCTGGCTGCTCGAGGCAGCGGGGTTCGACGCGGCGATCGACTACAAGGCGATGCCGATCCGCATGGGCCTGGCGCAGGCGGCGCCAGAGGGCATCGACGTCTACTTCGACAACGTGGGCGGTGACCACCTCGAGGCTGCGATCGCCGCTCTGCGCCCCCGGGGTCGGGCCGCCATCTGCGGGATGATCTCGATCTACAACGCCACCGAAGCCACCCCCGGGCCCCGGAACATGCCGATGATCATCGGCAAGCGCCTGACCCTGCGCGGCTTCATCGTCTTCGACCACGCGGACCTTCGCCCCCAGTTCGAGGCCGAGGTCGGTCAGTGGCTGGTCGAGGGCAAGATCGTCTGGCGCGAAACCCTCGTCGAGGGAATCGACAATGCTGTCAACGGCTTCCAGGACCTGATGGCCGGAGCCAACACCGGCAAAATGCTCATCAGCCTGTAGCCGGAACCAGCAGCGCGGCCGCCTCACTAGGCTGGACCTGATCTGACGTCCGATGTCCAGCCATGCGGAGGCGCCCTGTGTTTCGAAAAGTACTCGTGGCAAATCGCGGTGAGATCGCGGTCCGGGCGTTCCGTGCCGCGACCGAGCTGGGTGCCCAGACCGTCGCGGTCTTCCCCTACGAAGACCGAAAGAGCGAGCACGTCCTGAAGGCTGACGAGGCCTACCAGATCGGTGAGCCCGGACATCCCGTTCGCAACTACCTCGACCCCGGCGAGATCGCCCGGGTCGCGGTCGAGGCCGGAGCAGACGCGATCTACCCGGGCTACGGGTTCCTTTCCGAGAACCCGCTCCTGGCAGAGGCATGTGAGGCGGCGGGTGTCGCCTTCGTCGGCCCGCCCGCAGATGTCCTGCACCTGACCGGCAACAAGGCCCGCGCCATCGCGGCCGCCAGGGCCGCTGGGCTTCCGACGCTGCGCGGCAGCGAGCCCAGCGACGACGTCGACACCGTCCTGGCCTCCGCCGCGGAGATCGGCTTCCCGATCTTCGTCAAGGCGGTGGCCGGGGGTGGCGGGCGCGGCATGCGCCGGGTCGAACACGCCGAGGACCTCCGCGACTCGCTGCTGGCCGCGATGCGCGAGGCCAAGGCAGCGTTCGGTGACGCAACCGTGTTCCTGGAAGAGGCGGTGATCGGCCCGCGCCACATCGAGGTGCAGATCCTGGCCGACAGCGTGGGCAACGTCATCCATCTGTTCGAGCGAGACTGCTCCGTCCAGCGTCGCCATCAGAAGGTTGTCGAGATCGCCCCGGCGCCCAACCTCGACCCCGCGCTACGTGAGCAGATGTGCGCGCACGCCGTCACCTTCGCCCGCGAGATCGGCTACGTCAACGCCGGGACCGTCGAGTTCCTGCTCGCCCCTGACGGGCACTACGTGTTCATCGAGATGAACCCGCGCATCCAGGTCGAGCACACCGTGACCGAGGAGGTCACCGATGTCGACCTCGTCGCCGCACAGCTCCGGATCGCCTCTGGCGCAACACTGCCCGAGCTCGGTCTGACCCAGGACGCGGTTCACCTGCGAGGTGCGGCACTGCAGTGCCGGATCACCACGGAGGACCCGGCCAACGGCTTCCGTCCCGACACCGGCCGTATCACCGCCTACCGCTCGGCCGGCGGCGCGGGAGTACGGCTGGACGGTGGCACGGTCTTCGTCGGCGCCGAGATCGGCGCCCACTTCGACTCGATGCTGGTCAAGGTGACCTGCCGGGGCGGCGACTTCGCCACCGCCGTGCGGCGCGCCCGCAGAGTCCTCGCCGAGTTCCGTATTCGCGGCGTCTCAACCAACATCCCGTTCCTTCAGTCCCTGCTCGACGAGCCCGACTTCGTCGCCGGCCGCCTGTCGACCTCGTTCATCCCGGAGCACCCCGGCCTGCTCACCTCCCGGATCCCCGCCGATCGCGGCACCAAGCTGCTGACCTATCTGGCGGAGGTGACGGTCAACCAGCCCTACGGACCCCGGGTCACCACGATCTCCCCCCGGAGCAAGCTGCCAGCCGTCGACCTCGAGTCACCGCCGGCACCGGGCGCCCGGGACCTGTTGTTGCGCGTCGGCCCTGAGCAGTGGGCCCGTGCGCTGCGAGACCAGGAGGCCGTCGGTGTCACGGACACCACGTTCCGCGACGCCCACCAGTCGCTGCTGGCCACCCGGGTGCGCACCCGCGACCTGATGCACGTCGCGGGCCATGTCGCGCGGCTGACGCCACAGCTGCTCAGCGTGGAGGCCTGGGGCGGTGCCACCTTTGACGTCGCGCTGCGATTCCTGTCCGAGGACCCCTGGGAGCGACTGGCGCTGCTCCGCGGCGCCATGCCCAACCTGCCCCTGCAGATGTTGCTGCGCGGCCGCAACACCGTGGGCTACACGCCATACCCGGCGGCCGTCACCACGTCGTTCGTCACCGAGGCCGCGAGAACGGGCGTGGATATCTTCAGAGTCTTCGACGCGCTCAACGACGTCGACCAGATGCGTCCTGCGATCGAGGCGGTACGCGCCACGGGAACGGCCGTGGCCGAGGTGGCGCTCTGCTACACCGGCAACCTGCAGGACCCCGGCGAGAAGCTCTACACCCTGGACTACTACCTCGGGCTGGCTGAGCGCATCGTCGAGGCCGGTGCTCACGTCCTGGCGATCAAGGACATGGCAGGCTTGCTTCGGGCGCCCGCTGCCGCCACCCTGGTCAGCGCCCTCCGGAGCCGTTTCGACCTGCCGGTGCACCTGCACACGCACGACACGGCCGGCGGCCAGCTCGCCACGCTGCTCTCGGCTATCAATGCGGGCGTGGACGCGGTCGACGTGGCAAGCGCCCCGATGTCCGGCACGACCAGCCAGCCGTCGATGTCGGCGCTCATCGCGGCGACCGACGGGACCGGGCGCGAGACCGGCCTGGACCTTCGGGCGGTGTGCGACCTCGAGCCATATTGGCAGGGCGTCCGCCGGCTCTACGCGCCGTTCGAGTCCGGGCTCCCGGCCCCTACCGGCCGGGTCTACACCCATGAGATCCCTGGCGGTCAGCTGTCCAACCTGCGCCAGCAGGCGATCGCCCTGGGCCTCGGAGACAGGTTCGAGTCGGTCGAGGACATGTACGCCGCCGCCAACAGGATCCTGGGGAACATCGTCAAGGTGACGCCGACGTCCAAGGTCGTCGGTGACCTGGCACTGGCCCTGGTCGGGGCCAAGGCCGACCCGGCTGACTTCGAGGCGAACCCGACCGGCTACGACATCCCGGACTCGGTGATCGGGTTCCTCAACGGGGAGCTCGGGGACCCGCCGGGCGGCTGGCCGGAGCCGTTCCGGGCCAAGGCTCTCCAGGGCCGCAAGACCCGCCCACAGGTCACCGACCTCAGCCCCGAGGACACGGCGGCTCTGGCGGCGGACCCGCGAAACACGTTGAACCGCCTGCTGTTCCCCGGGCCGAGCAAGGAGTTCGCCAGCTCCCGGACGTCCTACTCCAACCTGTCGGTGCTGGGCACCGGCGAGTTCCTGCACGGCCTCGACGTGGGCACCGAACATGAGGTTGTCCTGGAGCCCGGCAAGCGCCTGCTGCTCGGCGTGCAGTCCATCAGCGAACCTGACGACCGTGGCCTGCGCACGGTCATGTTCACCGTCAACGGTCAGCTGCGCCCCGTGCAGGTCCGCGACGAGTCATTCTCCGTCGACGTGCCACAGAAAGAGAAAGCAGACCCGGCCCAGCCCGGTCAGGTCGCGGCGCCTTTCGCCGGTGTCGTGTCACTCGCGGTCGAGGTTGGCCAGCAGATCAGCCTCGGAGCTGCCATCGCCACGATCGAGGCCATGAAGATGGAGGCTTCCATCACCAGCCCGGTCGGCGGCACCGTCCAGCGCCTGGCCATCAGCGCACAACAGCTGGTCGAGGGTGGCGACCTCCTCATCGTCGTCACCTGAGACGCCCAGATGAGCGCGAGGTCGGTGGCCCCCTGCGCGATCGCGGAGGAACCGCGCCTCTCGCCGAAGCGGTAGACGAACCCCCCGTCACCTCTGCCGTCGGGCGGAGATCGCCCGCTGGGCCTCGCGCTCATCCTGCTGTGCCCGCAGCGTCTGCCGCTTGTCGTACTGTCTCTTGCCCTTGGCGAGGGCGATCTCCACCTTGGCGTAACCGTCCTTGAAGTACATCGACAGCGGCACGATGGTGTAGCCGCTCTCCTTGTCCTTCTGGATGAGCTTGGCCATCTCCGCCTTGTGCAGCAGCAGCTTGCGCCGGCGGCGAGGCGTGTGGTTGTTCCAGGTGGCCTCGGTGTACTCGGGGATGTGCACGCCCTCAAGCCAGATCTCACCGTCGCGAACCGTTGCGAAACCGTCGACAAGAGATGCCCGGCCCGCGCGCAGCGCCTTGACCTCGGTGCCGCTCAGCACCATGCCGGCCTCAAAGGTGTCCTCGATGAGGTAGTCGTGATAGGCCTTGCGATTGCGCGCAACGACCTTCAGACCCTTCTCCTTGGCCACCGTCGTCATCCCTTCGTCAGGTCAGCTGTGCGTCGCGCGGACGAGTCAAGCCTGGTCGCGGATCAGCGACGGCCAGGCGAGGGTGCGCGACTGCTGGCTCAACGCTACCTGCACCGGGCAACAGGATTCGACGCCACTTCCGTATGGCGGGTCAGAACCAGGAGCGCGGGTTGACCGGAGTGCCATTCTCACGAGTCTCAAAGTGCAGGTGGCAGCCGGTGGAGAGCCCCGTGGTGCCCGAGTAGGCCACCAGCTGTCCCCTGGCGACCTGGCCCGTGGTAACAACAAAGCTGGTCAGATGGTTGTACGTCGTGGTGAGGTCCACCCCGCCGTGCAGTCCGTGATCGATGACCAGGCGGTTGCCGTACCCGCCGGACTGCCCGACTGGCGTGGCCAGGATGACCTCGCCGTCTGCGGCGGCATAGACCGGCGCGCCACAGGGGGCGGCAAAGTCGATCCCCGCGTGCAGGCGCCAGATCCGCAGGACGGGATGAAAGCGCAGGCCGAACTCCGAGGACACCGGGAACCCGACGGGGTAGCTCAGCAGTCCGCTGGCACTTCTCTGCTGTGCGCCTTGGGGTGGACCGCCCTGGGGCAGACCGCCCTGGGGCGGACCGCTGGCGGGTCTGGACTGGCTTGCTGCCCGGGCCGCGGCCGCACGCGCAGCCGCCTGCCTAGCAGCCTTTGCACGAGCCGCCAGCACCCTGGTCAGCGAGTCGGACTGTGCCTGCATCTTCTGGACGCTGGCGATCTCGGTGGCCTGCTCGGTGGCCACCGTCGCTGCATACCGGGCCTGCGCGGCATACAGCACGTCGAGTCTGGTCTTGGCGGTGGCCGCGTGCCTGCGAGCCGATGTGGCCCTGGCCAGCTCGACCCCGGCCTGAACCTTCAGGACCGCCACCTGCTGGCGCACCGCGACCAGGTACGCCGCACCGGCCTGACCCTGGGCCCGGAGCGTGTCCAGCCCGCGCACCGTCTGGCGCCGGATCCGGGTGACCGTGTCCATCATGATCATCCGGTTGGTGAAGTCCGCCGGGCTGCTGGCCTCCAGCGCGATCGAGAGGCCGGAGACCTCACCCTGCTGGTACTCGTCGCGGGCCAGGTTGCCGAGCCGGTCCTGAGCCTTCTGGCTCTTGAGAGCGTTCTGTGCCAAAACGTCCCGAGCCTTGGCCTCGTTTGCCTTCGCTACGGCAAGGGATGCAGCCACAGCGTCGTTGCGCAGATCGGCGACCGCCTGCGCGGAGTCCGCGGCGGTCAGCCCCTGACGCGCGGCGGGCAGCTCTGCCTTGGTGCGTTGCAGCTCTACGAAGGCCTGGGCCAGGGTCTGGGAGGTGCCCTCCAGCTCTGTTCGCAGCTGGGAGATCTTCGCGTCGAGCTTCTTCTTGTCGGCTCCGGTGTCGGCCCAGCCAGGAGCGGACGGCCCCAGGGTGAGGACGACGGCGACGACCACGCAAGGACCCCTCAGTCGCAGCCAGGCACGACTGCTGGGAGGTCGTTTCAGCGTCAGATCTCGCTTCATCGTTCCAGTAGTACCACCGCGGACTCGGCCGACGCAGGACCTTGCCGGGTGACTCCTAGGCGTGTCGGGCGGTGGCGCGCCGGAGATCAGGGGCTCTGCCCTGGTGCTGGCGGGCACCAGGAGCTAGACCTTCAGATAGCGGCGCAGGGTGAGCCACGCGGTCAGGATCGACAGACCGGCAGCGGTTGCCACGAGCCAGGGCGCCACCGCCCAGACATCCGCCGTGGTGATGAAGTTGACCGGCAGCAGCTTGCCGAGATACCCGACACCGTTCCTCACCAGCGCCCACAGCAGCCCGATGGCGAGAGCCGAGCCGACGACGGTGGCGATCAGGGTCTCCAGGATGAAAGGCAGCTGGATGTTGAACGCCGAGGCCCCCACCAGACGCATGATGCCCGTCTCACGGCGTCGGCTGAAGGCCGCCTGACGGATGGTCGTGGCCACCAGCAGGACGGAGCACAGGACCATCAGCCCGGCCAGGACCAACGCCCCGAAGGAGAGACCCCTCAGCACGTTGAACAGCGGGTCGAGGATGCGCCGCTGGTCCTGGACGTCGGCCACCCCAGGGGCACCGACGAACGAGCTGGTGATCACGTCGTACTTGGTCGGGTCCGTCAGCTGGATCCGGAAGCTCTCGGGCATCTGGCTGGGCTTGATGTCCCGGTAGGTCGAGCTGTCCGGGTACTGCGCCCTGGCCCGGTCATATGCCTGCTGCTGTGACTCGGGGAAGACGTCCTTGACCAGCGGCCTCATCGCAGCAAGCTGGCTGCGGATCTCCAGGCGCTGGCTGGAAGTGACAGCGCCGGTGGAGCAGTTCGGCAGGTCGGACTTGGCCGTGCACAGGAAGATCGAGACCTGGACGCGGTCGTACCAGTAGTCCTTCATGGTGTCGACCTGCCGCTGAGCCAGGATGCCGAGCCCGAGGAACAGGACAGAGACCATCGTCACGAGCGCCACCGAGATCGACATGGACAGGTTCCGGCGAAGCCCGACCCAGATCTCACTGAGGATGAACTGCGGCCGCATGGCTCCCTTCCTGTCTCCTCGTCGGCCCTATGGAACACTGCGCCCTCAAACACTGGGCCCTCAACATATGCCGCCCACCTAGCGCCGCCCCCCGTACCCGCCGCGCATCTGGTCGCGGACCAGCACGCCCTCGTCCAGCTCGAGAACCCGTTTGAGGAGCTGATCGACGATTCCCTCGTCGTGGGTGGCCATCACGATGGTGGTGCCGGTGCGGTTGATCCGGTCCAGCAGGCGAACGATGTCGAGGCTGGTCGTCGGGTCGAGGTTGCCGGTGGGCTCGTCGGCCAACAGGATCGTGGGTTTGTTGACGAAGGCGCGGGCTATCGCCACCCGTTGCTGCTCCCCGCCGGAAAGCTGATGCGGCAGTCGCTTCTCCTTGCCTGCGAGCCCGACCATCTCGAGGGTCTCAGGCACGACAGCCTTGATGGCATGCCGCGACTTGCCCAGCACCTGCAGGGTGAAGGCGACGTTCTGGTAGACGTCCTTGTTGGGAAGCAGCCGGAAGTCCTGGAAGACCGTGCCGATCTCGCGGCGCAGGGCCGGGACCTTGCGTCGGGGCAGCCTGGACAGCTCGCGGCCGGCCACGAGAACGTTGCCGGAGGAAGCTTGTTCTTCACAGAGGATCAGGCGCAGCAGCGTGGACTTGCCCGAACCGGACGGGCCCACCACGAACACGAACTCACCCCGGGCGACCTCGAGGGAGATCTCGTGCAGCGCCGGCGCGCTGGTGCGCCGATAGAGCTTGTTGACGTTCTCCAAGCGAATCATGCGTTCCGTAAGCCTCTGCAGCTGGGGAAAAGGACGGCCCGTCCAGACTGCCGACGGTCCGGGAACCTGCTCCGCAGGTGCTGTGCCAAGCCTACGACGGACCGGCAGGGCATGTGGGGACTGCGCGTTCCCCGGCGTTGCGCCCTTAGGCCTCGTCGCGCTCGGCGCTTCGCTTCCAGCGGATCCCGGCCTCGATGAAGCCGTCGATGTCACCGTCGAACACGCCGCTGGTGTTGCCCACCTCGTACTCGGTGCGCAGGTCCTTGACCATCTGATAAGGATTCAGCACGTAGGAGCGCATCTGATCACCCCAGCTTGCCTTGACGTCCCCGGCCATGGCCTTCTTCTGTGCGTGCTCCTC
>JACMPC010000255.1 GCA_014377705.1 Dermatophilaceae bacterium
GGGCAACGAGGAACACGCCGGACGGTAGCGCAAGGTCGATGCTGGGGTCCTCGCGCAGTGAAGCGTCGATCTCTTCATCGGTCGCCTGCCGGCCGTAGTACCTGCTGGCGACGTCATCGATGTAGGAGCGCAGGATTTGGCAGGCGGCTGAAGCGTCTGGGGCCAGGACATCGATGAGCACCGGTTCGGGCGAGACATTCATACCGTCAGTCTCGCCCACGTTGTTGTCCAGTGCGTGCGGCAAGGTGCCCGTCCCGTTGGCCGATCCCCATACGCAGCTCCTTGCCGGACTCAACTCGTCATGTTGACTCGCGCAAGGTTCCGCTCTCGGGACTGTGGACAGTTGAGGTTTCGACCCGCAGGTATCAGATTATGGTGCGCATTCGCCGTAAGGATGGCGCTGGTGCCGTCCATCGGCTGATGGGTCAAGAAGCGTCTCGGTGCGGCTGGGCAACACGATGGTCACTTTCGTCGCCGACATCGCATGTGGGGACCATGGCCCTGTGTGTGGTCCAGGGCGTCGCCGTCCGGGGATCTGAGCGTCAGCGTTGTTCGCTTGGTTCGGCGCCATCACCGGGGCCGAACTTCTTGAGATACTCGTTCTCCTTCTTTAGCTCGATCATCTTGAGCTCACGCCCGACGGTCAAGCGCTGGAACCGCTCGAGGTCCGCCATCCGTTCCAGCTCATTGAGTCGTTGCTCGGCCAACTCTGTCTCTGCCCGGTTCTGCTCGGTGACGTCCCTGGCGGCAGCGAACACCCCCAACACCTTCCCGCCTCCGTCGCGGTAGACCGAAGCGTTGTACAACACCTCGGTCAGTGTCCCGTCCCGGTGGCGCATCGTCAGCGGGTAGTCCACGGCCATGCCCTTTTCGAAGACCAGCTGGTAGATCGCCTTGGCCTTCTCCGGCTCGGTGAAACACTGCGAGAACGCGGTCCCGATCAGCTCCTGGCGGGGTACGCCGGTGGCCTTGACCGTCGCCTCGTTGGCGTCGGTGATCAAACCCTCGGGGCTGATCGCGACCAGCGCGTCAAGGCTCGACTCGATCATCGAGCGGGCCGCCTCGAACGCCTCCTGAAGCTCCGCGGTCCGGGCCGCTACCTCCGCTTCAAGGGTTCCTCGATGGTGCTCGAGCAAGTCGCTGAGCTCCTTGAGCCGCAGGAGGTTGCGCACGCGCAGCCACAGCTCTGCCCGGTCGACCGGCTTGGTCAGGAAGTCCTCGGCTCCCGCCTCCAGTCCGGCCAGACGTGCCTCCCGGTCGGTCTGTGCAGTCACCATGATGATGGGGATGTTGGCGGTTGCCGGGTCTGCCTTGAGCGCCCTGGCCACCTGCCGCCCGTCCGGACCCGGCATCATGACGTCCAGCAGGATCAGGTCTGGCGGGTCCTTTGCGATGGAGACCAGGGCGTCCTCGCCGCTGGCAGCGGTACGCGTGTCATAACCTTCAGGCACCAGCAGAGCCTCGAGCAACCGACAATTCTGGCTCTCGTCATCGACGATGAGAATGGCTGCCGCCGCGCTCATGTGGTCGACAGACTCGGAGGCGCTACCTGCTTGTCGGCCGCCCCTGGTTCGACCAGGAGGCGTTCCATGACGGCATAGAGTTCCTTGTACCGCAACGGCTTGACGATGTACGCGTCACAGCCGGCGCTCTGGCTCCGTTCCTCATCCGCCTTCATCGCCAGGGCGCTGAGGGCGATGACCGGGATAGCCGCTGTCGCAGGGTCGTGCTTGAGAATGGCGGTTGCCGCCAGGCCGTCCATGCCGGGCAGCTGAATGTCCATCAGAATCAGGTCCGGCTGCTCATCGCGCGCCAGCCTCAGCCCCGTTTCCGCGTCGACGGCAATCAGCACGGTGTGACCGGCACTGTGCAGGAGCAGCGTTGTCAGCTTCAAGTTCGCCGGGTTGTCCTCGACGACTAGCACTGCGGTCATCAGATCCACCATTCAGCGTGGGGGAAGGGCACGTCGGACCTCGGCCAGGAAGTCCGCGCGGTTGAAACCGGCTTTCTCGATGATGTGGATGGCGTGGTCAGTATCGCCGTTGAGCACCTGGCGGTCCAGTGCCGTGACTTCTTTGGCGGTGATCACCAAGATGGGGATGCCCGCCGTGGCAGGGTCGGACCCCAGGGCGTGGACGACGTCGAACCCGCTCACCTTGGGCATCATCAGGTCGAGCAGGATGAGGTCGGGGCGCATCCGGTGCGCCAGGACGATGGCCTCCTGGCCGCCGTAGGCCCGCACCGTCGCATAGGCGGGGGCCGGCAGGAACGCGGCGATCAGCTCAACCGCCTTGGGGTCGTCGTCGACGACCAGCACGGCGCGGGTCTGGCCCTGCGCGTCGTCGATGCCCAGGTTTGCCAGCGCCTCCGTCAGCGCCGCGCGACTGACTGGCTTCTGCAGGACTGCGGCCGCTCCTCCGGCCAGCGCCACGGGCGGACCGCTGGACGTCCCGGAGATGACGACGACCGGGACCTTTCCCAAGGTGGCGTCCGCTCGGATGCTGGCAAGGAACTCCCAGCCGTCGACTCCCGGCAGCGCGATATCCAGCGTGATCAAGTCGAGGAACTGCGGCGGTGCCATCTGGAGGGCTTCCTCAGCGCTGGAGGCTCGCAACACGGCGAAGCCCTCGGCTTCCAGAAGGATCCGTATCAGGTCTGCGGCTTTGTCCTCGTCTTCGACCACCAGTGCGACGCGCTTGTGGGTCTGCGGATCTGGCAAGGCCTGCACCTGGAGCTGGCCAAACTCGCCGAGGGCGGGTTGGGTCGGGGTTCGCAGTGGGACCCAGGCCGCGAAGCAGGCCCCTTCGCCCTCCTTGCTGGCCATGGCAACAGTCCCGCCGAGCAGCTCGGTCATCTGCTTGACCATCGCCAGGCCCAGCCCGGTGCCCTCGAACCTGCGCGCCAGGGTGCTGTCGATCTGGGTGAAGGCCTGGAACAGCTTGGCCATGTCAGCCGCCGAGATGCCGATGCCGGCGTCCGTGACGCAGATCTGCAGGAACTGCGTGAACTCGTTGTCCGCCAGCCCGAAGCTGCGTACCGGCCAGGTCCCCTCCATCGCGCCGACCGCGCTACGCGGGACCACCTGGGCGCGCAGCGACACCAAGCCGCCCTCGCTGCTGAACTTCACCGCGTTGGACAGCAGGTTGTAGACGATCTGCTTGGTCTTGCGTATGTCCAACCGGGCCAGGCCCAGATCCTCGCCCAGCTCGAGGTCAAGCCTGATGCCGCGCACTGACGCCTTCTCGCGCACGATGGACAACGCATCAGACAAGAGCTGGCGCACATCGGCCTCCTCCAGCTCCAGGCTCATCATCCCCGCCTCGACCTTTGACAGGTCCAGGATGTCGTTGATCAGCGAAAGCAGATGCTGACCGCTGGTGAAGATATCCCCGATGTACTCCTGCTGGCTGCCGGTCAGCTCACCTATGAGGCCGTCCTTGAGCGCCTCCGAAAACCCGATCACCGAGTTGAGCGGGGTACGCAGCTCGTGGCTCATCGTGGCCAGGAACTCCGTCTTCATCCGGCTCGCATGCTCCAGCTCGACGTTCTTCTCCTGCAGCGCGCGCTCAATGCGCCGACGGTCGGTGACGTCGCGGGCTGCGGCGAACACCCCCAGCACGTTGCCGGCGACATCGCGGTAGACCGAAGCGTTGTACAGGACCTCGGTCAGGGTCCCGTCGCGGTGGCGCAAGGTCAGCGGGTAGTCGGTGACCGACCCCTGCTCGAATACCAGCTGGTAGCCCTCGTCGGCCCGCTCGGGTTCGGTGAAGTAC
>JACMPC010000256.1 GCA_014377705.1 Dermatophilaceae bacterium
CCACCTGTCGCCACATCGCGTCCTCGAGCGCGTTGAAGGCCATCTGCACCTCGGAGATGTCGTAGCCATTGTTGAAGCGCGCCACCGCGATCTCGTCGGCATAGGAGCTGATCGACGCCAGGTCGCGAGTCTGGATCGCGGTCACGACGAGCCTGAAGAGGTGAGCCAGTGCCTGACGCGTGAACGCCTCTCCCGCCTGCTCGTAGTGGGTGACATGCGAGCCGTGAAGGGATGAGTACCCCGCCTCCAGCACCTCGGTCTCGGCTTCCAGCAGCAGGGCGTCAAGCTCCATGCGGACACACCTCCGGTAGTGAGACTTCATCCAATCACAAGATGGCTCAGCCACCGGAAGATACCGATGAGGCCGGTTGCCAGCCAGGGTCCTCCCGCGTAGCCGAGACTCGCGGCGACTCCGACGCCAGCCGACGTTGACCGTGATGGTGTGCCACCCGGTGGCGCCGTCCGGAGCCGGCGGCGCGTCCCCGAGTCAGTCCACGTTGACCGTGATGGTGTGCCACCCGGTGGCGCCGTCCGGAGCCGGCGGCGCCTGGGTCATGGTCTGCACCACACCCTCGGCGTCGGTGGCCCGGACAGTGATCGTGTGATTGCCCCTCACCGCCTGCCACGGCAGCACCCACTGGCGCCAGGAGTCGATCGTAGGCTCTTCGGCCAGACGAGCCGGCTGCCACGGGCCGTCGTCCACCCGCACCTCGACCGCCTTGACCCCCCGGTGCTGGGCCCAGGCGATGCCGGCCAAAGCCACCTTTCCGGCGCTGACCCGCTCGCCGGAGCGAGGGACATCGATCCGGGACTCGGTCTTGACCGGGCCCCGCTCGGACCAGCCACGAGGCGTCCAGTAGCCCTGGTCATCGGCGAAGGTGGTCACCTTGAGGTCGGTCACCCACTTGGTCGCCGACACGTAGCCGTACAGCCCGGGAACCACCAGACGCACCGGGAACCCATGTTCGAACGGCAGCGGCTGGCCGTTCATGGCGATCGCCAGCAGGGCGTTGCGGTCATCGGTCAGCACCGACAAGGGCGTGCCTGCTGTCCACCCGTCGCTACTGGTGGACAGCACCATGTCAGCGCCTGTTCGTGGCCCGGCCAGCTTCAGCAGCTCCCGCACCGGCCATCCGGTCCAGACCGCGTTACCGGTCAGGTCCCCGCCCACCTCGTTCGAGACGCACATCAAGGTGACCAGCGAGTCCTGCATCGGCTTGCCGAGCAGGGTCGCCCAGTCGATGATGACCTCGCGCGCGACCATCCCGTGAACCTTCAGCGACCAGTCGGCAGTGTCGAGCCGGGGCACGACCAGCGCCGTGTCGATGCGATAGAAGTCCGCGTTGGGCATCACATAGGGAGTGATCCCCTTGACTGGCAGCTGTGCACCAGCGGGGATGACCGACGGCTTGGCGCCTCTGGGGAGGCGGACCGCGGTGCGGGACTCGGCTGCCCGGCTGGCTCCCTGCCCCAGGGACCGACCCAGCGTGGCGGCCGTGAGGCCGGTGGCGGTGAACCCTGCTCCCCCCAGAAGGAAGCGACGCCGATCGACGGCAGTGCCGCTGGCGCCGTGCGCAGCCCGCTGCCACAGGATTGACAGGGCCCAGAGACCGGCCAGCGTGCCGACGATGGTAGGCAGGAGATCCAGCGCGTTCGAGGAGGGACGGGTGGCAACAGCCAACACGCCGACGGCCCCGAGGACCCCGAACGCCACCAGCGCAGCCGTCGGCCGCTGCGCCCCCGCGATGCCGATGGCCGCGCACACCACCAGCAGGAACAGCGCCATCCCGACGAACAGCGCAGCCTTGTCGTGGGTGCCGAACGTCGCGATCGCGAAGTCCTTCAGCCATGGCGGCGTGCGATCGACAAAGGCACCACCCACGGCGACCACCGGCGAGGGGGTGCCCCCGGCCAGGCCTGCGCTGGTCATCACCGCGGCCAGCAACGTGGCAACACCCACCGTGAAGACACCGGCCACCACGCCGGCAGAGGCCGACCACGTTCGTTTCATCTGTTCAGCCTGACACGCCGGTCGGCTGTTGTGGGTCACGAGCCGCTAACTCCGGGCAAGAAGCTCCCGCAGATCAGCGGACAGCGAGCGGAAGGCCTTGCCCCGGTGGGAGATCGCGTTCTTCTCCTCAAAGGTCAGCTCCGCCGCGGTCCGGGTGTCACCGTCGACCACGAGAATCGGGTCGTACCCGAAGCCGTTGTCCCCCCGTGGCTCTCGGGCCAGCGTGCCGGGCATCTGGCCCCGGCGAAGCACCACGGTGCCACCGGGCAACGCCAGCGCCGCGACGCACACGAATGCCGCGGAACGCTGCTCGTCGGGGACGTCGGTGATCTGACCCAGCAGGACCTCGAGGTTTGCCCGGTCCTGTCCATGGGTGCCGGCCCAGCGCGCGCTGAAAACCCCCGGCGATCCGCCCAGGACGTTCACGGCCAGACCGGAGTCGTCAGCGAGCGCGGGCAACCCCGTCGCCTCGGCAGCGGCCACGGCCTTGAGCGTGGCATTCTGCGCGAAGGTCACGCCGGTCTCGACGACGTCCGGCAGGTCCGGAAACTCACCCAGGCCGACGATCTCGAGGTCAAGCTCGTCGATCAGGTCGGCGAGGATGGTCTGGAGCTCGCGCACCTTGTGACCGTTGCGGGTGGCCAGGACGATACGTCTCACGCGGTCACCCCCGCCAGAGCCTGCAGCTGAAGCCTGGTGAGCTCGGCGCACCCGGTGGTGGCCAGGTCGAGCAGGGCATTGAGCTGGTCCCGGTCGAACGGCTCGGCCTCGGCGGTGCCCTGGATCTCGACGAACGCGCCGGTACCGGTCAGCACCACGTTCATGTCGGTGTCGGCAGTCGAGTCCTCGGGATAGTCCAGGTCCAGGAGCGGCACGCCCCTGACCACCCCCACGCTCACCGCCGCGACCGACCCCTTCAACGGCTGTGCGGTCCTGCCGATCGCGCCACTGCGCCGGCCGGTCTCGATGGCATCGGCGAGGGCGACGTACGCTCCTGTGATCGCGGCCGTCCGGGTCCCCCCGTCGGCCTGAAGCACATCGCAGTCGAGCACGATCGTGTTCTCCCCCAGGGCTTTGGTATCGATCACGGCCCGCAGGCTCCGGCCGATCAGCCGCGAGATCTCGTGGGTGCGACCGCCGATGCGGCCCTTGACCGACTCGCGGTCAGAGCGGGTGTTCGTGGCCCGGGGCAGCATGGCGTACTCGGCGGTGACCCAGCCCTCACCGCTTCCCTTGCGCCAGCGCGGCACTCCCGGGGTGAACGACGCGGCGCACAGCACGCGCGTCCTGCCGAACTCGACCAGGACGCTGCCCTCTGCGTGGTCGAGCCAGTCGCGGGTGATCACGATGTCGCGAAGCTGACTGGGGTCGCGGCCATCGTGACGGGCTTCGAGTGGAGTCATGGGGCCAAGGCTAGGCGCTCGCGCTCACAGCTCGTAGATCGCATCCGGTTCGGCCAGCTCGACCTCACCCGGCCAGACAGCGGCCGCCTGGGCACGGCATACCTCGGGGTCGTTCCACGGGGGCAGGTGGGTGAGCATCAGCCGGCGCACCCCCCCGGCGTCCACCGCGGCCCGGGCCGCCCTGCGACCGGACAGGTGAATCCCCTGCACCTCATCGCGCCCGTCGACGAACGCCGAGTCCGCCAGGACCAGGGTTGCGTTGCGCAACAACGCGTTCAGGCCGTCGCAGGTGTCCGTGTCACCGGTATAGGCAAGCACCTCGCCGTCGGCCTCGACCCGGAGGCCGTACGCCTCCCCGGGGTGGTCGACCCGATGCGGCGTCACGGTGAACGGCCCGATCCGGAAGCAGTGACGGTCGGCGAGCAGGCGGAAGTCGAACTCCCGGTGCATGCCGTCCGGCGGCGTCAGGTCGTAGGCCCGGGCCATCCGCTCGGCCGTGTGCAACGGACCATAGACCAAAATCCGAGCACGCGGGACGGTCGTTGGGCCATGCTTCTGGACGACGTAGAGCCCGCACAGGTCGAGGCAGTGGTCGGCGTGCAGATGGCTCAGCAGCACGGCGTCGATGGCCTTGGGCCCGATGTGCCGGTGCAGGGCCCCCAGGGCGCCGTTGCCTAGGTCGAGCACGAGGTTCCAGGTGCGGCCCTCATGCTCCGCCTGGACGAGGTAGCACGAGGCAGGCGAGCCCGGCCCCGGCAGCGAGCCGGAACAGCCCACGACGGTCAGTCTCATCAGGCCGTCGCCGGCTCTGGGCTGGCACGCACGGCCTCCGGGCCGAGGAACCGGCGGGCAAGACGCTCGAACTCCTGCGGTTCGCCGGTGGTGACGAACTCGTGCATCGGAGCCGGCAGGTCGTCGGGCCGCAACATACCGGAGTCGGCGAGCACCCGGAACACATCCTTGGCGGTCTCCTCGGCCGAGGAGACCAGGGTGACGTGGTCGCCCATCACGTAGGAGATGACAGCGGTCAGTAACGGGTAGTGCGTGCAGCCCAGGATCAGCGTGTCGACGCCGCGGGCCGCGATGGGGTCGAGGTAGGAATGGGCAACGGCGAGAAGCTCGTCGCCGGAGGTCACGCCGGACTCGACGAACTCGACGAAGCGCGGGCACGGCCGGCTCATCACCGAGATCTGCGGGGCGGCCGCGAACTGGTCGACGTACGCCTGGCTGTGGTGGGTCGACTGCGTAGAGATGACGCCGACCTTGTTGTTGCGGGTGGCTGCCACGGCCCGGCGGACCGCGGGACGGATGACCTCGATGACGGGGAGGTCATAGCGCTCGCGCGCGTCGTGCAGCGTCGCAGCCGAGGCGGAGTTGCAGGCGATGACCAGAGCCTTGACGCCGCGGTCGACGAGCCGGTCGAGGCATTCCAGGGAGTACCTGCGAACCTCGGCGATGGGGCGCGGACCGTAGGGCGCCCGGGCGGTGTCCCCGAGGTAGAGCACGGCCTCGTGCGGTAGCTGATCGAGCACAGCCCTCGCTACCGTCAATCCGCCCAAGCTGCTGTCAAAGATCCCGATCGGTGATTGCGCCACGGGTTCGAGCGTAACCGCGCACGCCACCGGACCCCGTATCCCACCCCGGTACCCTCTGTCACACACGCTTCGCGAGCCCCGGGTTCGCGAGAGCCCATCGGTCAGGGAACCCGTCTGTCAGGGAACCCCTCGGCTGGGGAGAAGGATCGTGGCCGTCGGGGCGACCATCAACCTTCAGGCTGTTCGTGGTCACACGCGGCAGCCGACACCGCAGCGGGTGGTCTCGCCGCGCCAGCCGCGAGACCGAAGGAGCGCCGCGACATCGCGGGCCACTTCGCAGGCCTGGGCGTCCACGTCGGCCCAGCCGAACCGTAGCGTGGCCTTGCCGCTGACCGTCATGACGTTGTCGCGAGTGCGGTCTCGGAAGGCGCCCTCACCCTCGTGACCCAGCCGGCTGTCCAGCTCGACCACGACACCGAACTGCTCATAGTCGTTGTCGGTTCGGCGGCGCCGGCCTTCGATCGCCCAGGTCCGCTGGCGCCGGCCTCGGGCAGCCCGTGAGGCCGTTCGACGCGTCGGACATCGCGATGCTCCAGGACACTCTCGACCCCGTCCCCCACGTCGCTGAGGGCATCGGCCAACAGCCCGCGCCAGCGATGTCTCCTCCGCCGGTCCAGAGCCTCTGCCAGCCGGCTGGTGGTCGTTCGCCGACGCTGGCACGCCGTGCTCAGCAAGGCAATCGCATTGTCAGAATCGGCGCGCTCGGCCAGGTCCAGCACCGTCTCCTCGACGGTCGTCCGTGACGGCCACCCCGCCGGAGCCGTTCGACGGGCCAGGTCCAAGCACGTGACCTCCTCACCCTGCGTGGCCGGATGACCCGACGGTTGGCGGGGATCAGCACCTCGAGCTCTTCGGGGTCACGGTCCGACGAGCCCTGCAGTCGAGCAGTCGTGCGATGGGAGGCAGCCGCACCATCCCCGCAGGCGAGCAGCGCCGCACTGACCCGGGTGCGCCAGACGAGCGGACCGGTGTGGCACACATAGACACCTGGGTGCACCCGCTGCCATCGACCGGACTGCACCGTCCACCGGATCTCGTCCGACGTCATACCGAGACCCAGACACTGGGCCTGCGACAGGACCCGAGCTGAGCCTCCGCCAGAGCCTCGACCCGGCCTGTCGTCATCCCCATCCACCCACCCTGACGACCCGCCCACCCCAAAACCATTCGTCAGCGCCCCCCCTGTGGACCCCCGTCGCCCCGATGCCCCCTGTGCACAACGCAGTCACCAGAACAGCGCGAAGGATCGTGGTCGTCCGAGCGACCAGGATCCTTCGCGCTCAACCCGGGTCAGGCCGGGGCTCAGGACATGAGGGCCTGGGTCAGGGACTCCTGGAGCCAGGTCATGAAGTCGTAGTAAGCCGCCAGATGGAAATGGGGATCATTGTCCGCGGCCGCCTCCAGCCGATCCTGGAAAGCATCCGCATCCTCATCGGTCCGCAGGCCCAGCCGCTCGCCCAGCAGGAGACGTACGTCGGTCAGCGCGATCACCATGGCCTGTGCCTGCTCGTGGTCCAGCCGGACCTTGTCACCATCAGAGTCCAGCAACGCCTCGATCGCCATCGCCAGGTTGGCCGCCTTGCCCTCACGCAGACCGTGCTCGGTCAGCCGCCGGAACTCGGCCGCCAGCTCGGGGTCGTCGCGGTGGGCACTGGGCAGCAGCCGGTCCAGCGCGGGATCGCGAGGCACAGCCGGGACATCGTGGGCCGGGTCCTGCCCGGGGTCGTACAGCCGCGGCAGCCCGAGCCTGGCCACCAGGTCCTCGAACGGGTCCCCGGTCGGCTCATAGGGCTCTGGCGCGAGGAGCTGGTGGGTCTGCTCCAGGAGCCCCACGACGACCTTGCGCTCGTCCTCATCGAGCCGGGCAACGAAGTGAGATCCCTTGCGCTTGAAAGTTCTTGCCACTAGTCGTCCCTCTGCAAGGTGGCCCACAACCCGTAGCCCTGCAACGCCTCGGTGTCGCGCTCCATCTTCTCGCGAGGACCGTTCGACACCACCGCCCTGCCCTTCTGGTGCACGTCGAGCATGAGCTTCTCGGCCTTCTCCCGCGAGTAGCCGAAGTACGTCTGGAACACATAGGTGACATAGGACATCAGGTTGACCGGGTCGTTCCACACCAGCGTGATCCACGGCCGGTCCAGGGACAGATCCTCCGCGATCTCGGTGCGGGACAGGTCGGCGGGGGCGATGGACACGGTCCCACCATAAACTGCCCACCGTGACCCGTACCGCACTGACCAGTACCGCGCTGTTGACCGACCACTACGAGCTCACGATGCTCCAGGCCGCCCTGCGCAGCGGCGCGGCCTCGCGCCGCTGCGTCTTCGAGGTGTTCGCCCGACGGCTCCCGGAGGGCCGCCGCTACGGGGTGGTGGCGGGCACCGGTCGTCTGGTCGAAGCGGTCCGCGCCTTCCGGTTCGGGGCGGCCGAGATCGAGCGGCTGCGGGCTGCCGAGGTGGTGGACTCCCAGACCCTGGACTATCTGGCGGGCTACCGCTTCTCGGGCGACATCAGCGGGTATGCCGAGGGCGAGTGCTACTTCCCCGGGTCGCCTCTGCTCGTGGTCGAGGGAACCTTCGCCGAGACCGTCCTTCTGGAGACCATCGTGCTGTCGATCCTGAACCACGACTGCGCGATTGCCTCGGCCGCCTCCCGGATGACCAACGCCGCTGCCGGACGCCCCTGCATCGAGATGGGTTCGCGCCGGACCCACGAGTGGGCTGCGGTGGCAGCCGCTCGGGCTGCATACATCGCCGGCTTCGCGACCACCAGCAACCTCGAGGCCGGCCGCATCCACGGAATCCCCACAGCCGGCACCAGCGCGCACTCGTTCACCCTGGTCCACGAGGACGAGCGGGCGGCGTTCGAGGCGCAGGTCGCCTGCTTCGGCCCGGGCACCACCCTGCTCGTCGACACCTACGAGGTGGAGCCGGCGGTCAGCCTCGCGGTCGAGATCGCCGGGATCGGCCTCGGCGCCGTACGGCTCGACTCCGGGGACCTTCTGGTCCAGGCGCGTGAGGTCCGTGCCCAGCTGGACGCCCTGGGGGCAGAGGAGACTCGCATCGTGGTCACCTCGGACCTCGATGAGCATGCCATCGCCGCCCTGGCGGCAGCGCCGGTCGACGTCTACGGGGTCGGAACCTCCCTGGTGACCGGACCCGGCGCGCCGACGGCCGAGCTCGTCTACAAGATCGTCGCCCGCGAGGACCGAGCGGGAGAGATGGTGGGCGTCTCCAAGCAGAGCAAGGACAAGGTGACGGTGGGCGGGCGCAAGTGGGCGCTACGACGACTCGACCCGCGCGGCCGGGCGGAGGCCGAGGTCATCGGGACCGGCGCCATGCCCACCGCCATCAACAGCCCCTCATCGCCGCAGACCAGGCCGCTGCTGGTCGACCTCATCCGTGATGGCCAGATCGTCGCCGACCTGGATCTGGGCGCCGCGCGTACCCGCTGTCAGCAGTCGCTCGCGGAGCTGCCGGCCAGGGCCCTGCAGCTCTCGCGCGGAGAACCGGTGATCACCACGATCTTCCAAGGGTGACCATCGCTGATCTGCCCGTCAGCGCCGTCAGCGCAGTCAGCGCAGGCTCAGCCAGCGGGAGCATCGGCCAGGGTGATCGAGACGTCGGGGGTGCTCTCCAACGTGTTGTGCACGGTGCAGTGGGTGGCGACGGCGAGCAGGGCGCCCAGACGTTCGGGCGGCACGCCTTCGGGGAGGATGAGCCGAAGTTCGATCCCGGCGACCCTGGCAGGTCTGGAACCCATCTCGAACGTCGACTCGACGGCCAGACCGCTGGTGGGCAGATCGTGCCTCTTGAGATACCTGCGCGCATAGAAAGCGACGCAGGAGGCGAGGCTCGCTATGAACAGCTCGGTCGGGGTGGGCGCGGTGTCGTCACCGCCGTCCCTGACAGGCTGGTCGACGCTGATGATGTGGCCCCGGACGTTGATGTCGAACTGGTCGCCCCCGCGATACTCGACCCGCATCGGCCGCCCCTGGGCAGCATCGACCCGTACGGCCAGGTTCGCCAGGGTCGCCGGGTGACCCGTCGCACCACCGTCCGGCCGCAGCCAGCGCAGGCTCTCGGTGTCGCCGAGCAGCTCCAGCCGGCGCCACAGGACGCTGGTGGGCAGGGCCTGGCTCTCGTGCGCCTGGCAGGCGACCCGCTGCCGCGCGCGGTCGACGGTCACCAGCAGGTCGACATGCCCGGCGCTGTGGCCGGTGAAGCTGGTGCCCTGCTCCTGGTTCAGCCGTGCGGCAACGGTCTCCGGCAGGGTCCAGCCCAGGACCGGCAGGTTGAGCGTCTCCGCCGCCAGCAGCGCCGCCGAGGACGCGGCCACGTGGTCGGGGTGACCGGTCACCCCGGCGATATCGAACACCACCAGCCCCTGCGCGCCGGACGACTCGGCCGTGGTGACCACCTCGGTGGCCAGCCTCGTCCGGCAGAGGTCACCCAGGGCCCCGTCCGGATGGTCGTGCAACGTGGCGCGGGTCACCCCGAGCGCGGCGGCCGCCTCGGAGAGCTCGGCCTCCCGCACCGAGGCGAGGTCCCCCGGGGTGCCGTGCAGCGTCGACGCCTCACCGTGGGTCAGGCAGAGCACCTCGACCGCGGCCCCCGCCCGGACGAAAGCATCCAGGATCGCTCCGAGGCCGAACGACTCGTCATCGGGATGGGCCACCACAGCCAGGACCGACTTCCAACGCGGAAGGTCGACTGTGCTGCGGCTGGTCGGGCTCGTCTCTTCCTTGCTCACAACAGGGTTGCTCATGGTCGGCTCCTCAACTGGGCGGCTACCTGCGTCGTGCGGGTTCAGCACTGACAGCTCAACGGCTTGTGACTGATCAACATATATACCCCAATGGGTATTCCTCAGGGAGGGCCCGGCAGCCGGTACCGGCGCCGGTGAGCACTCGGCATACGCTCCAGGGGTGAACGCTCGCATGCCGATCCATAGCCCGCTGCTGGCCAGGGTCCGACGGTCCGTCATCGGCGACGACCAGGTGATGCCCGGCCCGTACGGTCCGCGGCGGGTGACCTACGCCGACTACACCGCCTCCGGCCGGTCACTGACCTTCATCGAGGACTTCATCCGGGCCGAGGTGCTGCCCCGCTATGCCAACACGCACACCGAGTCCAGCGGTACCGGCCTGCAGACCACCCGGCTGCGCGAGGACGCCCGCGCCATCATCAGCGACGCGGTCGGCGGTGACAGCCAGACGGTGGTCATCTTCGCCGGCTCGGGATGCACCGGGGTGATCGACAAGCTGGTCGGGATCCTGGGACTGCGGATTCCTTCGAACCTGAACGACACCTACCACCTGGACGACACCATCGACGCGCAGCAGCGCCCCGTCGTGTTCATCGGGCCGTTCGAGCACCATTCCAACGAGCTGCCCTGGCGCGAGAGCGTCGCCGACGTCGTGGTGATTCCCCAGGACGCCGACGGGCACATCGACTCCGCCTTCCTGGAACGGGAGCTGCTGAAGTATGCCGACCGGCCGCTGCTGATCGGCTCCTTCTCAGCCGCCAGCAACGTCACTGGCATCGTCAGCGACACCGGCGGCATCTCGGCCCTGCTCCATCGCCACGGCGCCCTGTCGTTCTGGGACTACGCCGCAGCCGCGCCCTACGTGGACATCGACATGTATGGCGGGCGCGACCAGGATCCGCTCTGCTACAAGGACGCCATCTTCCTGAGCCCGCACAAGATGATCGGCGGCCCGAGCACTCCCGGCGTCCTGGTGGCGCGTCGCGAGCTGCTGGACAACCGGGTTCCTGACGTACCCGGGGGCGGCACGGTGGCGTACGTCAACCCGAGCGAGCACCGGTACCTCGACGACCTGGCCCAGCGCGAGGAAGGCGGCACCCCGGCCATCGTGGAGTCGATCCGCGCCGGGCTGGTCTTCCAGCTGAAGCAGGCGGTGGGCGTGGACGTCATTCGATCCCACGAGGAGGACTACCTGAGGCGCGCCGTCGAGTCCTGGCTGCAGGAGCCCGCCATCGAGATCCTGGGCAACCTGGCGGCGGAGCGACTGTCGATCGTCTCGTTCGTGGTGCGCGCCCCGAGCGGTCGATACCTGCATCACAACTTCGTCGTCGCCCTGCTCAACGACCTCTTCGGGATCCAGTCACGGGGCGGCTGCTCCTGCGCGGGCCCCTACGGACACCGGCTGCTGGGTATCGACCCGGAGCGCTCCCTCGAGCTCAACCGCGAGATCGAGCACGGGTGCGAGGGCATCAAGCCCGGCTGGGCCCGGGTGAGCTTCAACTACTTCATCTCCGAGACCGTGTTCTCGTACATCGTCGAGGCGGTGCGGCTCGTGGCAAAGGACGGGTGGCGACTGCTCGGTGACTACCGGTTCGAGCCTGCCACCGGCATGTGGAAGCACCGCCTCGGGCCGGCCGAGCCTCCACTGCGCCTCGGCCAGGTGACGTATGACGAACAGGGACATATGCAGTACCCGAAACACCACGACCGGGCGCCCGAGTCCGAGCTCGGCCGCTACCTCGAGGAGGCCAGGGCGGTGTTTGCCGCGGCCGTTCCCGTGTCCGGCGAGCACGTCGACGACCTGGTCTCGGCGGACTTCGAGCACCTGCGCTGGTTCGACCTTCCCCCCCTCTGTCTGGCCGACACCACCGTGTGACATCGGCTGAACACCAGCGGGTGCTTCAGGCCCACGATCAGCTCAGGCAGCGCCTGACTGGATCGGCATGCCGGCCAGTCGCCACTCGAGCATCCCCTCGCGAAGCCGTCGCGCCGACCGGCCGCGCCGGGTCAGCAACCTGACCGCGTCGTAGGCAAGGACGCAGTATGCGCCGCGGCAGTATGCGACCACCAAGACGTCGGCGGGCAGTTCGGCCAGACGCCGCTCGAGCTCCTCGACCGGCACCGACACCGCGCCCGGGATGTGCCCTGAGGCGTAATCATGGCGCGGGCGGACGTCAAGCAAGACGACCTCGCCACTGCGGGCAAGGCGCACCAGCTCCTCACGTGGCACGTCCTCGGCCTCCTCAGGGTCGTCCCCTCCGAGGTAGGCCACGCGGGCCCGGTCGGCGGCGGCCAGATGAGCCAGGGCGACATCGCGCAGTCCGGCGTACAGGCCAGCCACGTCTTCGCCGGCGAGCCGGTAGTGCACGCTCGTGCCTTCCTTGCGGGTCCGCGCCAGCCCGGCCTGTCGCAGCGTCTGCAGATGCATAGACGCGGTGGACACTCCCACGCTGGCGGCCCGTGCGAGCACGTCGACGGTGCGCTGACCCTGGGCCAGCAAGTCGAGCAGCTCAAGCCGCTGCAGGGCTGACAGCGCCTTACCCACCCTCGCAAACTGCTCGAACAGCTCGGCATCCGCTGCGCGGTCAGCCATCCAATGCTCCAGTATTCATAGGAACACTGGAGCATTGGGCCATCTCAGGCCCCCAGCCACGGAAGCCGGTGCAGAACCCCGATGGACGACGTCCCTGTCATCCCCCCGGTCGAGCAGGGCCGCAGCAACGGGGCAGCCATGCCGGGAGCCCCGGCGTTGGGGCTCGGGATGCGCACCAACCTCAGCCAGTTCATGTTGCTCGTGGCCGTCAACGCCCTCGTCGGCGCCACACTGGGCCAGGAACGCACGGTCGTCCCCTTGCTCGCCCAGCGGGTGTTCGGGCTCACCGCCCTGGTCGGCGGGCTTTCGTTCATCGCCGCCTTCGCCCTGGTCAAGGCGGTCACGAACTTCTTCGCCGGAACCCTGTCCGACCGGTACGGCCGTAAACCCGTCCTCCTGACCGGGTGGCTGATCGCGATCCCGGTCCCCCTGATCCTGATCTGGGCCCCGGACTAGGGGTGGGTGGTGTTCGCCAACGTCCTGCTGGGCATCAACCAGGGACTGACCTGGTCCACCACCGTCATCATGAAGATCGACCTCGTCGGCCCCGCCCGCAGAGGCCTGGCCATGGGGTTCAACGAGGCCGCGGGCTACGGTGCCCTTGCGCTCACGGCCATGGCCACCGGCTTCCTGGCCCAGGAGCACGGGCTGCGGCCCGCCCCGTTCTACCTGGGCATCGCGTTCATCGCGGTCGGCCTGGGACTGTCGGTACTCGCGGTCAGGGAGACCCGCGACCACGCCAGGTTCGAGGCCGCCAACCACCTCAGCCGTCACGACAACCTGGGCGCTGGACTCAGCACCGGTCAGGTTTTCTGGCCCACCAGCGTCAAGGAACGCGCCCTGTCCGCGGCCAGCCAGGCCCGCATGGTCAACAGCCTCAACGACGGCCTGGTCGCCGACGCCGCCAGCCTTACCACCGCTCGCTCGCGTCACGGTTGTAGGGCAGCTTGGACAGCAGCAGACCCATGACGCAGCTGTTTATGAGGGCGGCCATGGCCAGGCCTCCGCCGATGGCCGCGGAGAGCCATTTCATGTTCGGCACCAGGACACTGGCAAGGACGCCTGTCAGGACCAGGCCGCCGGCGACCAGCCGGACCTGCCGTTCCAGATCCCACCTGGCGGACCCGTTGTTCACTGGCGCACCGGCTCTCTGCCAGGCCAGGAGCCCGCCGTCCAGCACGTGGACGTCGGGCCGGGCCGTCTCGGCGAGCAGGGTCTCGGCCTGCCCCGCACGGGCCCCCGATCGGCAGACGAGCACGATGTCCGCGACGAGGTGGCGGCTCAGCTCATCCCGGTGTTCACGCAGCAGGTCCAGCGGGACGTTGTAAGAGCCTGGAATGTGCACCGTCGTGAACGCGTTGGCGGTGCGCACATCGAGCGCTCGGGGGCCTTCGCTGGATGCGATCCAGTCGCGCCGGGTGGCGACGTCGAGGCGGGCGGGCACAGGGCGGATGACTGGCTGTGTGATGAGATTTCCTGTGTCTCTGACTCGTGTTCGGATTCGGTCGTCATACGAGCTGGGGAAAGCTGCGGGCTGCGGTGTAGAGCGCCACCGCGACCAGAAGCACGGTGAAGGCCGCGGTGAGCCGTTCGGGACGCACCCGTGTGGCGAGTCGGCCACCGGCGAGGCTGCCCACGATCGCGGCGAGGGTGAACACGCCGATGAGAGGCCAGTCCAGCTGGACTCCGTGACCGGCTCTGGCGACCAGGGCTGAGGCGCTGTTGATCGCGATCACCAGCAGTGAGGTGCCCACTGCCACCGGCATCGTGAAGCCGAGAGCAAGGACAAGGGCGGGAACGACCACGAAGCCACCCCCCACGCCGAAGAAGCCGGTGAGCAACCCGACCGCAGACGCCGTGATCAGCACCTTCAGCGCGCGCGGGCAGGCGCAGGCAAACGACGGCCGGAACATGAGGATCGGCTCCTCGCCCATCCCCACGTCCGCTGCCGGGGAGCTGCCCCGGCCTCGCCGTGCGCGCGCGAACATCATCGCGGCAACAACGAGCATGAGCAGCGAGAACGCGGACATCAGGACCGAAGGTGCGACCGACGCTGACAGCAGTGACCCGACATAGGCGCCGCCGACGCCGAGCACTCCGAACACCAATCCGGCGGCGACCCGGACCCGGCCCCCCCGGTGATGAGCCGTCATACCCGCGAAGGCCGTGATCCCCACGATGATCAGGGATCCGGTCGTGGCGTCCTGGGTGTCCTGGCCTAGCAGGTAGACCAGCGCCGGAACGGTCAGGATCGACCCGCCGCCACCGAGCGCGCCGAGGGTGAGTCCGATGATGAGACCGATGGGGATGGCCAGCGCGATCAACGGGCGCCCCTCAGATGACGACGGAGGTACGTCCAAGGAGACTGTCGCGCCGGCTCACGCCCCGGCCGCCACGAGCTGGCCGGATCCGGTGACCAGAGACAGCCCGGATGCGGCTGCCTGCTCTGCGTAGGAGTCGTCCACGGCCACCGTTCGCACACCCTGAGCCGCGAGCACCGACGTGGCGATCGACGCGCGGTAGCCAGCGGCGCAGTGCACCCAGACCTCGCCCGCCGGGACCTCGGCGATCCGATTGAGGAGCTCATGGAGGGGGATGCTCATCGCGCCGTCAATGTGCGACTCGTCCCACTCCCCGACTCGTCGGACGTCGAGGATGGTCACGGGACGGTGGTGGCGCACCTGGGCCAGGTCGGCGAAGCTGGACCGGTCGAGAGTCTGCAGCGGGCAGTCGGTCCAATCGAGCGGGGAGCCGGTGGCCGCGGTGGCCGGCGCGCATCAGAAAGCTGGTCATTGCGAGGCTGCGGTTGCCGCTCGCGCAGATGACGTAGATCGGCACGTCCCTGGGGAGCTCGTGCAGACGCGACGAAAGCTCGCCCATCGGGAGCAGGGCCGCGCCGGGTACGTGACCAGCCACATACTCGCCAGGCTCGCGGACGTCGACGACGACCGCGCCGTCGGAGTGGGCGGCGGCGAATGTCGCTATCGGAACTTCACGCATGCTGACTCCGTATCTCTTCGGGTCCATCCGGATGGATGATACCCATGGGGGTATCTGAAGATGCAAAGGTTAACGTACCTCAGGACATTCCGGAGCCGCACAGGTGCCGGCTGCTCGATCCATCCCACGCCTCGTCAGAACCAACGGGCTCACCGGGAATGTCATTCGAGCACAGTACGTTGATACCCCCTGAGGTATTAAACAGCCCATCGAGAAGGAGCCCTCATGACCACCACTGAGCTGACTACCGAATCCTTCGAGCAGACCGTGCTCGACAACGACCTCGTGCTCGTCGACTTCTGGGCGACCTGGTGCGGCCCGTGCCGTGCCTTCGCGCCGGTCTTCGACAAGGCCAGCGCCACCCACCCTGACATTATCTTCGGCAAGGTCGACACCGAGGCCGAGCAGGCTCTGGCGGCGAGCGCGCAGATCACGTCCATCCCCACCCTGATGGCCTTCCGGAAGGGCATTCTCGTCTTCAGCCAGCCCGGATCACTGCCTGCCGCCGCCCTGGAACAGGTCATCGCCCAGATCCGCGAGCTGGACATGGATCACATCAGGTCCCAGATAGCCGCCGAGTCCGAGACCGAGTCCGAGACCGCAGACGCGGCGTCCTGACTCCCCCGCGACACCAACACTCACCCGTCAGGGGGCTGAGGAGCCACCATGGTTGAACTGAACCCGGAGGGGCTCGGCGCGGTGGTCAACCGTCTGCGGCGCGCCGAAGGCCAGATCGGCGGAGTCCTGCGAATGATCGAGCAGGGCCGCGACTGCAAGGACATCGTCACCCAGCTCGTCGCGGTCAACCATGCCCTCGACCGGGCGGGCTTCGCTATCATCGCCACCAGCCTCAAACAATGTCTGGCCGAGCCCGGTGGCGCTGACTCCGCTGACGCCCGGAGCTTGGAGAAGCTCTTCCTCTCCCTGTCCTGAGCCGAACCGCGTACCACCTGCGCCACCTCGAAGGGACCCACGATGGACAGCACGGCATGGAACGAGCGGTATGAGGGCAGCCAGCTTGTCTGGTCAGCTGCCCCGAACATCTGGGTCCGGCAGCTGACCGCGGATCTGCAGCCGGGGACAGCCCTGGACATCGCAGCCGGAGAGGGCCGCAACGCCCTGTGGCTTGCCGCCCGGGGATGGCACACCACCGCGGCGGACTTCTCCACGGTTGCGCTGCAACGAGCACGCTCGCTGGCCAAGCAGCAGCTCGGTGGTGACTCCGTGCGAGTGGTGACCCTCGAGGCCGACGTGGCGACCTGGGTGCCACAGGAGCGTTCCTACGACCTGGTTCTGGTGGTGTACCTGCAGATTCCGAAGAAGGTGCGCCGCCCGATCATGCGAGCGGCCGCCGAGGCCGTCGCCCCGGGCGGGACTCTCCTGGTCGTGGGACACGACCTGGAGAACCTGACCTCCGGATACGGCGGGCCGCAGGACCCGGCGGTTCTGTACACCCCCGACGACATCGTGGCAGACATCGAGCCGGCAGGGCTGGTCATCCTCCGCGCCGAGACCGTCACCCGATCACTGACCGATGACCAGGGCGAGCCGGTGGAGGCGCTGGACGCCCTTGTGCTCGCCCGCCGACCCTTGGCCTGACCTCTACCAGCCACCGAAAACCCTCCGCGACCCCTGTCACGAGACCATCAGAACCCGGTCACGAGAAACCGAGCGTAATACCCACAGGGGTATAATTAACCCACAGGACCATTCCGAAGGAGCACCACATGTGTAGTCCCGCCCGCTGCGCCCGCTGCGGAAAGACCACCTGGACCGGCTGCGGCAGTCACGTCGACGCCGTGATGTCCAGGGTCGCACCCCCGCAGCGATGCACCTGCGTCCGCGAAGAGCGACCCGCGCGGCGCTTCCCCTGGAGCCGTAGCTAGAACCTTAGACATCCAGGGGGCGTCTCTCAGGTAGCGCTCAGAGCGGTGCTCATCGTGCCGTTTGACGTGCCGCTGGTGGACGCAGGCCGATCGGCCCCGCGGAGGCCGCGGTCGGGTCGGACGTCGTTGACGTGGTCGGTGATCCGCTGGGTGAGCGAGGCCTTCATGGTGTCTGCCTGAGCCTGGGTCATCCTGCCGTTCTCCACCGCGGTGGCAAGGTCGGCCTCGGTGGCTTTGACCATTGCCTTGACCAGGGTGGCGACGCTGACCTTCTGGGCCTTCGCCACGTCAGCCAGGCTCTTGCCACCCTCCAGCGCGGCATGCAGCTTGTCGGTGGTCAGGCCGAGGGCCTTGGCGGCTGCATCCTGGGCCTGGTGCATGCCCAGCCTGCCAAGGCGCCTGCCGGGACCCTCGTGACCACCAGGACCGCCCTTGGGCAGCTTGGTGTCGAGGGTGGTGGCCACCTTGTCGGCCTGCGACTGCGTGAGAGTGCCGTCCCTGACCAGCCCGCTCAGCGCGTTCTTGATCCCGGCGAGCCGGCTGGTGACAACGTTGTCGGAGGTGGTGGCTGATGCGGGGGTCATCGCAACCGCGCCGACAGCGCCGGATGCCAGAACGCCGGTGAGAATGAGGCCGACGGTTCGCTTGTACATGGGTTCTCCTCGAGATCGGGGTTGATGGTGTGTTCCACTCTCGATCGCCGGAATGGGAAACCCCTGTGCTGAACCTCTCAGGGACCTATCAAGCCGAGACGGGGACGTCGTCACGTCTGTGAATCGCCCCCCGGCCTAGGCTGCAGGTCAGCCAGACCAAGGAGCCGAACAGGTGAGCCCACCCGTGGATGACGCGACTGCCCACGAAGACGGCCCGGCGCCTTCGGACGTGCGGACCGCGCGACTGCTCGTCGCGGGCCAGTTCGTGCTGATCGGTATAATTGTGCTGCTTCCCGCGCGCCACGACTGGCCGGTGCCCGCGGCACTCACCCTCGTCTGCCGCGTCGCCACCCTCCTCGGCCTGACTGTCATGGTCATCGGCGCCACCGGACTGGGACGGGGCCTGACTGCCACGCCCCTGCCGAACGCCCACGCCCAGCTGCGAACGGAGGGCTTGTACCGGTATTCACGGCACCCCATCTACAGCGGGTTGATCCTCACGATGGCGTCGATCACGGTGGGCTCGGGCAACGCGTCCAGGCTCCTGATCCTCGGGGTCCTGGTCCTGCTGCTCACCATGAAGGCACGCTGGGAGGAGACCCGCCTGGCCCGGCGGTTCGAGGGATATGCCGAGTACGCCGCCCGGACTCCGCGATTCCTACCAATCCGGCCACGCCGGTGACGAAGAGTGGAAGACAAGCCGCTGGGATCCGCAGGCATTAGCCGCCATCCACCCGGCCACCGTCAGGGCGCCAGGGACTCGAGCAGTTCGCGTACTTTGGCAGCGGTGGGGACGCGCCCGGACAGGACAACGTACCGGGTGAAGAAGTCCTCCGGCACCCAGCCGTGGATGGCGGCGCCCAGGGCGATACTGACCAGCAGGTAGCGGCGCTTCGGCCACCATGGCCAGCACCGCCCAACGCACCGGGTCAGCCACCGCCTGAAGCACCAGCAAAGGCTCCACCACCCCGGGCGACATCATCTCGACCTGCGTTCGGCGGGCTTCGAAGGCATCGACGTCAACTGGAAGCACCTCGAGAACGTGATCTACGGAGGTCGCCGGCCAGCAGAGCCGACACGGCTGACTGGCAGACAGGGCTGGCTGGGCTGACTGGGCCGACTGGGCTGACTGGGCTGACAGAGACCCGGGATCCCGTTATCGAGGATCACCGCGGCGGGTGCTCTTCCGGTATCCGCCTGATGTCGGCGTGGGTGCCCCGAGGGGTAGAAAACTTATACCCCTTGGGGTAACTGTGACATACCCCACGGGGTAACAAGGACCTTTGGCTCTAGGGCGGGATCCGACCACTTCATAAGGTGGCTCACAGGCTTCGCTCACCAGGAAACCCACACCACGGCGCTATCACGCGCCCGATCAAGGAGGTATCACCATGACCGTCGCAGTCGAGGAGCTCAAGGGCCTGAAGTCCGACCTGGTCGTTGACGCCCGCGCCACCTCGTGCCCCGGACCGATCCTGGCAGCCAAGAAGGCCATCGGCCAGATTCCGGTGGGTGGAGTCATGGAGGTGCTCGCCTCCGACACCGGAACGCTGAAGGACCTGCCGGCCTGGTGCAAGAAGATGGGCCACGACTACCTGGGATCGGTCGACGACGCCGGCTACCTGCAGCTCTTCCTCAAGAAGATGAAGTGAGCTGACCGTGTCCACTGCGACCGGGTCTGGGTTCAAACCGAGGATTCTCGTCTTCTCGACGAACAACATCTCCGATCCCGGCATCGACCTGGCCGGGAGCAGACACATGCACTACCCCGCTCAGGTCTCGACCATGAGCGTCCCGTGCAGCAGCGGGCTCAAACCCGGATGGATCTTGCACGCGTTCGAGCAGGGGATGGACGGGGTGTTCATCGGCTCCGACGGGGATGAGTGCGCCCTGCTGGACGACTGCGGAGCGCGAACGAGCCGGATCATCACACAGGCTCAGGAGCTGATGAAGGCCGCAGGGATCGCGCCTCAACGGCTCAAGATGGCGGCCCTGTGCTCGGTGTGCGCTGAGCCGTTCGTCGGCTACATGCGCGAGTTCTCGCAGGCGCTGACGAAGCTCGGCCCCATCTCCACTGCCGCGGCCACCGCGGCGATGGCTTCATGATCAACGAGAACCGAGAAACGGGCGTCCGAAAGCTATGACTGAGACCCAGCTGGTTGAGGCTGTGACCGACAACACCGAGGTCAAGACCCGAAAGACGATCATCGTCTTCAGCGGTGACTTCGACAAGGTGATGGCGGCCTTCATCATCGCCAACGGCGCGGCGGCCATGGACGACGAGGTCACCATGTTCTTCACGTTCTGGGGCCTCAACGCCCTGCGGCGCCCGGAGAAGGTGACGACGAGCGGCAAGAGCCCGCTACAGAAGGCGTTCTCCATGATGATGCCCCGGGGTCCGGAGCGGCTGCGGCTCTCGCAGATGAACTTCGCCGGGGCAGGCCCCAAGCTCATGCAGCGGATGATGCGCCAGGAGAAGGTCATGCCCCTTGATGACCTCATCGCCTCGGCGAGGGAGCAGGGCGTGAAGATGATCGCCTGCGCCATGTCGATGGACATCATGGGACTCAAGCCCGAGGAGCTCATCGACGGCCTTGAGTACGCCGGGGTCGCGAGCTACCTGGGCGATGCCGACGAGGCCAACGTCAACCTCTTCATCTAGACGACTCAGGACCTGGGACAACTCAGGTGAGCACCACGCCTCTCTCGAGGATCTCGCCTGAGTCTGCGGGCGGCATTGCTGGACTACGAGCTTGGAGCCACAGATGGACAACGAACTGGAACCAAAGACGGACTATGACGTCCTGGTGATCGGCAGCGGCATCGGTGGCATGGAGTCCTCGATCAAGCTGGCAGACATGGGCCACAAGGTCCTGCTGGTCGAGAAGGAGGCCAGCGTCGGCGGCCGGATGATCCTGCTCAGCAAGGTCTTCCCGACCCTTGACTGCGCCAGCTGTATCTCTGGCCCCAAGATGTCGTCGACCATCAACCACCCCAACATCACCACCAAGAACTACAGCGAGGTCCTGAAGATCGAACGGGACAGCGACGGCATGTTCCACGCGAAGGTCAAGGAGAACCCGACTTTCGTGGACTGGGCCGCCTGCACCGG
>JACMPC010000257.1 GCA_014377705.1 Dermatophilaceae bacterium
CCAGGGTGGGTCCCAGACAAGCTCGATGTTGACGGCGCTCTCGCCGGGAACCGACTGGACCGCGGTGCGGGCGTCTTCCTTGGGCACATCGCCCATGCCACAACCGGGAGCGGTCATGGACATCTCGATATCGTTCCGGTGCGTGCCATCGGCGAGCGGCTCCGCCTCACAGAGGTAGATCAACCCCAGATCCACGACGTTGACGGGGATCTCCGGGTCGAAGACGTCCTTGAGCTGTGCGATCACCTGATCCAGCTCGAACGGCGCATTACTGACGAACCTTGCCACGTCGACGGGGGCGCTCAGTCCGAGTGCTGCGGAGTCCTCGGCATTGATCCGGACGAGGTATCCCATCTCGGTCTGGACGGTGACGCTGCCGCCCAGGGTCTGCGTCACGAAGACCTGCTCGCCGCGCTGGATCAGCATCGGCTGTCCGCCCGGGATCACCGTCGCCTGGCAGTCCTGCCCGAGCTCGACCTTCATGTATCCGCCTGAGTTCATGGTTGTCTACTCCGTCTCGTCCCGGCGTCCGTCGTCTTCGGGGGTTTGACTTCGGGGGCGCTGTCTTTGAGGGCGCTGTCTTTGAGGGCGCTGCGCAGCGCCTGCCAGGCCAAGGTGGCGCATTTGACCCGCGTCGGGTACTCCCACACACCGGAGAGAACTGCGAGCTTGCCGACCTCGGCCGGCGGTGCATCGCCCTCGGACTCGTTGGTGAGCATGGTGTGGACACGGGTGAACAGGGCGAGGGCCTCATCGCGTTGCAGACCCTTCATCGCCATGGTCATCAGCGAGGCCGAGGCCTGGGAGATGGCGCATCCGTTGCCTTCAAAAGCAATGTCGGTGATAGCACCGTCGGCGAGCTGGATGTAAAGCGTCAGCTGGTCGCCACACAGCGGGTTGACCGCCTCGACCCTCTGGTCGGCGTCCTGGAGCTCACGGAAGTTCCGCGGCCTGCGGGCGTGGTCGATGATGACTTCCTGATACAGGCTCGTGATGTCAGCACTGGGCGCCGCACTATCTGGCCCGCCCTGGAGCTCATACTGCGCCAGCCCACTCTGTGCTGGCCCACTCACGGCTTGACCTGATCGTCGCCGTGGGTGAACCGGCCGGCGACCAGTGTCTCCAGCTGGGCCCGGAGCGGCTCCAGCTCGATCCGGTCCACCATCTCGTGCACGAAGGCGTAGATGAGAAGACCGCGGGCCGCCTCGAGCGGTATGGCCCGCGCGCGCAGGTAGAGCAGCGCTTCCTCGTCCAGCTGGCCGACCGCCGCACCGTGGGTGCATTTCACGTCGTCGGTGTAGATCTCCAGTCGCGGCCTGGTGTCGACCTCGGCGCGGTCGGAGAGAATCAGGTTCTTGTTCTTCTGGTTCGCATCGGTTCCGTCCGCACCCGGACGCACCATGATGTGTCCGTTGAACACGCCGTGCCCACCTCCGTCCAGCACCCCCTTGTACAGCTGGTGGCTCGTGCAGCCGGTCGCGGCGTGGTCCACGAAGATCGTGTTGTCGTGGAGCTGGTCACCCTGCGGCAGGTAGACGCCATCGAGGCTGACCTCGGCGCCCACGTCCTCAAGGAGCACGCGCACCTCGTGGCGGGCGATGCTGGAGCCGAGCATGACCGAACGCGAGGAGAACCGGCTGTTGCGTCCTTGCCTGACGTCCAGCAGCGCCAGATGGAATGCGGTCAGGGGCTCGTCCTGCACCTTGTAGTGCTCGATCTGGGCGTCGTCGCCCAGGACGGCTTCGGTGACGGCATTGGTGCAGTACACGTCACCGAAGGTGCCGGCATAGGTCTCGACGATCGTCGCGCGACTGCCTGCCTCGGCCACGATCACCGACCGCGGACTGGACATCAGCGGGAACCCGCCGGTGTCGGAGAAGAACACCAGCTGGATCGGTTCGTCCACGGACGTGCCGGGCGTGAGGTGGATAAAGGCCCCGTCCTCCGCGAGCACGTCGTTGAACGCGGCGAACGCGTGATGCTCTCCAGGTGTATGGGAGAAGAAGGGTTCAAGGCGCTGCGGCCTGGCGGCCAGCACAGCGGCCAGGTTCGTCACCTCGGCGCCGGCCGGCAGACCAGTCAACCGCGAGAGCTCGGCAGCGAAGTGTCCGTTGACGAAGACCAGCCTGGGGCCGCCGAGGTCCACCGCTGCCGTATCGATCATCTCTGCCGATACCCAGCGACCCGTCCCCGCGGCGGCTGCCTCGAAAGGCACCGCCAGGATCGGGTCGAGCCCGGTGTACTTCCAGTCCTCGTCCTTGCGCGTCGGGAAGCCGTGCTCACCGACCCACGCCAGGGCGGCCAGGCGCGCGTCAGCGAGCCAGGCGGGATCGCGGTCATGGCCGTCATTTCGGTCGCCCCGACAGGTTTCGAGCTTGGAAAGCACTCCCCGGGCAGCTGTCGCGATGGTCACCGGGTCGCCCCGACCGGCATACGGCCTGCGCTGTCCTGCTGCCCCAGTCCGTTGTAGCCGTTCTCTTCGAGCTCGACGGCGAGGTCCTTGTTCCCTGGGCGCACGATCCGGCCTGCGGCCATGACATGGACCCGGTCGGGGACGATGTAGTCCAGAAGCCGCTGGTGGTGAGTGATGACCAGCATCGCCCGGCCCTCACTACGCAGGGCGTTGACTCCGTTCGCGACGACCCGCAGGGCGTCGATGTCAAGGCCCGAGTCGGTCTCGTCCAGGATGGCGAGCCTGGGCTCGAGGATCGCCATCTGCAGGATCTCGTTGCGCTTCTTCTCACCGCCCGAGAACCCCTCGTTGACCGAGCGGCTCATGAAGGTCTGGTCCATCTCGACAAGCTTCATCCGCTCCTGGGCGAGCGCCAGGAAGTCCACCGCGTCGAGCTCTTCCTGCCCGCGCTGGCGGCGCAGGGAGTTCAGGGCCGTGCGCATGAAGTACAGGTTCCCGACCCCCGGGATCTCGACCGGATGCTGGAAGGCCAAGAACACACCGGCCGCAGCCCGGTCTTCGGGTGAGAGGGCGAGCAGGTCCTGGCCCTGGTAGCGGACGCTGCCGGAGACGTCATAGCCCTCGCGGCCGATCAGCACACTGGCCAGCGTGCTCTTGCCCGACCCGTTGGGTCCCATGATCGCGTGCACCTCGCCCGCGTTCACCTCAAGGTTTACCCCCCGCAAGATCTTCTTGTCCTCGATACTGGCATGCAGGTTCTCAATCTTCAGCATCATCCCACGCTTCCTTCCAGGCTCACGTTGAGCAGTTTCTGTGCCTCGACGGCGAACTCCATCGGCAGCATCTTGAATACCTCGCGGCAGAATCCGTTCACGATCATCGAGACCGCTTCTTCTTCGGGAATGCCCCGCTGCCGGCAGTACAGGAGCTGTTCCTCGCCGATCTTGGAGGTTGATGCCTCGTGCTCAACCTGCCCGGTCGGGTTCTTCACCTCGACGTAGGGGAAGGTGTGCGCGCCGCAGTCCTTGCCGATCAGCAGCGAGTCGCACTGGGTGAAGTTCCGCGCGCCCACAGCAGAATGACGGATCCCTACCAGCCCCCGGTAGGTGTTCTGGCCGTGACCGGCCGAGATCGCCTTTGAGATGATGGTGCTCTTGGTGTTCTTGCCGATGTGCACCATCTTGCTGCCGGTATCGGCCTGCTGACGGCGAGCGGTCAGCGCCACCGAGTAGAACTCTCCGACCGAGTTGTCACCCTTGAGAATGACGCCCGGGTACTTCCAGGTGATCGCCGAGCCGGTCTCGACCTGAGTCCAGGAGATCTTCGCGTTGCGGCCGGCCGCCAGACCCCGCTTGGTGACGAAGTTGTAGACACCACCGTTGCCGTCCGCGTCGCCTGGATACCAGTTCTGCACCGTGGAGTACTTGATCTGAGCGTCATCGAGGGCCACCAGCTCGACCACTGCGGCATGCAGCTGGTTCTTGTCCCGCACCGGAGCGGTGCAACCCTCGAGGTAGCTCACATAGGAACCCTCCTCGGCGACGATCAGGGTGCGCTCGAACTGACCGGTATCCGCGGCGTTGATCCGGAAGTACGTGGACAGCTCCATCGGGCAGCGCACGCCCTTGGGGATGTAGCAGAACGAGCCGTCGGTGAACACCGCCGCGTTCAGGCAGGCGAAGAAGTTGTCTTTGTACGGGACGACCGAGCCGAGGTACTTGCGCACCAGGTCCGGGTGGTTCTGAACAGCCTCGGAGAAGGAGCAGAAGATGACCCCGACATCTGCCAGCTTCTCCTTGAACGTGGTCGCGACCGACACCGAGTCCACGATCGCGTCCACCGCCACGCCGCTCAGGCGCTCTTGCTCACCCAGGGAGATCCCGAGCTTGTCAAACATCTCGCGCAGCTCCGGATCGACCTCGTCCATGCTCGCCAGCTTCTTCTTCGGCTTCGGCGCGGCGTAGTAGATGATGTCCTGATAGTCGACCGGCCCGTAGGCGACGTGCTGCCAGGTGGGCTCAGCAAGAGTGACCCAATGCCGGTAGGCCTGAAGTCGCCACTCCAACAGCCAGCCCGGCTCATTCTTCTTGGTCGAGATCAATCTGATGATGTCCTCGTCCAGACCCCTGGGTGCGACGTCGGTATCGAGATCGGTCACGAACCCGTACCGATACTCCTGGTTCGCCAGATCACGGACCTCATCCGAGATACCAGTCGTGGTCGTGGGTGCACTCATCTTTGTCTCCAAATCAGTCGCTCTAGTCGTCGTGCTCCTGCGGGGGCAGGGCTGCGATCAGGGGGTGGTCCTTGGGAATCAGGCCGAGCTTGGCCGCGCCGCCGGGGCTGCCGAGGTCGTCGAAGAACTCGACGTTGGCCTGGTAATAGTCCTTCCACTGCTCGGGGGTGTCGTCCTCGTAGTAGATGGCCTCCACCGGGCACACCGGCTCACAGGCACCGCAGTCCACGCACTCGTCGGGGTGGATGTACAGCGCGCGCTCGCCCTCATAGATGCAGTCGACCGGGCACTCCTCGATGCAGGCCTTGTCCTTGAGGTCAACACAGGGCAGGGCGATGACGTACGTCACGATGCGACTCCTTCTCCTGCGGTCATCATCCGACCGCTCCTTCCATCTGCAACTCGATCAGGCGGTTGAGCTCGAGGGCGTACTCCATCGGCAGCTCGCGGGCGATGGGCTCGATGAACCCGCGCACGATCATGGCCATGGCCTCCTGCTCGGTCATCCCCCGGGACATCAGGTAGAACAGCTGGTCGTCGCC
>JACMPC010000258.1 GCA_014377705.1 Dermatophilaceae bacterium
AATCCGCTGGAGCGGTCGAACCGGAAGTAGTAGGTCTCCTCGAGGCGGGGAGAGCCGTCCACCCCGTCATGTCGATGGGGAGGCCAACCCGTCCAAGAACCCCGCGCGACCCACCCTTCATACATGATCAACCGCTCTGCGGGGATGGGGTCAGCCAACGTGGAGACCACCTGTCGACGGGCCGGCCCACCCCCGCGGACCACTGACTCCATCTCACCGGTCGCGACGACGCGCGGATCGAAACGGCCAGAGGCCGGCGCTTGCCCGATCGTGATCTGCGAGTACTCGCGCGCCCTGATGGACACCGGTGCGCCCGGCGGCAGGTAGACGACATCGGCGAGAGTGGTGAATGGGCTCGGCCGCACGATCACGTGGTCCAGGCCCGAGCCCTTGACCTCCACATGGCCGGACACCACCGCAAGAGCGGACTCATGGGTGGTACTGGACACGTCATACGCCTGCCCCGCCGCCAGATCGATGACCAAGGCGGTGAGATGGTCCCAGTGAGCCGAGGCCGGCGTCACTGACGCAACGATGCGCGTCACGTGACCGACACCGTTGGGCTGGCCTCATGTGCGCCCAGTTGCGACATGGTGGGGAACCCGTCTGAGCAGTAGGGCTGCTCGACCGTGTAGCCGGCAACACGCATGGCGAGCTCGAGTGAGTCCTGCCACGACCAGCCGCTCAGCCTCGCCGCCACGAGCGAACCGGCAGTGGCATCACCACCACCCACCGTGCACACGGGGTTGGTGGACCGAGACGGGACTATCGTCTCTTCTACTCCTTCAGTGATGAGCATGATGCCGTCCGGGCCGAGCTTCAGCACGACATGCGGCAGGTCAAGGTCGCTCACGGCTTTGACGAGCTCCGAGCGGGTTGGTTCGCCGAGACATAGCAGCGCAGCGAACTCTTCCTCGGTTCCGATGACCACGTCTGCCTTCGAGAGGGCCGGATGCACAGCCGAGCCGTAGCTGTCCAGCGACGCCCATGAGGACGGTCGCAGGTCCAGATCCCACCACACTTCGATGCCGTGTCTCCCGGCTGTGGCGCTGAGGTCGGGGATGATGGCGGGCGTTGTGCCCGAAGCCATGGCGTCGCCCGACAGGAGCACGATGTCGAGTTCGTCCCACGGCAATCCCGCAGCATGGGCCGAGGTCATGAGAGAGTCTGCTGGCCCGAGCCGAAAGAACTGGCGTTGCCCTTCGTCTGGGCACGGCTGCGCAAGGATCGCCATCGACGTGGGTGCGCCGGGGATGGTGTGCACCCAGCGAACATCAACGCCAGCGTCGGTGAGCTGTTGTCGAACCAGCTCACCAGCGAGGTCGTCCCCGGTCGCCGTGAGCACCGCGGCGCGAACACCGAGTCGCTGCGCCACCATGGCGATGTTGGTCGGGCTGCCGCCCACGGATGCGACAAATGTCTTCGCTTCTCGCATGTGAACACCCAGGTCGCTGGCGTAGAAGTCCAGGTTGATCCGCCCCACGGTCAGGACCCGAGGGTCCTGACCGTGCGCGCATCGATCAGTTGGTGGCATCCGACCGACCCGAGTCGAGAGCGCTGAGCCAACGCTGTGTCTTCTTGTTCTCGACGTAGTCCTTACGGGCAGCATCGACAGCCGGCATCTCCGAGATCTCGGACGTAGCCATGTCCCACCAACAGGTCGCGTATCCGCCGACACGCTCGTGCCAGTCGGTCTCGACCACGATGGCCGTCGTGGTGGCCGAATCGCGGGCAACCACGAGTGCCTTCTCGAAGTCCTGCAAGGTTGACACGCTGATGACGTCCGCCCCCAGGCCC
>JACMPC010000033.1 GCA_014377705.1 Dermatophilaceae bacterium
AGAGCCGCGGCGACGTGCTCATCGCTGTGGGTATCGACGCCACCGGTGACGGATGGGCGTGCGGGTGTCATCGTGGTCATGTCTGTCCTTGGTCCGTTGCAGCGGGTGAGGGCAGGCGCGGTGCGACGGCGGTCGGACAGGACAGGGACGGGGCCTGTTGGCGCAGGCTCCTACTAGGTCACTTTCACCAATGCTGATCGCGCCAGGTGTCTCCCGCCCGGCCGACGGAGCACTTAGAAGACAGCAGGTTCGCGCCGGCCGTTATTCGAGTCAGACCGGGCGGGAGAACGCCACCATCCTCATCCCTGCCGTTGTCGGTTTTGGTCCTGCGGTCGGCTGGTGACCACGGAGGATCGTCTGCCCCCGCGCTGGGCTGCCGGTCTGGCCTGGGTTTTGGTGCTCGCCGTCATCGCGTTGGGGACCTTCTACTACTGAGTGTCCCATCCGTGTTGGCCGTGGGAAGCGACGACGGCCATGGCGGATGGCACCTTCTGCGACGGCGACCCCGCCCGCTTCCTATCGACTGACCGCTAGCGAGAAGTGCTGCTTCTGCGCCTATCGCAAGAGCAGGCACCGCACCCTCCGTCCCCTGGCCAGGTCTTCCACCACGCGCTATACCGGGCGGCCTTCGACCTCAACCTGCCCATCTCGCGGCCTAAAACCTCGCTCAAGGACATCCGGCGCTGGACGAAGCAGACCGGTCGGTCCCACGATGCCAAACAGACGGCCGAGGCGACACGCTTGCGGGGGGGGATCCGTCCAGTTTTGAACGGTGCATAGGGCCCACCGTGTCCTTCCAGCCTCGGTCAGCGCCTGCCTGCCCCGAATCGCCCTGACCTGACGGGCACACGTCCCATCGAGCTCGTCTCGGAGGCGAAACCCTGGGCTTACGAGTGGCGGTCCTGACGTAGCCACCAGGGTTGAGCGACCCCGGTCGGGTAGTAGCCCCTACGTCGCGGTTCCGCGACCAAGGCCAACACGGAGGATGCCCATGACCCAGATCACCGCTCACCATGGCCTGTTCAAGGACACTAAATTGCACGTGGACGACACCGGCGGTCCGGGCCGGCCTGTTGTTCTGATCCACGGCTGGCCGTTGTGTGGCGAGGCGTTCAGCGGACAGGTACCGGCACTGGTCGCCGCCGGGTATCGCGTGGTCACCTACGACAGGCGCGGGTTCGGGCGGAGCGACAAGCCCAAGTCTGGCTACGACTACGACACCCTGACCGAGGACCTGCACACGCTGCTCGGCGCGCTCGACCTGAACGACGTGACGCTGGTCGGTTTCTCGATGGGCGGCGGCGAGGTCGCCCGGTACTTCTCGGCGTACGGCGCGGAGCGGCTCCGCAGTGTCGTCTTCGCTTCCGCCGTGCCGCCTTACCTGATGACGACCGACGGCAACCCGGACGGCCCGCTGAGCACGGCGCTGGCCGCGTCCATGACGGCGGACCTGACGGCAGACGAAAGCGCCTTCTACGACGGCTTCACAACCCAGTTCTTCTCCATCAACGGTGACGGCGCCCTGAAGGTCACCGAGGCGCAGCGACAGGATGCCCTGGCGCTGTGCAAGCAAGCGGACAAGAAGGCTGCCTTGGCCTGCCTGGAGTCCTTCGGGACCACCGACTTCCGCGAGGACCTAGCCAACGTCTCGGTGCCGAGCCTGGTCCTGCACGGCGACAGCGACGGCATCGTTCCGTTCGAAGGCTCCGGCTTGCGCACCCACCAAGCGCTTGTCGGCAGCGAGCTCCACCTGATCGCCGGAGCCCCGCACGGCGCGAACGTCAGCCACGAGTCCGAGTGGAACCAGGCCCTGATCGACTTCCTCGCCAAGTAGCCCCGCGACGGACGGGCGGGAGTCCCTGCCGGTCCGGCGGTACGTCGCCCGCGCGGCGATGTATGTTGACCGAGCACGCCGTTTGGCGCGCCCGTCCAGACCTTGCGCGGTGCTTCGGGTGCGGCAGTCTGCGCACCCCGCATCGTCGGGCGGAACTATGAGAGTCACGGACGCTACGCGCCCGGCTCACCTGTCTGGGCTCCCTGCGCCACCCTCCGGCCCGGCCATCTCGACCGGGATTGTCGAGCTGGAGGCTTTGTTCGCCTCTTACGGCGCTGCTTGCCACGCCCTAGCCCGAACCGTCCTGCGGGACGTGGACTTCGCTCAGGACGTGGTCCAGGAAGCGTTTCTCGAGCATTGGCGGAACGCCAGCTTCGATGCGACGCGCTCGACGCATCGCAGTTGGCTGCTGATGCTCACCCACCGCAAGGCTGTCGACCGGGTCCGCTACGAACAGCGCCGCAAATCGCTGTCGTTGGAGGCGGCTCCCGAGCTGGTGTCGACACTGCGAGGCCCGGACGACCTGGCCCTGGCGGCGGTCCTGGCTCCGAGGGTGCGCGCAGCGTTGGTATCGCTGCCGCGGGTCCAGCGGGAGGTGCTGGCGCTGGCGTTCTGGGGCGGCTGCACCCAACGCGAGGTCGCAGAGATCACCCGAGCGCCGCTCGGGACGGTCAAGACTCGTATGCGGAACGGCATGATCTCGCTTCGGCTGGCACTGGTCGATGAACGCGGTTAGGTCCAGGGGCCGAGACGCGCCGGGAGGCAGCCGGACTTCATCGGTTGCGTGCCGCAGGGCCACCCGTGGGCGCCCGTTCGTGGAAGTGCTCAGGCGCGGCCCGCGGCAAGGCGCTGCCGGTGCCGTGACAGAGCTGGCTCGTCCGCCCTTGCGGCGGCATTGGGAGGTTGGCATGGACAGGCAGCGGCTCAGGGACGCTTTCGGTGACGCGGTAAGCGGCGCTCCGACGCCGCTCGAGGCCGCCGATCGCCTCTGTGTGGCGTGTGTCGAGCTCCTCGACGTCGATGGGGCCTCGATCTCGTTCATCGACGGCAGCACGACGCGGGGGACGTTCGGGTCCAGTGGGGAGCTGAGCCGGACGTTGGACGAGTTGCAGTTCACCTACGGCGAGGGGCCTTGCCTGGACGCCGTCGCAAAGCGCAAGCCGGTGCTGGTGCCAGACCTCGACGACCCCGGTGAACGGCGCTGGCCCGCGCTGGCCCAGGCCATGCTCGGCCACGGCATCCACGCCGTCTTCTCGCTGCCGGTCACCATTGCCAGCACCCCCATCGGCGCGCTCGACCTGTTCCGTCACAGCAGCGGTCCACTCGACGGCGAAGCGGTGACTGCCGGGTTGTGGGCGGCCGGGCTCGCCGCTTTGCCGCTGCTGGACCTGATGACTGCCGACACCGACTGGCGCAAGGCCGCGGACGGTCGGGGCAGCTGGGAACAGCTTGCGTCGCTGGAACGCGTTGAGGTCTACCAAGCCACCGGGATGATCATCGCGGCCCTGCAGGTCACCCCGGCCAACGCCCTGGTCCGTCTCCGGGCGCACGCCATCAGCCGCGGCCTCACCGCCAGTCAGGTCGCTTACCAAATCCTCGACAGGGGGCTGGTGTTGGAGGACGATGGATGGATCAACCTCCCCGACGATCAGGAGGGGGCATCATGAGCGCCCGCGAAGACGACATCGTCGCCTCCTTCGTTTCGATGGCCGGCAATCTCGCCCGGGGGCACGACGTCACCGAACTCCTGATTCAGCTCGCGGCTGACTGCGCCCGTCTGCTCGACGTAAGCGCCGTCGGGCTGCTGCTCGCCGACCCGCGCGGCGCGCTGCACGTCGTGGCCGTCTCGTCCGAGCGCGTTGCCGACCTCGAAGCGTTCCAGGCCCAACGCGCACAAGGCCCGTGCCACACCTGCTATCTCGAAGGCAAGCCCGTGAACGTCCCTGACCTGGCTTCTGCGGCCGCGAGGTGGCCCGAGTTCGCGGCCGTCGCCGCGAAAGCCGGGGTTGCCAGCGTGCATGCCGTCCCGATGCGCCTGCGCGACGACACCGTTGGGGCGCTTAACCTGTTCGGGGGCAAGCCCGGCCCGCTCAACGAGGCAGACCTTCGGCTCGCACAGGCCCTCGCCGACGTCGCGACAATAGCCTTGATCCAAGATCGGGCCGCCGCGGACAAGAGCCTCGTGAACGAGCAGCTCCAAAACGCCTTGGACAGCCGGGTCGTCCTCGAACAAGCGAAGGGCGTCCTGTCCTACAGCGGCGACCTGGACATGTCCGGTGCGTACGCGGCGCTCCGGCAGTACGCCCGCGACCACAACATTAAGCTCACCGATCTGTCCCGCGCCGTTGTCAATCGGCTCCTCCCCGCCGCCGTCGTGCACGAGCATGCCCGAACCCGAAGGGTGGTCTGACGCCGTCGCGTCCGGTCCGCGTTCTCAGCTTGCGCCGCTGAACAGACCCGAGTGCCGGATACGCCGAAGCCCACCGGCTTGGCCCGGCGAGATGGCCCAGCACCGCGGTGATGCTGTTGGGTGACCGCGCGCATGTCTCCGACCGACAGGTCCCGGCCGCGGTCGAGCACGGTGCGCACGTAGGCGTCCATCGCCCGGTTGAGTTCGCCGCCACCGAGCACCGCCCCGGGCGCGGCCGGGACCCGGGTCGAGACCGGATCGGCCGGGATGCGGGCGCGGATCTCGGTGGTGCAGACCCGCACGGTGTCATGGCCGGCGTGGGTGAGCATCGCGTAGGGCAGGGCCAGGTCCTCACCGCCCTTGACGAACGGCAGGATGGTCTCGGACAGATCGTGGTCCAGGGCTGGGAGGGCGGCCGCGATGTCGGCCAGGTCCCGCAGCACCGACCAGCTGTGCACGTCCGGGACCCGGCCCATCGCGCCGACGTAAGCCTCCAGGCCCAGGCAGGGTCGGGCGGGGTCGCGCCAGA
>JACMPC010000259.1 GCA_014377705.1 Dermatophilaceae bacterium
GTTGGCGAGGGAGCCCATCAGCGCCGCGTCGGTCTTGTTGAGCACCACACCCCAGGCCTGCCCGGTCGCGGCGCCGGGGGACTCCGCCAGCAGGCAGCCGATGCGGCCAATCGCCATACCTGCTGCGACCGCCGGCGCGAACAGGGCTCCGGTGCGTTCCCGGTATCCGGTCACTTCCTTGCCGTACAGCGCGCCGAGGTAGGCGCCCGTCAGGCCGCCAAGAATGCTGCGGCTGCCGTAGAGCCAGTGCTGGGCGAGTGCGTCATTCTGGCTGAGGTCCACGTGTTGGATCCACGTGCCGAGGCGGGCGAAGACGGCGCCCCAGGCAAGGGCCAGGGCGACCACGACCCACAGCCGTTCGTCGGTCATGGCACGGCGTCGCTTCTCGAAGCCGAAGACGGCAACCGTGGCGACCAGGCCCGCGCCCACCAGAGCATCGTGCGTGCTGATCGTGAGTCATCAGATGATCCCGAGCGTCGGAATCATGGCCGTCAACGTACCGGCCGCGGTTCCCCTCTGGGGCGAACCGGCACCGGCGGGTTCGCCGACCTCGCCGCCGCGGTGGACGACCTGGCCGTCGTGGGCAGGTCTAGACTCGCTACGCACGCCTGCGGGCGGCCGATCGACGTGACAATGAGGTTGCCTCGGCGGTGACTCATCGGCAGAGGATGTTGATATCCGTGAGGGTTGGAATTCCGAGCGAAGTCAAGAACAACGAGTTCCGGGTGGCCATCACGCCGGCGGGTGTGCACGAGCTGGTGCGCCACGGTCACCAGGTCTGCGTTGAGACCGGCGCCGGCATCGGCTCCTCGATCACCGACCAGGAGTACGTGTCGGCCGGAGCCAAGATCCTGAGCTCGGCCGCTGATGTGTGGGCGACCGGTGACCTGATCCTGAAGGTCAAGGAGCCCATTCCCTCCGAGTACCCGTTGATGCGTAAGGGTCAGACCCTGTTCACCTACCTTCATCTGGCCGCCGACCGGGCACTGACCGACGAGCTGGTCAGCCGCAAGGTGACCGGCATCGCGTACGAGACCGTCGAGCTGCCCGACCGTTCGCTGCCGCTGCTGGCCCCGATGAGCGAGGTCGCCGGCCGGCTGGCACCGCAGGTGGGTGCCGCCACGCTGATGCGGGCGCAGGGCGGCCGCGGGCTCCTGATGGGCGGCGTGTCCGGTGTCTATGCGGCCAAGGTCGTTGTCATCGGCGCGGGCGTGTCCGGCATGAACGCGGCAGCCATCGCGATCGGCATGCAGGCCGAGGTCCTGCTGCTGGACATGAACGTGGCCAAGCTTCGTCACGCGGACGCGATCTACCAGGGCCACTGCCAGACGGTGACCTCCAACGCCTACGAGGTCGAGCGGGCCATCGCTGACGCGGACCTGGTCATCGGCGCGGTGCTGGTTCCGGGGGCCAAGGCACCGACCCTGGTCACGAACGAGCAGGTCTCGCGGATGAAGCCGGGCTCGGTCCTGGTCGACATCGCCATCGACCAGGGTGGCTGCTTCGAGGACTCCCGCGCCACCACTCACGAGGACCCGACCTTCAAGGTCCACAACTCGGTGTTCTACTGCGTGGCCAACATGCCGGGCGCGGTGCCGCACACCTCGACGTACGCGCTCACCAACGTGACCCTGCCGTATGCCGTGGCGCTCGCCAACCTCGGCTGGCGCGAGGCGCTGAAGGCCGACCATGCGCTGGCCCTGGGCCTGAACACCCACGACGGCGCAGTGACCTACGGCCCCGTGGCGCAGACCCACGGGTTTGCCTCGCTGACCCTGGACGAGGTGCTTCGCTGAGCCGGGCGGCCACTGCGCCGACACAACCTCCGAAATGTCGGCTGACAGGTCCACTAGCAGGCCCGCCGAACCGAAGGGCCCTGGCCCGATGAGTCACAGCGACAGCAAAGCTGATGGCACACAGGCGAACTCACCTCTGACGCGTTCGATCCGCGGATGGCTGGACCATCTGCGGGTCGAACGCGGAGCGGCCGACAACACGCTGACTTCCTACCGTCGAGACCTGACGAGATACCAGCAGTTTCTGGGCAGCCGGGGGATCAGTGATCCGGCCAGGGTCCGCGAGCCCGACGTCGCGGACTTCCTCGCCTCACTTCGACAGGGAACACTGCAGCGACCGCCGCTGTCGGCAACCTCCGCAGCCCGGAGCCTGGTCGCGGTGCGCGGCTTCCACCGGTTCCTGGCTCTCGAGGGTGCGACAGGCACAGATCCGGCCTCGGGCGTGGCACCACCCAAGGTGCCCAAGCGACTCCCGAAGGCCATCTCGATCACCGAGATCGAGAACCTGTTGTCGGCCGCCAGCGTGGGGGACACCCCCGCGTCCCTGCGTGACCGTGCGATGCTTGAGGTCCTCTACGGCGCCGGCGCACGAATCAGCGAGGCCGTGGGCCTCGACCTCGACGATATCGACCTCGAGCAGGGGTCGGTCCGTCTTTTCGGCAAGGGGAGCAGGGAACGCATCGTCCCGTTCGGGAGCTACGCGGCGCAGGCGCTCACGGCATACACGGTGAGGGCCCGGCCGACGATGGCCCAGCGGGGCAGGGGCACGCCGGCGCTGTTCCTGAACCTGCGCGGCGCGAGACTGTCCCGCCAGGGCGCCTGGGGGGCGATCCACGCGGCCGCCGAACGAGCCGGCCTCTCGGCCACCGTCAGCCCGCACACCCTGCGGCACTCTTTCGCCACCCACATGCTCGACGGCGGGGCGGACATCCGGGTCGTCCAGGAGCTGCTCGGTCACGCTTCGGTGACCACCACCCAGATCTATACCCTGGTCACGGTGCAGCACCTGCGCGAGGTCTATGCGGAGGCACATCCCCGCGCGCGATGAGCCAAAGGCGGACCTCACTGCGGTGAGAACAGCGACCCGGACCCCACTGCGGTTATAGGCCAATCCCGCGACAGGCCGCACCCTGCCTTGAATCAGGGCCACCGGCGCGGCTAAGGTCGACGCGATCAGCGAGTGACTGACCGATGACCATTCGACTCTGCTGGGGAGGAACACCTGTGACAAACGTGGTGACTGGTCCGATCGCTGGCGCCTCGGCTGCCAACGCCGTCGTGCACGCGCCAGAACGAGACCCGGCCCGGCTGCCCGGGACCCAGGGCGTCGGAGTAGGCCAGACGGGACCGACCGGGCGGATCATGCCTGATTTCCCCGAGCCCCCTGCGTTGCTCAGCCATGGTCCCGCGCGGATCATCGCGATGTGCAACCAGAAGGGCGGGGTGGGCAAGACCACGAGCACCATCAACCTCGGCGCCGCCCTGGCCGAGTGTGGACGCAAGGTCCTGCTCATCGACTTCGACCCCCAGGGCGCCCTGTCCGTGGGCCTGGGCGTGCCGACCTACGAGCTCGACGTCACGGTCTACAACCTTCTGGTCGAGCGTGGCCACGATATCCATGACGTGGTCCAGCACACTGGCATCGAGAACCTCGACATCATCCCGGCCAACATCGACCTGTCCGCGGCCGAGGTGCAGCTGGTCGGCGAGGTGGCCCGGGAGATGGTGCTGGCCCGCGTCCTGCGCCCGATCACGGATGAGTATGACGTGGTGCTCATCGACTGCCAGCCCTCGCTGGGGCTGCTGACCGTCAATGCACTGACCGCAGCCCATGGCGTGATCATCCCGCTGGAGTGCGAGTTCTTCGCGATGCGCGGGGTGGCACTGCTGGTGGAGACCATCGACAAGATCTGTGACCGCCTTAACCCTCGACTACAGGTTGATGGCATTTTGGCGACCATGTACGACAGTCGGACGCTGCACAGCAGAGAGGTGGTGCGCAGCGTCGTCGACCACTTCGGCGATCTCGTCTTCCACACCGTGATCAGCCGTACGGTGAAGTTCCCGGACTCCTCGCTGGCCGCCGAACCCATCACGACCTATGCCTCGGGCCACTCGGCAGCCGAGGCCTACCGGCAGATGGCGCGCGAGCTCATCGCGCGGGGTGGGGCGGCCTGAGCACCATGGTTGAGACCTCGGCCACCGACGTCGCAGAGGTCACCGCAACGCCCGCCCAGAGCTCCGGCCTCACGCCGGGCGGGGTCCTGCGACGATCCGAGAGCGAGCCGTTCGAGGTTCATCTTGACGTCTTCCAGGGCCCGTTCGCGCTGCTCCTCGGACTGATCTCCAAACACAAGCTGGACATCACCGAGATCGCCCTCGCCGAGGTGACCTTCGAGTTCATGGCCCACATCAGGGGGCACCAGGCCTCGGACAACGAATGGGACCTGAGCCAGGCCTCGGAGTTCCTGCTGGTGGCCGCGACGCTGCTCGACATCAAGTCTGCCCACCTTCTGCCCGGCTACAGCCCGCAGGATGATGATGACCTGGCGCTGATCGAGGCGCGCGACCTGCTGTTCGCCCGCCTGCTGCAGTACCGCGCGTTCAAAGAGGTCGCCGCCACCTTCGCCGACCGGATAGCCACCGCGGGCCGGATGACCGCACGTCAGGCTGGTCTGGATCCTCACTTTGCCGCCCTGCTGCCGGAGCTGGTGATGGTGGTCACCCCAGAGCAGCTGGCCATGATCGCGGCCCGGGCGATCACCCCCAGGGTGCTGCCCACCGTCGGGCTGGCACACCTGCACGCACCGACGGTCAACGTGCGCGAACAGGCTGCGGTGATCGTAGAGCGGCTACGACAGTCTCGATCCTGCTCCTTCCGGTCACTGGTCTCCGATGCCGAGAGCACCCTGGTGATCGTCGCACGATTCCTGGCCCTGCTGGAGCTGTTCCACCGGGGCGTCATCGCCTTTGACCAGAGCGAGGCGCTCGAGGAGCTGGTTGTTCACTGGACCGGACAGGACAACGGCGAGATCGGTGTCAGTGACGAGTTCGACCAGTCCCCTGACGCCCCCGAGGAAGAGAACAACCACGAGATGGTGAAACACGTTGACTAACATGCCTGCCGAGGTGCCGCAGGAGCAGGTTGCTTTCGACCTCAACGATTTCCCCGGTGGCGCTCGCGCTGCAATCGAGGCGGTCCTGATGGTCATCGACGAACCGGTGACGGACCTGTCCCTGGCCTCCGCGCTGGAGCTGCCGGTCGAGGACGTCCTGGCACACCTGCACGCCCTGGCGCAGGACTATGACGCGAGCAACCGTGGATTCACGATCAGGTCGATCGCCGGAGGATGGCGGGTGTACAGCCGCTCAGAGTTCGCACCGGTTGTCGAGAAGTTCCTGCTGGACGGGGCACAGGCCAAGCTCACCCAGGCAGCCCTAGAGACCCTCGCGGTGATTGCCTACCGACAGCCGGTCTCCCGATCCCGGATCAGTTCCGTTCGCGGCGTCAACGTCGACGGCGTGGTGCGGACTCTGCTCACCCGCGGCCTGATCGAGGCACGCTCGCTGCCCGAGGACGCGATGGGGGCCGGCGGCGAGAATGGTGCGATCCTGTACGGGACGACGTCGTATTTCCTTCAACGCCTTGGCCTCGGTTCACTGGATGACCTGCCGGCCCTGGCCCCCTACCTACCTGAGGTTGATGTGCTCGACGAACTAGCAGCGAACGGCCGGGCATGAGCGACAGGACGCCGGCCCATCCAGCCCACCGCGGCGCCGACGGCCCGCGGAAACGCCCAGCAAGCGGCGCCTCTCAGCGGGGCGGCGCCCCTGAGCGCGGGAATGTCCCTCAGCGCGGCAGCAGTGGCACCACCAAACCCAGCCAGCCCACCCGTCTGCCGCCGCAGCGGGAGAATCCGGCCACCAAGGTCGACGTCCATGACCCCGATGGCGTGCGCCTGCAAAAGCTCCTGGCGGCCGCGGGTGTCGGCAGCCGCCGAACCTGCGAGAACCTCATCACCGCCGGCCGCGTCGTCGTTGACGGACACCTGGTCACCGAGCTCGGCGTACGGATCGACCCGAACACCCAGACGGTCCACGTCGACGGGTCCAGGGTCCAGCTCGACGAGTCCCGCGTCTACCTCGCATTCAACAAGCCGCTGGGCGTCGTGTCGACGATGAGCGACGATCTCGGCCGGACCTGCGTCGGGGACTTCGTCAGCAACCGCAAGGAACGGCTCTTCCATGTGGGACGCCTGGATGCCGATACCGAGGGCCTGCTGCTGCTGACCAACGACGGTGAGCTCGCCCACCGGCTCCAGCACCCGTCATACGGCGTACTGAAGACCTACCTGGCCCAGATCCCGGGGCCGGTTCCCAGGGATCTTGGCAAACGGCTCCGGGAGGGCATCGAGCTCGAGGACGGGCCGGTCAGGATCGACTCGTTCAAGCTGGTCGACTCGGCCCCGGGCAAGGCCCTGGTCGAGGTGCAACTGCATGAGGGCCGCAAGCACATCGTGCGACGGCTGCTGGAGGCGGTGGGCCACCCGGTGATCACTCTGGTCCGCACCGACGTCGGTCCGATCCGGCTCGGCGACCTGCGATCGGGTCGGATGCGTTCCCTCAACCGGCCCGAGATCGGACAGCTCTACTCAGCGGCCGGACTCTGATGCGCTGAGCGGCCATCGTCGCTACCGTTGCGCACGTGAGTGATACGGGTATGCCGGCCAGTGCCGATGTGACAAGTGCCGTGGATGCGACAAGTGCTGTTCGAGCCATCAGGGGCGCCATCCAGCTTGAGGTCGACGAGCGGGAGCACGTCCTGTCCTCGACTCGCGAGCTCGTCTCGTCGGTCCTGGAGACGAACTGCCTCACCGAGGATGACGTCATCTCGATCATGTTCACCGCCACCTCTGACGTGCACAGCGAGTTCCCCGCGGTGGCGGCGCGCGAGCTGGGTCTGGGCGATGTTCCGCTCATGTGCACCCAGGAGCTGGACATCGTCGGGGCCATGCCGAGGGTGATCCGGCTGATGGCTCTGGTCAACACCCCGCTGCGCAGGGACGAGATTAGCCACGTCTACCTGCGCGGAGCTACCGCCCTGCGCCGGGACCTGGCCCAGTGAGCCCGGCAGCGAACATCGACGGACAGCGCGGACAGCGCGTCAGGATCGTCGGAACGGGGTTGATCGGGACAAGTCTCGGCATGGCGCTGTCACGGGCGGGCTTTCCGGTGTCCCTGGATGACCCCTCGCCGACCGCCGCCGCGCTGGCGCGCGATCTGGGCGCCGGTGCTCTCGCCGTGACCGTCGCGACCGCCCCGGATGTCGTCGTCGTCGCCGCACCTCCGGACGTGGTGGCCGCCGTGGCCGCAGCGGAGCTCGCGCGGTGGCCGGATGCCGTGGTCACCGATGTGGCAAGCGTCAAGGGCGCGGTGCTGGCCACGTTGCGGGAGGCGGGTGCGGACCTGTCCCGGTATGTCGGTTCCCACCCGATGGCCGGACGGGAGAGGTCCGGGGCGATGGCAGCGCAGGGGGATCTGTTCGAGGGTCGCTCCTGGGTTGTGGCACCGGGGCCGGAGGCCTCGGCAGGCGCCGTCGACCTCGTTCGCCAGATCGCGGAGGCGGTGGGCCCAGTGGTGCTTGTCATGACCCCCGGCGAGCACGATGCCGCCGTCGCCGCCGTCTCTCATGTGCCGCAGATCGCCGCAAGCCTGGTGGCGAGCCGGCTGCGCGATCTGCCCTCGAGCGCCGTGGCCCTGTCGGGACAGGGAATCCGGGACGTCACCCGCATCGCGGCCAGTGACCCCGGCATGTGGACCCAGATCCTGGCCGGCAACGCCCCCGCTGTCCGTGCAGTCCTGGAGTCACTCGCTGCCGAGCTTGCGGCTGTGCTGGACGCACTGCGTCACCTGGAGACAGATCCGGGCGAAGGCAGTGTGGGGGCCAGGGCAGCGCTGGCCAGGGCTGTCGCCGACGGCAACGCCGGGCACGCCCTCATCCCCGGCAAGCATGGTGCGGCGCCGACGACCTACGCGACCGTCGTGGTCCTGGTCCCGGACGAACCCGGCGCGCTGGGCCGGTTGCTGCAAGACGTCGGCGAAGCCGGGGTCAATATGGAGGACCTGCGCCTGGAGCACGGGATCGGCCAGCCGTTCGGCCTGGCCGAGCTCTCGGTACTGCCGGCCGCCGCCCAGCCCCTCACCACAGCCCTGCGCTCCCTGGGCTGGCCCGTGCACGAGTAGCTCATCCAAGGTGGCACCTCTCAGAGGGAGAAGGTTAGAAGAAGACGCCCCACCCGCTGCCGATCCTGGTCCCGCCGCCGATGAACCCGCCCGCGCCGTTGCCGCGGTAGAGGTACATGGCGCCGGCGCTGGTGATGCCCAGGATGTCGGCACGACGGTCACCGGTGTAGTCGCCGGGGGAGAACACCCTGGAGAA
>JACMPC010000260.1 GCA_014377705.1 Dermatophilaceae bacterium
CTTCGCCTACAACGTCGCAGCCATCCCCCTGGCCGCCCTCGGCCTGCTCAACCCCCTGATCGCGGGCGCCGCGATGGCTTTCAGCTCGGTGTTCGTGGTGAGCAACAGCCTGCGACTTCGCCGCTTCAAGCCACTGACGGCGGCCCCGTCGGCGATGACAGGACCGATCCCCGCCCTCAACACGATAGGCCTCCCGGCCGCTTCCGCGAGACGCCATTGATATCACCCGCCATGTCCGCGCATGCTCGTAACGCCAACCATAAGGATCCGATGATGGTCACCCAACCCGGACGGCAACCCAGGACTCGCCACAGCGCCATCGGCGGAACCGGCCAGAAGCGCCTCGCTGTTGGCGTCGGCCTTGCTGTCGTCGCGCTCGCTCTGACTAGTTGTAGCCAAGGCGCCGCACCAGAACCGAAGAGTGTCCAAGCCGGGTCACTGCCGGGCGAGCATATTCACGGCGTCAGCCGCGACCCGGGCAGCGGCAAGGTCAACCTGGCCACCCACGAAGGGCTCTTCGTGATGCAGCCGGACGCGAGCTGGCAGCAGGTGGGCCCGACCGTCGATTTGATGAGCTTCGCGATCACCGGGCCCGGGAGCTTCTATGCCTCCGGCCACCCGGCAGACGGGGTCGACCTGCCCGCACCCGTGGGACTGATCAAGTCCACCGACGCCGGGCGCACCTGGACCGTTCTGTCCCGAGGCGGCGAGTCCGACTTCCACGCCTTGGCCGCCTCGTCAGCCGGCGTGATGGGCTTCGACGGCGCCCTCCGCGTGACCGCTGACGGGAAGAGCTGGACCCAAGGCGGCCTGACGGCGGAACCGCGCAGCCTCGCCTCGTCCCCGGACGGGTCGCAGGTGCTGGCCACGACCGATCAGGGCGTGCAGAGCTCGACCGATGGAGGGCGCACCTGGGTGCCGATGACCGCGGCGCCGCCGCTGTTCCTGGCTGCCTGGGCCGACGCCAAGACCGTCGTCGGAGTCACTGCCGAGGGAAATCTCGCGATCAGCCGCGACGCCGGCCGCACCTGGCGAGCCGACCTGGCGACGGTGCCGAGCGGAGCCGCACTCACCGCCAGTCGTGACAAGGCTGGTCAGCTGGAGATCCTGGTTGTCACTGACTCAGGGGTGTTGCAGTCGCGCGACGATGGCGCCACGCTCACGAATCTGACTTCCTGAACTGCGGCCAGAACACGCCAGCACCCCCCAGATGCACGAACTCAAACACAGGAGGAACCACCCGATGAAGCACCTCACTCGCACCCTCGCCCTGCCCACCGTTCTGGCAACCGCCCTGGTCCTTTCCGCTTGCGGATCTGGCGAGATGTCAGGCATGAGCGGCACGAACCGCAGTGCTTCGAGCGCCAGCAATGCGCCGGCCAACGCCCCCAAGAACAAGGCCGACGTCACCTTTGCGTCAATGATGATTCCCCATCACGCCCAGGCCATTTCGATGGCCGACATGGCGATCGAGCAGGCCACCAACCCCAAGGTCAAGGCCCTTGCCCCGAAGATCAAGGCAGCTCAGAACCCCGAGATCGAGCTGATGTCTGGCTGGCTCACCGGCTGGGGCGCACCGGTTCCCACCGCCGATGGCGGGTCTGACATGTCCGGCATGAAGGGGATGGGTGACCAGACTGGCGGGATGATGTCCGACAAGGAGATGACAGCGCTGAAGAATGCGACGGGATCGGCGTTCGACCGGATGTGGCTTCAGATGATGGTCAAGCACCACCAGGGTGCCATTGATATGGCCAAGACAGCCCTTGACCAGGGCGCGAACCCGGGGGCCAAGAAGCTGGCAAAGTCGATCATCGACAGCCAGTCTGCGGAGATCGCCGAGATGAACTCGATCCTGGCGGGAACACCCGGCTGAGGGCGGGACCCCGCCAGAACCGTTTGCGCCCCTGGTTCTCTCAGCCGAAGGCCAGGGGCCTGGTGCCCATGGTTTCGCGGCGATGTTCGCGAAGACTTCGGTGGTCCTTGACGAGCGGGCCCGCCGTCTGCTCGTGAGGGCCGCAGCCTGCGCGGCTGGCACAAGGAAGGAGAGCTGAATCTTCGTGTTGTACCCATTGTCGGCCTCACGCACGCTGCGCATGGTGGGGACCGACCTCGACGGGACGATCATCCCCCATGGCCAGGGGGTTTCGGCTCGCACCCGCGCCGCAATGCAGGCGTGCACTAAGGCTGGCGTGCGTGTGGTGTTCGTGACTGGACGCCCTCCGCGCTGGCTCCCCCCTGTTGTGGAGGCCACCGGCCATAAGGGATTCGCGATATGCGCGAACGGTTCGATCACCCTGGACCTCGAGTCCGACTCGATCGTGGCACTTCACTCGATCACCAACGAGGTGGCAGGGGAGGTTGCCCGCAGGCTACGAGTAGCCGTCCCGGACGTTGTCTTCGCGGTGGAGACACCCCTTGAGCTGCGCGCGGAATGGGGGTACGAAGCGGTGCGTGGGTCGGGGCGCAGCGAGGGGCTTGCCCCAGATCCGCAGCAAGGGGGTGCCCGGCGCCAGGCGCTGTGCCTGGAGGAGTTGTTCGACGACGAGCCCCTGATCAAGATGATCGCGCTCAGCTCACAGTCCACACCAGACGAGCTGCTGGCCGCGGGGCGCGCACACGTTGCCGACCTCGTCACGCCGACGCATTCCAGCCCAACCCTGGCCATTCTGGAGATAGGTCCACGGGGGGTGACCAAGGGCTCAAGCTTGGCCGACCTGGCAAGCATGTGGGGAATCGCACCCGCAGACGTCGTGACCTTCGGCGACATGCCCAACGACATCGAGATGCTTACCTGGTCCGGGACCAGCTACGCGATGTCAGGCGGTCATCCAGACGCGATCTGCGCCGCCGACCACCTCGCACCCACAGCCGGCGACGACGGCGTCGCCCAGGTGCTCGAACACATTCTCCGATGAAGTCGACAGGCAGCAGACGCGTCCCGCGCCCAAGCTGCAGACGTCGGCCAAGACCGACCCCCGGCTGTATCGGGGCTACCTGCTGGGTCAACCGGCGTTGGCCGGTGGGTCAGGGCCCCTTCGTGCGCAAACGCCTGACTGGCAGGGGTGTTCAGAGAAAGCTGTCGACTGTGACGACCTGGTCAGTTGGCGTTCCTCTGGCCTCACGGGCTGCCGGGGGTGACGATTCCGTTCTCGTAGGCGAGCATGACCAGCTGGGCGCGGTCGCGGACCTGGAGCTTGGTGAGCAGGCGACTGACGTGGGTCTTGGCGGTTGCGTAGCTGATGAACAGCTCCGCGGCGATCTCAGCGTTTGAGCGCCCGTGGGCCACGGCGCGCAGTACCTCGGTCTCGCGGTCGGTGAGCAGGTCCAGACCTGTGGCTGCCGCGCTTGGCTCCCTGGGGGATCGGCGTACGAACTCTTCGACGAGGCGCCGGGTCACCGCGGGTGCCAGCAGTGCATCGCCGCCGGCGACCACATGGATGGCTGAGAGGAGCTGTTCCGGTGGGGTGTCCTTGAGCAGGAAACCACTGGCCCCGGCCCGGATTGCCGCGAACACGTGCTCGTCCTGGTCGAAGGTCGTCAGGATGAGCACCCGGGTCGAGGCCGTGTCCGGGTCTGCCATCAGCGTCCGGGTGGCGGCCAGGCCGTCGGTCCCCGGCATCCGGATGTCCATCAGGACGACGTCGGGTCGCGCGCGGCGTACGAGGGCGACCGCGGCCGCCCCGTCAGCGGCCTCACCGACAACTTCCAGCTCGGGCTCGAGCCGCAGCAGCAGGGTAAGTCCCCTGCGCACGAGGGCCTCGTCGTCGACCACCGCAACCCGGATCATCGCTCGTCCTGGTCGGCGTAGGGCAGGCGTGCTGTGACGCGGTACCCGCCGCAAGGTCGCGGCCCGGCCGTCAGTGATCCACCCCACACCGCGATCCGCTCGCGCATCCCGAGCTGGCCGTGCCCTGGAGCCGCGCCCAGGGTGGCAGCCGGCGGTCCCTGTCCGTTGTCGACCACCTCGAGAACCACGGCTCCGGGCTCGTAGCGGATGGTCACCTCGGCGCGCGCCGGGCCGGCGTGCTTCAGGACGTTGGTCAGCGACTCCTGAACGAGGCGGTAGGCGGTCAGGGCCAGGGCCGCTGGAACTCCGTCCCGCTCCCCCTCGATATGGATGTCGACAGGCAGTCCCGCTGCCGTCAGTTGCGCAGCGAGGTCCCCGACAGCCTCCAGTCCCGGTGGCGGGTGGTAGGTGGCTGGGTTGTCCTGGCCGCGTAACGCGCCCAAGATCCGGCGGACCTCGGTGAGCGCGGAACGGCTCGTCTGCGCGACGGCCACCAGGGAGGCCTTGGCCTCGACCGGGTCGACGTCGATGACGTGTGCTCCCACACCGGCCTGCAGCGCGATGACGCCCAGCGAGTGGGCCAGGACGTCGTGCAGCTCCTGGGCGATTCGTAGCCGTTCGTCGGCCACCGCGAGCTGGGCCCTCTCGACCCGCGCGTCCTCGGCGAGTGCTGCACGCTCTTGGAGCATCACGAGGTTCTGCCGGCGGTCGTTCGCGCTGCGACCCAGCGCGAAGGCCCCGGCGAACAGCGCCGCGTTGGTCGCCAGCTCTCCGAACTGCATGGACCGCGGCGCCAGGGCTGCCACCAAAGCGAGCAGGACCACGACATACCCCGCCGCGAGGGCGGTGACCCGGATGCCCGACCAGGCGGCCACCGTGTATGCCGCCAGGAACAGCCCGGACCCGATCACCGCTGAGTCGTAGCCCAGGGCGATCAGGGCCAGTACCGGGACGGTCGCGAGCACCAGGACCGGCAGAGGGGCCCGGCGGCGCAGGGCGTACGGCGCGGCGCCGACAGCAACCAGCAGGTAGAAGGTGGCGTCCGGGAGCCGGGCATCCGGACCCGGAGAGGCCGCCGAGAGTGCCGCACCCAGGAACAGCAGGACGGCAAGGAAGTTGTCCAGGACCCATGGGCGCACCGCGTCGACCTCCCGCAGCCGCGCCCAGGTCGTCGTCACGGTGTCGACGCTAGACCCCCAGGCGTTGCGGGGCGTCAGTCCTGCGACCCGTCCGGGCATACATCTCCAGACCCATTCAGGGACGTACAACATCCTGCCCGGGCAGGACCGGTGATTCGTTCCCTGGGCCGACGACACGACCGTCGTCAACCTCGACTCTTGGGTGAGCCGGCAACCCACCGAAATGAGACCCCGCCATGACAACCAGA
>JACMPC010000261.1 GCA_014377705.1 Dermatophilaceae bacterium
CTTCGCCTACAACGTCGCAGCCATCCCCCTGGCCGCCCTCGGCCTGCTCAACCCCCTGATCGCGGGCGCCGCGATGGCTTTCAGCTCGGTGTTCGTGGTGAGCAACAGCCTGCGACTTCGCCGCTTCAAGCCACTGACGGCCCAAGGTCCGGCGAAGGCCTGATCCCCGGCCAGCGCAGGCGGCGCACCTGCCAACCGCAGGCCGACGGGGGCGCACCTAAAATTCGGGATCGTGCACAGCGCGCTGAACCCGGCTATGTTCCTCTCCCCCATGACCCACCGGATGTGACGATCCACCGGATGTGACAAGGGGAGCCCACTTCAACCGCGTTCGAGCTTGCGCAGCTGAGCGCGGCGAGCCTGGTAGCCCGTGAGGTCGATCTCTCCGCGGGCGAACACCTCGTCCAGAACACGTAAGGGGTCCTCGAGATTGGCGCGTTCAAGCTGCGGCGACCGGTCGCCGCCGACCTGCCGGCCCCGCACGAGGACAGCCAGCAGGATCAGGGCCACGAACGCGGCGAGCGCGGCAGTCAGCATGACCCGGCCGTTCGCGCGGTGAGATTGTTCCACAGCAACACCAAAGACTTTTTTTGTCTCTTCACCTGCATACGGGCTGTCCAGCGTGGCCTGCTCGCTTCTCTGGAGAACACTGCACCAAGAACCGCCCCCGGCGCTAGGGTTCAGATCCCCTGCCTCAAAGCAGCGAACGTCATGATCGATCGGGGCAGGCTCACCGAGATCTATGCCCGCGAGCGGCAGGACTTTGTGGCCACGCACCCCAGATCGGCTGCGGCGTACAGCCGTTCAGACCACCTGTTCGGTCAGGTGCCGATGACCTGGATGAACAAGAACGCCAGGGACTTCCCGATCTATCTCGAGCGGGCACGGGGCAACCGGGTCTGGGACATCGACGGCTTCGAGTACGTCGACTTCGCGCTCGGCGACACCGGCGCCATGGCGGGGCACTCGCCCGAGGCGACCGTGGCCGCCATACAGCACCGGGTCGGGGCCTTGGGCGGCACCACCACGATGCTGCCCACCGAGGATGCCGAATGGGTGGGCGCCGAGCTCACCCGCCGGTTCGGGCTCGAACGCTGGAGCTTCTCGCTGACCGCCACCGACGCCAACCGCTGGGCTATCCGGCTGGTGCGCGCGCTGACCGGGCGGCCAAGGATCCTGTTCAACAGCCACTGCTACCACGGGAGCGTGGATGAGTCCCTGATCGTGGTCGGCTCGGACGGCGACGGGATGAGCCGGCCCGGCAACGTCGGCGAGCCGGTCGATGTCACGCTCACCTCGCGGGTCGCCGAGTTCAACGACCTGCAGGGTCTGGAACGGCAGCTCGCCCACGGCGATGTCGCGGCCGTTCTGATGGAGCCGGCGCTGACCAATATCGGGATCGTCCTGCCGGAGCCCGGCTATCTGGAGGGTGGTCGCGAGCTCACCCGACGGTATTCCGTGCTGCCCGAGCGCAGTACCGTTTCGCCAGCCCGGCACCTCGCAACGGTACCGAGTCGGCGGCCAGCGCCGACGGCATGCTGGAGGACCTCATCCACCTGTACCCGCTGAACCGCGGCATCTCCCTGACGCCGTTCCACAACATGACCGCGATGTCGCCGGTCACCACCAGGGCCAACATCGACCTGCATCACGGCGTTTTCCGGGGGGCGATCGCCGAGCTGCTGGGCGACTGACCTTGGTAGCCCGCATTCTTAACTGTCGCAGAACAGAGGCCGCAAACGGCGTTCGGGTCAGCGGAACCCCGGTATTAGGTGGATGATGGAGGTATGCCCCCTCCTGCGCAACGCCGCCGCCTGCCTGCTAGCCCCTTCAATGCCGCCCGCGACGCGATCCCGCCAGACGAGATTTTCACCGTGGGCGACCGTGTATGTCACGACCGTCACGGTCTGGGCCGCATCGTCTCAGTCTGCGGAACCGTAGCAGTCGACGCTGACTTCGGCACCGGCACCCGTCGCGTTTCCACCCCGACCCCCAAGATGCACAAGCTCTAAAGTAAAGATTTGGCGACTGTTTGATCCGTCCGGCAGCCGACAGAACGACCACCGCTTGGGATATGCCCTGATGGCTGTCTGGCTCTCAGGTGCGGTGAGCAAGCCAGTCGTGTGACCAGACCCTGATCGCTTTGCCTGCGGACCATGGGCGGCGGCTTCGAGGGCAGGCGGTCCGACCCCTCTGCAGAGACCCTTTCGGGATGCGGGATGTGGAAGACGAGGCGTGGAAGACTCCGGAGTGAGCGTCTATCGGGACCTCAACCGGGCCAACTGGGATGAGCGAGCGCTCGCGCCCGGGCCCGACGACAGACTGCTGGGATTCGTCGACGATCCCGCCTTCCTCAGCGAGGTGGGGCGTCCGACAGGTTCCCGCTCGGTGGCGTGAGTGGACCACGGGGGGTTCACCTGCGGTGCCAGAGAGGCACCGACACCATCAGTCTGTCCCGTCGGGGCGCCCGGATGACCGCCAAATTTGCTGTCAAACCTAGGGACGGCGTGCCAGATTTGCTGTCAAACCTAGGGACGGTGTGACAGATTTGCTGCCAAACCTAGGGGCGGCGCGCCAGATTTGCCGCCAAACCTAGGGACTTCACTTGAGATTTGGCGCCAGACCCAGAGACGGCGGGCAAGTCTGGTATGGACCCGGGGGTCAGTGAACGCGACGTGACATGGACCTTGACAGGCAGCTGGGCGCGCAGCCCGCGAGTTGTACTGGGAGGAGCGCCAGGCGCCTCCACGTGGATCTTCAGGCCGCCCATGGTCGAACCGTACTCAGAGGTCCCGATCAGGCTTGGTCAGGGCCTTTCGGTCGGCCCGTCACGGCAGAGAGGGTGGCTCCCGACACCA
>JACMPC010000262.1 GCA_014377705.1 Dermatophilaceae bacterium
CCGACCCAGCTGCCACACCGGCTGCCGGAGGTCGAGGAGGTGTCCGCGGGGGGCGTGATCGTGGATGTTCACGACGGGGTGGCCCGCGTCCCGGTGATCGCGCGCCGCAACCGGGCCGGACGGGTCGAGTGGTGCCTGCCCAAGGGTCACCTGGAGAGCAACGAGACCCTCGAGCAGACCGCCGTGCGTGAGGTGGCTGAGGAGACGGGGATCACCGGCCGCATCCTGGCCCCGCTGGGCACCATCGACTACTGGTTCTCGGCGTCGGGCACGAGGGTCCACAAGATCGTCCACCACTACCTGCTCGAGGCCACCGGCGGTGAGCTGAGCATCGAGGGTGACCCAGACGCGGAGGCCATCGACGTGGCGTGGTTTCCGCTGGACGACGTCCAGTCGCACCTCACCTTCCCCAACGAGCGGCGGATTGCCCAGTCGGCCTGGGAACGCCTGGCGGGCACGGCGTGAGCGTGCGCAGGATGCTCCTGCGGGTCTGCGGAAAGACCTCCTCAGCCCCCCTGCTGGCGTTCTCGCTGCTCGCCGCCTCACTGCTGTCCACCTCGCTGCTGCCCGTTCTCCTGACAGCTCTCCCGGCGTCGGCAGGCACCGGCATGACAACCGTGGATGCGACCGCGGCGACCGTCCCGTCCCTGGCAGTCTCGTTGACGGCCATCACGCCGACGGTCGCAGTCCCGAAGGCTCCCATCACCATCAGCGGAAGCGCCCGCAACACCGGCCTGGTCGCGATCACCTCTCCGGTGGCCAGGGCCTTCCTCGGGCAGAGTTCCCTGACCAGCCGCCAGGCCGTGTCGGACTGGGCCGGCAAAACCGGTGAACGACCTATGGCTGAGGTCGCGCGCGCAGCGCTGGGCAAGACCCTCGCGCCAGGGGCCGTGACCACCTTCGTCCTCACGGTTCCGGCGGCGGCAATCAGCCATCGTGACTCCTTCGGCGTCCTGCCGCTGCGGATCGAGGTGGTCGGCAGCACGGTCGACGGGCAGAGGAAGGTCGCTCAGGTGCCAACCTTCCTTCCCACCCTGTCAGCGATCAAGGCCTACGAACCGATCTCCGTCGCCTGGCTCGTGCCGCTGACCCTCGACCCGGACCCCGCGCTGCACGGTATGGACAGCCCCGCCAGGAACACCGCCTGGGCCAGGGCCATCGGGCCGGGCTCACGTCTGGAGGACCTCGTCACCGCCACTGAGGACGCCAACGTCACCTGGGCGATCGATCCTGCGATTCTGGGGCCGCGCCAGCCATCGCCTGCCGTAGTTTCACGGGCGGGGCCCACACCGGCCCCTGGCAACCCCAAGCTTCTCACCCCTGGAGCCGGCACGACCGCCGATCCGGTGACCGCGGCGACCACCGCGCTCACCGCACGGCTGAAGGCCAGCGCTTCCCGCCATATCCTCTGGTCCCTGCCGTATGCCGATCCCGACCTTTCCGCCATCCTGCCCATCGCCCCCGGTGACCCGGTGATGGCTGCCCTGACCAGCCATCCGTCCACCCTGGACACCGCTGTCGGCCCGGCTCGCACGGACATCGCCTGGCCGGTCGACACGGAGCTCACCCCCAGGAGTGAGGCCCGGTTGCGGCGAGCCTTCACAGCTCGCGGGCTGGCGGCGGTGGTGACTCCGGCATCGGCTCTGCCCGGGCAGAACGGATCATCCGGGGCGAGCCGCAGATCCCGCACCGGGCTACCCCTGCTGGCCTATGACGAGACCCTGAGCAGGACGGTCGGCCAGACCTCGTCCAGGACGACCGGAGCCCTCACGATCCAGCGATTCCTGGCCGACTCCATGGCCTTGCTCGGTGAGCGGCCGGGCACCCGCAACCGATCGGTGCTGATCGCCGAGCCCAGGACGTTCGCCGCAGACCCCGCGGTGCTGAGATCTCTCTTCGCAGCCGTCGCCAAGGCCCCCTGGCTGACCCCGACCACGACGGATCAGCTGTTGACCGCCAGCAGGAAGGCGCCGAGGGAGGCACCCGGCGCGGCCGGCAGCACACTGACGACGGCGCCGACGGTCTCTGCGTCCGACTCAGCTCAGTCCGCCCCCGCCAGCTCCCCGCTGACCAGGGAGTCCCTCGGAGCCATGCCGCGCACGCTCGCCAACATCACCGGCGTGGGCAGCACCCTCCTGGACGGAGTCCCATTCATCTCGCGCTGGACCGACGCCCAGACCCAGCTGCTGTCCTCACGCTGGCGTGGCCACCCTGACGGCATCGCCGCCATCGACGACGCCACGAAGGCAGCTGTCAGAACCATCACTCGCAGTGTGCGGGTGGCACCGAGCTCGGTGAACTTCTTCGCTGACCGGGGGGTCGTGCAGGTCACCGTGGTCAACGATCTCGCCGTCCCGATCCACAATGTGCGTCTGACCCTGAACCCGGCCCAGCCACGGCTACGGATCGAGGAACAGCCAGGGCCGCTGAAGATCGGCGCGAAGAGCCGCACCAACGTGAAGGTGCCGGTGACCTCGATCGCCGCCGGACTGGTCCGCATCGAAGCTGACCTGACCACACCCAACGGCACGACCTTGGGGGAGAACGCCAGCGTGGCAGTGCGTGTGCAACCCCCTAGCAGCTGGATCTACTGGGGTCTGGGCGCTCTGGCGGGCCTGGTCCTGGTTCTGGGCACGTATCGATCACTACGTCGCGGGTCAACCCGCGGATCTCGCCCCGACGCGCAGGAGCTGCCCCTCAATGACCGGGTCCTCAATGACTGAGTCCATCGACAATCTCCCGGCCGGCTCGTCGGTCTCACCGAGCCCGAAAGTCCCGTCCGGCTCGCCGTTCCCGCCGGGTTCTTCCGAGGCCAGCCTGGCTCGCTCCACAGCGGGAATGGCCTCCGGCGTCATCGCCTCACGGATCTTGGGCGTGGTCCGGGCCTCGATGGTGCTGGCCGTCGTCGGTGCCGTGGCGGCAGGTGATGCCTGGGACGTGGCCAACACCCTGCCCAACATCGTCTATCTGCTCCTTGCCGGTGGCGTCATCAACGCGGTCCTGGTCCCCCAGATCACCCGCGCGGCGAGCCACGCCGACGGCGGACGGGAGTACGTCGACCGCCTGCTCACCATCTCGATCAGCGCCCTCGCCGTCGTCACCGTCGTCTTCACCCTGGCCGCCGCGCTGCTGGTCGGGCTCTACAGCTCGTCAAACTGGGAGGCGGACACACGCTCACTGAGCATCGCCTTCGCGTTCATCTGCATGCCGCAGATCTTCTTCTACGGGCTGTACACCCTCCTGGGCAACGTGCTCAACGCCCGCAACCACTTCGCGGCATACATGTGGGCTCCCGTCCTGGCGAACATCGTGGCCATCGCCGGGATGGCATTCTTTTTGGTGGCCTACCCGCAGCAGGCCCAGCCGGTGAGCTGGACCTCTCCGATGATCTGGGTGCTCGCCGGAAGCGCCACAGCCGGAATCGTCGCCCAGGCCCTGGTGCTCATCGTGCCGCTGTGGCGATCCGGGTTCCGCTACACGCCACGGTGGGGCTTTCGCGGAGTTGGCCTGCGCACCGCGTCCACCGTTGCCCTGTGGGCCTTCGCCGCGCTCGGCGTCTCGACTCTTGGTTTCATCATCACCTCCCGGGTCACCACCTACGCGGGCCAGGCAGGGAGCCTGGCCGGCCTGACGGTCCCGGGCAAGATCTCCTACAGCAACGCCTTTCTGGTCTTCATGCTCCCGCACTCGCTGGTCACCGTCTCGCTCGTGACCGCCCTGTTCACCCGGATGTCCAGGGCTGCCGGCGCCGGCGATCTCGATGGGGTCCGTGCGGATGTCGACAGAGGGATGCGGCTGACGGCCGTTGCGACGGTCCCGGCCACGGTGGGTGCCTTCGTTCTCGGGTTTGCGGCGACCGCCACCTTGTTCTTCGGCGTCAGCACGGCCGAGTCCCGGGGGATAGCCACGGTGATGATGGCGATGATGGTCGGGCTGGTGCCATTCGGGCTCCTGTTCCTGCTCCAGCGGACGTTCTACGCCTTCGAGGACGCCAAGACCCCATTCATGCTGACAGTGGTGGTCACCATCATCGCGACCCTGGCAAACCTGGCCAGCCTGTTGCTCCCGCTGCGCTGGATCGTCGTGGGGGTGGGCGCCGGGCAGGCACTCAGCAACATCGTCGGCATGGCCATCGGGCTGGTCCTGGTCCGGCGCCGGCTCAACGGGTTGCCGCTGAGCGACGTGACCCGGACCTACGCCCGTCTCTTCGTGGCCTCCGTCGTTGCCGGCGCCGCGGCCATCCTGGTCCAGCTCGGCCTGGGACTGGTCGTCGAGGGCTGGCTGTACAGTCCCGTGCGTCTGATGGCCGGGGGTGTGGCGTTCGCCGGGGTCTACCTGGTGGTCGCACGCAGGCTGCACGTGCACGAGATCGATGATCTGGTCCGGCCGATGCTTGATCGCGTGCGAAGGGCCCTGCCCACCCGGTGAGCGCCCCTAGGATGAAGTCTCACCCAAGAGCAGCAAACCACGATGACTCAGACCACAGGCAGGAGCAGAGGTGCAAGGGGTAGGTCCCGGAACAGTCCTGGGGGGTCGCTATGCCCTCCGCCGGCGCCTCTCACAGGGAAAGGAGGTCGAGTTCTGGTCTGGTCACGACGCCACCCTTGAACGCGAGGTCGCCCTGACCATCGTCGGGGCTGCGCACCCCAACCGTGCCGGGGTCCTGGACGCGGCGCGCCGGGCCGCGGGGGTCGAGGACACCCGGCTGATGCGCATTCTTGACGTGGGCACCCAGAGCGACAACTCCTTCATCGTCGAGGAGACGATGAGCGGGTCGGAGTCACTGGCCACGATCCTGCAGCAGGGACCGCTTCCCGCCGAGGAGGCCCGTCGTATCGCCGGCGAGACAGCCAAGGGACTGGAGACCGCAGGCCAGCGCGGACTTCATCATCTGCGACTCACCCCCCACCACATCCTGATCGCCCCCGACGGCGAGCTCAGGGTGCGCGGTGTGGCGGTTGCGGCAGCGATTGATGGTCCCACCGAGCAGGAGCCCGACGCCGTCACCGCCCTGCGTCAAGACGCCATCTCCCTTGCGGCCATCACCTACGCCTCCCTCACCAGTCGTTGGCCGCTGGAGGGGAAGGTCGCCGGTGTCGAGCCGGCCCCGCGGGTGATCAGCGGAGTTGCCTCGCCGACGGAGATCACCGCGGGCGTCCCGGGTGATCTCGATGCCCTCTGCCGGAGCATGCCCAACGACGGCGCCGGTCCGCTGACCCCGGGGGTATTCGCCAACAGGGTTGCCCCATGGTCGCGTCAACGGGTCCACCGTGAAGAGTCCGCACCCGTGGTGGCACCGCGCCTGCCCCAAGGGGGCGCTACTCCCGCAGACCGCCCTGCCCGCAAGACACCCCACCGCATCCCAGCCCGCAAAGGTCCGGCGGGTGGCATCCCGGTCGGCGCGATGGAGACCGAGCCGACAGTCGTCATCCCGACCCACCTGGCACGTTCCTTGGATACCTCCGGCGGACCCGCAGATCCCACACCCGAAACACCGACCAGGCAGCCTCCGCCCCGCAAGCTGAGCGCCCTCGCCGGATCCGCGTCCCGGAAGGGCGTCTGGCCCGGCGCCGGGCACGGCACGACGTACGGCACCGAACTCGGCAGCGCACACCGCACCGAACGCATGGGCCTGCCGCCCGGACTGTTGAGCCAGGTGGTTGATGAGGGCCCACCTCTTCCGATGCTGCCGGCCTCTACGGCACTTCCGCCTGGCCGGGGCCAGTCCAGGATCGTCGTGCTGGTCGTGGCTGCCTTCGTGGGGCTGTCGCTCGTAGTGGCGACCTGCGGCCTGCGGGGCCCGGACAAGAGCGCCAGCCTGAGCAAACCCGCGCCGAGGCGCACAGTGGTGGTGACCGCGCCAGCGGTCACGGCGGTTTCCTCACCAAAGCCGACATCGGCGCCAACCGACGCTGACGCAGTGGCGATCCTGTCAGCGACCGGTTTCGACCCTGAAGGCGACCGGAAAGAGAGGAACAGCCAGGCTGCGAAGGTCTACGACGGCGACCTCGCGACCAGCTGGACCTCAGAGGGATACGGCACCGTTGACTTCGGCAACCTCAAGAAGGGCGTGGGAGTGGTTCTCGACCTGGGCCAGCCCACCTCGGTCCGCCAGGTCACCATCGACCTGGGCATCGGACCCATCGACCTGACGGTGTATGCCGCCCCGGACCCAAGCCTTGACGGTGCCACCGTGATCAGCAGCGCCAAGGACGCGAGCGGGCGGATCCAGCTCAAACCGGACACGACCGCAACCCGGGGGCAGTACGTCATCGTCTGGTTCACCTCACTTGCCCCGGACAAGGACCAGTTCCGCGCCTCCATCTCGGAGATCGCGCTCAGCTGAGCGCCCCGATGTCGCGTCTGGAAGAGCTGCGCGATCTGCCAGACCGCGACCTGCTCTCGACCCACTGCGCGGGTGACCCGGATGCGTTCGGTGAGCTCTTTCGTCGTCACCGTGACCAGATGTGGGCGTTGGCCGTCCGGGTCGCCCGCGACCCGGAACTGGCCGCTGATGCCGTCCAGGAGGCCTTCATCGCCGCTTTCCGGGGCGCCGACACCTTCCGGGGTGAGGCAGCGGTCACGACCTGGCTTCACCGGATCGTGGTCAACTCCTGCCTGGACCGGCTGCGCCGGATCAAGCCTGTCACGCATCTGCACGACGCCGACCTTAGCGTTCTGCCCGACCCACGCGACCACCACCAGAGCGTCGACATACGGCTCGACATCCGGGCGGCGCTGGACCAGCTCCCTGAGCGTCAGCGGATGGCGCTCGTCCTGGTCGACATGCACGGCCTACCCATCGCTGAGGCCGCCGGCATCCTGAATGTCGCAGAGGGGACGGTCAAGTCCCGATGCGCCCGAGGCAGAGCCGCCATGGTGCCACTGCTGGGACTCGCCCTGCGGGCTGACGAGCCTGTCGACTCCCCTCGGAAGGAACCAAAAGCCTCCCCCTGACGTCATACCCTCGTCGGCGCTCTTCGTTGACGTGTGTGCCGACAACCGTCACCATCCCCACGACCGTCTCGCAAGCCAGCATCGAGGTGAGCATCGTTTCCAAGCCGCACATTCCCCGGGCTTCGGAGCCGTCCCGCGACGATGACCCCACCGGTGTCCACGCGCTGCTGTCCTCGCTGCCCCATCCCGACCCCATGCCCGAGCACCTGGTCGCGCGGATCAACGCCAGCCTGGCCGCTGAGCAGGCTCACCGCGCCGCGCGGATGGAGAACGACCTGGTGAGCCCGATGGTCACCAGGACACCGCGTCGCGCAACGCGGCTGGTGTTTGCGGTCGCCGGCACGGCGGCCGCTGTCGTGCTGGTTGCCGTCGTCAGCAGCATCAGCCTCTCGGGGAGCCAGACGACCGCGACCAGTAACGGTGCCACGATTGCCAGCACCTCCGGCAGCGGGGACCACGTCGACGAAGCAGCTCCGGACGCCGACGCCCGGACACCTGTCAACGGCCAGCCGGACTCGAAATCACAGCCAGGCTCGACATCACAGCCAGGCTCGACAAGAGCGCCGGGCGCAGCCGGCAGGGGTGGGTTCTCCGGCGCCGAGGTGCTCGGCGCAACGGGGGTCTCCCCTGGCGTGTCGTCGCTGGTGATCCGGCAGTCCGGAACCCGATACACGCAGGCAGACTTTTTGGCCCAGGCGGTGTCTCTTCACCATGCCGCGCTCACCAGAGGACAGTTTCAGTCGGCAGCCACCGTCGGACCCGCCAGCACGACCGACTGGCTCAGGGAGTGCATGAGTGCGATCGGCGTCTCTGGGATCCACCTGGTCGAGGCCGACGTCGCGTTCTACGAGGGGCGGCCCGCAGTGATCATGGTGGGCATCTCAGGCGGCGCTCCGCTGGCCTACGTGGTGGCGCCCCACTGCTCACACGCCGATCCGGCGATACTCCGTCCGGCCACCAGCCTCTCCTGAACGGCACGCGAGGCAGAGCGGGCACAAGACTCGTCGTCACCGCTGCGGGCAGTGGGCAACATGGAACAATCGGGCCGTAGGATCGGTTGAGGGCAAAGCAGCCACCCGACCCAGGAGGGACAGGCACAGCGTGAGTTTCGAAGAGCACTTCGAAGAGCACTTCGAAGAGAACACGGAGGCGAGTCAGTGACCACCGAGATCCGTGACGTCATCATCATCGGCTCTGGTCCGGCGGGTTACACCGCCGCTGTCTATGCCGCACGAGCAAATCTCCGACCGGTAGTCTTCGAGGGGTCAGTCACTGCTGGCGGCGCCCTGATGACCACCACCGAGGTTGAGAACTTCCCCGGTTTCCCCGAAGCCATCATGGGGCCCGACCTGATGGAGGCCATGCGTGCCCAGGCCGAGCGTTTCGGCGCGCAGCTGGTCCGTGACGATGTCACCGCGGTGTCCCTGACCGGCCCGGTCAAGACGGTCACTGACGGCGAGGGCAACACCTGGTCAGCCCGCTCCGTGATCCTGGCGATGGGCTCGGCCTACCGCCAGATGGGGCTGCCCGACGAGACCCGCCTGTCCGGCCACGGCGTGTCGTGGTGCGCGACCTGCGACGGGTTCTTCTTCCGCGACCAGGACATCGTGGTCGTTGGTGGCGGTGACTCTGCAGTGGAAGAAGCCACCTTCCTGACCAAGTTCGCCGCTTCCGTGACGATCGTGCACCGCCGCGACGAGCTGCGCGCCTCCAAGATCATGGCCCAGCGCGCGGAGAGCAACCCCAAGATCCACTTCGCCTGGAACAGCGCCGTCCAGGAGATCCACGGCCAGGAAAAGGTCACCGGGGTCACTCTTCGGGATACTCTGACCGGCACCACCCGCCTCCTGGCGGCGACCGGTGTCTTCGTGGCCATCGGTCACGACCCCCGCAACGAACTCATCAAGGGCGTCGTCGAGCTCGACGAGCAGGGCTACGTCGTGGTCCAGGGGCGCAGCACCCTGACCAACGTCCCGGGTGTCTTCGCCTCTGGTGACCTGGTCGACCACACCTACCGCCAGGCCATCACCGCCGCAGGGTCCGGCTGTGCCGCTGCCCTGGACGCCGAGCACCACCTGCGCGACCTCGACAACAGCGCCGGGGCCCAGACACTCTCCGCCCAGCAGGCCGACCTGGCGGCCGGCGTCAACTGACGGGTGAGCCCGGCCAGGGCTCTACAGCTCTTCTCCATCAACCAGCAACAAACCAACCAGCATCAACAGGAAGGACCCCCGCCGTGGGAGCTACCAGAGAGACCACCGACTCGACGTTCGACGCCGATGTCCTGATGAGTGAGTTGCCCGTCATCGTCGACTTCTGGGCACCCTGGTGCGGGCCCTGCCGCCTGGTTGCCCCCATCCTGGAGGAGCTGGCCACCGAGCACGAGGGCAAGGTGACCGTGGTCAAGCTCAACACCGACGAGAACCCGGAGATCACCGCGCGCTACGGCATCACCGGGATCCCGACGATGAACGTCTTCGTCAAGGGTCAGGTGGTCAAGACCCTCGTGGGCGCCCTGCCCAAGCCCAAGCTCGTCCGCGAGCTGGGCGAATACCTCAGCTGATCACGTTCGAGCACGAGAAGGCGTCGATAAGCCCGCTGCCGAGCGGCCCGGCGCCTTTTCTTTGCCGGTAGGATCCATATTTTGCTGTCGTCCGAGACGGCTCCACACCGGAAGGGCAGGTATGTCGGACCAACCCGTCGCACTCTATCGCCTCGGCGACCAGGGACCGGCTGTGCGTTCCATCCGCGCGCTGTTGATGGCCACCGGAGATCTCGCGCGCCCGGCCAACGCGGCCACGGATCTCTATGACGAGCAGGTGGTCCGGGCAGTCCGTGCCTTCCAGCAGCGCCGAGGGCTGATCGTCGACGGAGTGCTCGGGCCGCACACCCACATCGCGCTGGACGGAGCCCACTGGAAGCTGGGCGACCGGATGCTGTCGCACACCCCCGGCCACATGCTGCAAGGTGATGACGTGGCCGAGCTGCAGGAGCGTCTCCTCTCGCTCGGCTTCAGTCCCGACCGGGTTGACGGCATCTTCGGAACCAACACCGAGCAGGCGGTAAGGCGCTTCCAGGGGGCCGTGGGTCTGGCCGTAGACGGCAGCGTCGGTCCCGGGACCCTGCGCGCGTTCGCGGACCTGACCCGGTCGGTGTCCGGGGGGTCACCGCACACCCTGCGCGAGCAAGAGCTGGTCCGGCGCTCCGGTCATCGTCTGCTCGGGCGGATCGTCGTTCTGGACCCCGGCCACGGCGGCGATGACAAGGGGACTCTCGCGCACGGGCTTACCGAGTCTGAGGTCACGCTCGACCTGGCCCGCCGGATCGAGGGCAGGCTCAGTGCCATCGGCGTGACCGTGCTGTTCACCCGATCGGCAACGACAAGCCCTGATGACCTTCTGCGGGCTACCATGGCCAACCAGGCAGGCGCCGACATCATGTTGTCGCTGCACTGTGACTCGGCGGATCAGTCCGAGGCCAGCGGGGTGGCCACCTTCTTCTGGGGGCTGGATAGATTCGGTGCCTGGTCAGCAGTGGGTGAACACCTCGCCAACTTGATCCAGCGTGAGATCGTCTCTCGCACGGGTCTGGCAGACTGCCGGGCGCACCCCCGCGGGTGGCAGCTCCTGCAGCGCACCCAGATGCCCACGGTCCGGATCGAGGCCGGTTACCTCACTCACGAGCAGGACGCGGCACGACTGGCTGAGCCGCACTTCCTGGACACCCTTGCCGAGGCGATCGTCATCGCGCTCCAGCGGATGTACCTCGGCGAGGACGACACCAATGCCACGGGCGTGCTGCGCCTGGATGATCTGAGCGCCTACAACGCGCAGCAGCAAACGTCCACGGCCTGAGCTTGCTGAGCTGCACTGGCTGGCGAACGACCTACGATCACCGTGAGCCGATCACGCTGACGTGCCTGAACTGAGGCGCAGATGAGATCAGGCGGACGATTCCCTCGGCGCGGCAGCACCGCTATCAGAGGCACGGCGGCCCTGGGCCAGGCTAGGTGACCGGACGGACGCCAACAGGCGTTCCACACCCGCCGCCATGTCCTCACGCCAGGTCAGAGCCGTGCGCAGGTCCAGTCGCAGGCGCGGATAGGTGTGATGCTCACGCACGGTCTTGAAACCGACAGCCGTCAGGAACCTTGCCGGGATGACGCAGGCGGACTTCGGCGCGTCAGGGTCCCCGAGATACCCGAAAGCCTCGACAGCACGGACCCCGCGCCGCATCACGTCCTTGGCCGCACCCTGGATCAGCACCCGGCCCAGTCCCTGACCAGCAAAGCCGGGGATGACACGGGCCGTGATCAGCATCACCGCGTCGGCCGCGACAGGCGCTGTGGGAAAGGCATTCGCGCGTGGAACAAGATACGAAGGGGCGTATGTGACATAGCCCCCCGGGACCCCGTCGACATACAGGATCTGGCCCACGCTGCCCCACTCCAGCAGCGCCGAGGACAACCAGGACTCTTTGTCCAGGCCGGGTTCTCCGCCGGCTATCGACCCGGCGGCCAGCGCGGGGTCAAGCTCCCAGAAGATGCAGCGGACACAGGGCTCAGGCATGTCATGGAGTCGGTCGAGGGTGAGCGAGAAGACCTCACGTCCCACCCCCCTCATGATGGCAACCCCCCGCGACGGCGAGGCGCATGCCACCCACATCTCACCGCGACACTTCCCCCCATGACTGTGACACTCACCCTGATCACGAGACAAACCGCCAAAGCAGGAACCGGACATGGGAGACTCTGAGCACGCGTGGAAAGGCACGGCATACCCCATCGTTCCACTAATCCCCGATGATCGGGAGAGAAGGCTGGTCATGACCGCACCCGGGGGCCAACACGGTTCACGACTCGACCCATGGATGCAGTCCTATGCCCGACGCACCACCGGGATGACGGCCTCCGAGATCCGGGCCCTGTTCGCTGTCGCCTCGCGCCCTGAGGTCATCTCCCTCGCCGGCGGTATGCCGTGCCTCACGGCGCTGCCCATGGACACTGTCGCCACTACGGTGGCGCGGATGCTGTCCACCCAGGGACTGACGGCCCTGCAGTACGGCTCCGGCCAGGGTGACCCCACTCTGCGCGAGCAGATCCTCGAGGTGATGGCACTGGAGGGGATCTCCGCTTCCGCCGACGACATCGTCGTGACCACCGGCTCCCAGCAGGCGCTCGACCTGGTCACCCGGATCTTCATCGACCCCGGGGATGTCGTGCTCGCCGAGGCGCCCAGCTATGTTGGCGCGCTGGGGGTCTTCGCGGCGTACCAGGCGCAGGTGGCCCACGTCACCTCCGATGATGACGGACTTGTCCCGCAGGCCCTGGAGGAGCGCATCGTCGCGCTGAAGGCCGCTGGCAAGCGAATCAAGTTCCTCTACAGCGTCCCGACCTTCCACAACCCGGCGGGCACGACGCTGTCGCTGGCGCGCCGGCCGCAGGTCGTCGAGATCTGTCACCAGCACGGCATCCTGCTGCTGGAGGATAATCCCTACGGCCTGCTCGGGTTCAAGGGTGAGCCGTACGCCGCCATGCGCACCCTGTCCGAGGAGGGTGTCATCTATCTCGGGTCCTTCTCGAAGACCTTCGCGCCGGGGCTCCGGGTTGGCTGGGCCCTGGCGCCCCACGCCATCCGCGAGAAGCTGGTGCTTGCCAGCGAGTCCGCGATCCTGTGCCCGTCCGCCTACTCGCAGATGACCGTGTCGACCTATCTGGCCACCTGTGACTGGATGGCCCAGATCAAGGTCTACCGCGAGCTCTACCGTGAACGGCGCGACGCCATGGTCGATTCTCTGGGCTCCCTGCTGCCCCAGGCGACCTGGACCCATCCCGAGGGCGGCTTCTATGTCTGGGTCACCCTGCCCGAGGGGGTCAACGCCAAAGCGATGTTGCCACGAGCGGTGACTGAGCGGGTGGCATACGTCCCGGGCACGGCCTTCTTCGCTGACGGCACCGGGCAGCGCAACGTCCGGCTCTCCTACTGCTACCCCGACCCTGACCGGATCCGTGAGGGTGTGCGCCGGTTTGCGGGCGTGGTGCAGACCGAGCTGGACCTGTTGGAGACTTTCGGGCCGTATGACGCAACAGGCCGTGGCGCCGGCCCCTCCACCGGCGTGCAGTCCCCCGCTCCAGACCTCTCGTGATGCACTGCGTGCTTTGTCCCGCGCGCCCATTCGCCCACCTGCTCGATGCGCGGGTTGATGCCGCGTTCCCTTCGTCGTGAGGAATCTGACATGAGGCACATCCTGGTTCTGGCCGGAGGACTCAGTCATGAACGCGACGTCTCACTACGCTCAGGCCGACGAGTTGCCGATGCCCTGACCCGCTCAGGCTCGGAGACCTACGTACGGGACGTGGACCCAACGCTGCTCGGAGCCATCCGGAGCTCACGTCCAGAGGTGATCTGGCCGGTGCTCCATGGAGCCAGTGGTGAGGATGGAGCGCTGCGAGATGTGTTGGAAACATTGGGTATTCCGTACATCGGCTCAAAGCCGGCCTCCTGTCGCCTGACCTGGGACAAGCCGGTCGCCAAGGCGCTGGTGGGTGCTGCCGGCATCTCCACCCCGGCCGGCGTGGCGCTCTCGCACGCCACTTTCCGCGAGCTGGGGGCGCCTGCCCTCTTGGAGGCCGTGGTCGACTCACTCGGCCTGCCGCTGGCGGTGAAGCCAGCCAGGGGCGGGTCATCCCTGGGCCTGACCATCATCAGGTCCGCCTCCGAGCTGCCCACCGCAATGGTCACCGCTTATGCGTACGGTGATATCGCTCTCATCGAGCGCTATGTTGAGGGAGTCGAGGTGGCGATCTCCATCATCGAGGATGCCCACGGTGAGGCCCAGACCCTGCCCGCCGTCGAGATCGTGCCGGATGGGGGCGTCTACAACTACGAAGCCCGGTACACGGCAGGAGCCACCGAGTTCTTCACTCCAGCCCGACTGAGCAGCTCGACGGCCGCCTCCGCCGCCGCCGCGAGTCTCACCGCCTACCGGACTCTCGGCCATCAGCACCTGAGCCGGGTTGACCTCATCATCGACGCCGACGATCGCCCGTGGTTCCTGGAGGCAAACGTCTCCCCCGGCATGACGGAGACCTCCTTGCTCCCCATGGCCGTGGAAGCAGCAGGGCTCGCCACCAGTAAAGCCTACGCCGACATCGTAGAACGCGCCCTCACCACCCTCCCCTGACAAACCTGGGGACCGTGCACCCCATCCGCACCAAACCTAGGGACCATGCACCCCCATCACCACCAAACCTAGGTGGTTGGTGTCTTTCGTTTTCCATGATTTCGAGGCACAACATATAGCACTGGGAGTGCGCTGAAATGCCCACATATTGTGGTGATCTCACCCATGTGGCCGTCAATAGCGCGTTTGACACCAGCCACCTAGTGTCGCGTGTTGTAAGTGACTTGACGGCTCGGTTTTGGGACAATGGGGTATGTCTGTTGCTGCCCCGATATCTCTGCGTAGAGGTGATGAGCCGAAGCTGAGCTCCCTTGTCCGGTCTCCAACGGTGGAGGCAGGTTTGGCCCAGCGGGCGCGGATCGTTTTGCTGGCTGCCCAGGGGGTGTCGAACACGGCCATCGCGGCGATGGTGGGTGTCTCGCGTCCGACTGTGATCCTGTGGCGGAACCGGTACGCGGCTGCGGGGATCGGCGGGCTGGGTGACCTGGCCCGCTCGGGTCGCCCGCCGGTCA
>JACMPC010000263.1 GCA_014377705.1 Dermatophilaceae bacterium
GCAGCGCCTGCGGCCGCCGCCTCGGACACCAGGCGCCACAGGGCGACCCGACTTACCGGGTCGACGCCGGTGCTGGGTTCATCGAGCACCAGCAGCGGCGGGTCGTGCAGCATCGCCATGCTGAAGCCGAGCTTGCGACGCATGCCGCCGGACAGCTGTGAGGCCAGCCGGTCGACGACGTCCAGCAGTGAGGCGCGGTCCAGCAGCTCGTTGCGGCGGGATGACAGCGTTTTGCCAGACAAGCCGTAGATGCCTCCGACGAAGTCCATGTTCTGCGCGACAGTGAGCGACGGCCAGCTGCCTGCGGTGGCCGTCAGGTAGCCGATCGACCGTGGCGAGGGGGCATCGACCTCGCCTCGCTCCAGCGGCACCTTGCCGACAAGGCTGCGCAGCAGGGTGGTCTTCCCGGCGCCGTCGCCGCCGACGACGGCGACGACCGATCCCGGCTCGACCACCAGGGTCACGTCGTCGAGCGCCAGGGTGTCGCCGAAGCGGACCGTGGCGGACCGGACGGCGTAGGTCATGAACGGTCCCGCGCCTGGCTGCCGGACTGTCCGGCGGCTGGTTGGGCGGCGGAGTCGGCGACGACCGGACCGCGGTGGCTTCGCCGGCCCGGCGCGAGGTCACGGCGGAACCGCAGGGTGGCGCCGGTGAATACCACGATGGCCATCACGGTGAGCATCAGGAACGGAAGCCACAGCGATGCCAGCGAGGCACCGCGAAGCATCACCCCCTGCGAGATCATCGTGAAGTAGGTGAGCGGGAGGAGGTAGCCGATCCACCGGACCCCGGCTGCCATGGCATCGAGCGGGAAGATCATGCCCGACAGCAGGATCTGCGGCAGCAGGAACATGAAGGCGGTCTGGATGGCCTGGCCTGAGGTCTGCGAAATGGTCGAGATGAACACGCCGAGCCCGAGCACCACGAACAGGAAGATCCCGGCTCCGAGCGCGAACACGAACGGGTTGCCGTCGAAGGGCACCCCGAAGAGCAGCATGCCGAGGGTCGTGATGACGACCATGTCGACCGAGGCCACCAGGAAGTATGGCGAGATCTTGCCGAGGATCACGGTGGCCGGCTTGATCGGCATCACCGCGAGCTGCTCGAGGGTGCCCGTCTCTCGCTCGCGCACCAGGCCGATGCTGGTCACGATCGTGCCGATGAAGGTGAGGATGAGCCCGATGATCGCCGGAACCATCACCCAGGAGGTCTTGAGCTCGGGGTTGTACAGGATCTGGGTCCTGACCTTGTCGCCGGCTTTGTTGAGCACCGAGACGATCGCCTGCGACGCGAACAGGTTCGACCCGTCGACCAGGGCGAGCACGGGCTTCTGGCCGGTGACGATCGCGACATCCACCGTGTTGTCCTGCAGCAGCTGCTCCGCGTTGGCCACGCTGTCCGCTGGCTTGGTCACCGTCACTTCGAAGAACGGCGACGGAAGGGCCGCGGCGAACTGAGTGGCCTGGGGTCCGACTACCGCCGCCTTGACGGTGGGCACCTTGAAGTTGGCTGCGTAGCCGAAGATCACCAGCAGCAGGAGCGGCATCGCGATCAGCATGGCGAGGGTCCGCCTGTCACGGGCTAGCTCACGGAACTCCTTGACGATCATTGCGCGCATGGCGCAGATGCTAGTTCCTGGGAGGCTTTAATGCAACGGTCGATGAATTAATTTCGGCTCGACAGTCTCGCCAGCCACGTGTCTGAGGTTGGGACCCGGCGGCGCAGAAATGCCTCGAGCCCGCGGAGCACGTCGAAGTGCCACCACAGCCGTGTCGCCATCGTCGCAAGGCGATCGACTCTTCGCGAGCTTTCCTTAGTCACTTCGGTCCAAAGACGTGGGCTGTATGGCCCATACGGGTTCGAACCGACTGCGTCCCGTGGGGGCAGAGACCAGCCTTGAAAGCAGTGCCCGAGCTTCGGGCAGGTGGGCTGGTCGGGAACTCTGACGCCGGAACAGCCCCAGAATAGTTGGGGATATTGGGATGCAGATGATGAATCGGAAGCAACAGGAATGCGGTTCGAACTCGAAATTGGCATCCCGCACCGGGTTCCTGGTCAGACGAGGACGGATGATCGCCATGGCCAGCGCGCTCGCGGTGGCGCCGATGGTCACCGGCTTCCCTCAGCTTTCCTCCCACGCTGCCCCCCACCCGGTCAAGAGCCAGATATACCAGCTGGGCTTCGTGAAGTCGTCGGTCGCCGCCATGCGGTCTGCCAAGAACGCCACTCGTTCCGCACTGGGCACGTCCGCCACCGCGGACCCGATCAGTACCGCCCGGTCCGGTGCCGTGACGCCGGCCCAGAACGTGGACTCAGCGGTGACCGTGGTCGGGGTGACCTGGCCCGAGGGCGCGGCCACTGCCGGGGACCAGTATCAGATCCGCACCCGTACAAACGCGAAATGGAGCCCGTGGCAGTCACTGGACATCGCAACCGCAGATGGCCCGGACGCTGCGGAAGCCGCTTCCGCAGCAGCAGTCACCCGCGGGTCCAGGGGCACGAGCCCGTACATCGTCACCGGCGCCTCGAAGTTCGAGGTGCGTTCCCTGAGCACCGATCCGGCGGTTCCCACCTCGGCCAAGGTGCAGGTTGTCGTTCCTGGCGCCTCTGCGGCCGACAGCGCAGCCCAGCAGGCACCGGGTGGGGCGGCGGCAGCAGCCGCCCAGCCCACCATCTACTCGCGTGCCGCGTGGGGCGCCGACGAGGGACTGCGACGCTCCGCCCCGTCATACGGGAACATCATGGTCGGTTTCGTACATCACACCGACAGCGCCAACTCCTACACCTCGGCTGAGGTGCCCGCGATGATCCGCGGCATGTACGCCTACCACGTGACGTCCCTGGGGTGGGCCGACATCGGCTACAACTTCCTCGTCGACCGCTTTGGCCGCACCTGGGAGGGCCGCTACGGCGGAATCACCAGGCCGGTCGTCGGTGCCCAGACCCTGAACTTCAACTCGGTCTCCATGGGCGTCTCGGCCATCGGCAACTATGACGTCGGCGCTGTCCCCCAGCCCATGACCAACGCGTTCAAGGCCATCTTCGCCTGGAAGTTCTCCCTGGCCGGCATTCCGGCCACCGGTACAGTCGTCGCGAACGGCAAGTCCCTCAACCGGGTCTCTGGCCACAGGGACGCCTTCTCGACTGCCTGTCCAGGCAGATACCTCTATGCCAAGCTGCCGGAGATCCGTCTCGGGACGGCCGCCATCATCGGGGCCAGAGCGCCAGTGCCACCGCCCCCGACCCCGGCTCCGACGCCGGTCGCGGCCTCCCGTGGAGTGTTCTCCCCCGGTGACTTCACGGGTGACCGAAAGGCGGACATCCTGGGCATCACCCGCGCCGGCGTCATGTACCTGTATCGCGGTAACGGCGCAGGGGGGTTCTCTGGTGGGGCGATCAAGATCAGCACCGGGTGGGGCATGTTCTCCAGGGTGTTCTCTCCCGGCGACTACACCGGTGACGGTCGTGCCGACATCCTGGGCATCACCAGCGCCGGCGCCATGTACCTCTACCGCGGCAACGGCGCGGGCGGGTTCATCGGCGGCGGGACCAGGATCGGCAGCGGGTGGGCCCCCTTCGTCAGGGTGTTCTCCCCCGGCGACTACACCGGTGACGGTCGTGCCGACATCCTGGGCATCACCAGCGCCGGCGCCATGTACCTCTACCGCGGC
>JACMPC010000264.1 GCA_014377705.1 Dermatophilaceae bacterium
AAATGACTGGCGATGCTGCCTTGCTGCGACATGTCCACTCGTGGTTGCCGGCCCCGGCCCGAGCAGAGGAGCTGGCCTGATCAGGAGCTTGACCGCCAGGCGTTAGTAGCGCCTGGCGTGTCTCATCACAGTCCTGCCGAGCCTTTGTCCCGGACCGGAACCACGTCCCACTTCCGGCAAAGGAGAGAACGCATGAACAGTTTGACCGATCTACGCGAAGCCGTCGATGTCGTCATCGGTGTCGATACCCACGTTGCGACCCATTCAGCGGCGGCGATCGACACCGCCACCGGTGGTGTCCTCGGTGAGGTCACCGTCGACGCGACGGCCGAGGGCTACGCCCAGCTGGTGGAGTTCGCCGGCGACCATGCCGTACTGCGTGCGTGGGCGATCGAAGGGACCGGCGGTCATGGTGCCGGCTTGACCAGGCACCTGGCAGACCGCGACGAGATCGTGATCGAACTCGACCGACCCAAACGTGCCCTGCGCCGCAACGGCGCGAAAACTGACCCGCTGGATGCGATCCGGGCAGCACGTGAAGCGTTGGCACGCCCGCGGCTGGGGACACCGCGCAGCGGTGGGGAACGTCAAGCGTTGTCGGTGCTTTTGGCGGCACGCCGCTCCGCGGTCCACGCCGCGACCGAGGCCCAGCTGCAGGTGTTCAGTCTGGTGATCGCTGCACCCGAACCCATCCGCATGCGGTTTCGCGGTCAGAAGCTGCCCGGCATGCTCACCACCGCAGCCGGCCTGCGACTGCACGCCTCTTGGGATGTGGAGACCACTACCACGGTGCTGGCGTTGCGGTCTCTGGCGCGTCACTTCCGGGCGTTGAACACCGAGGCAAAGGAACACGAGAAAGCGATCCGGACCATCATCAGGTCCTGGCGTCCTGATCTGCTTGAGGAGTTCGGTGTCGGCGCGATCGTGGCCGCGACCGTGCTCTGCGCCTGGTCCCACCCCGGCCGGATCCACTCCGAAGCAGCGTTCGCGATGCTCGCCGGAGTCGCACCCATCCCAGCCAACAGCGGCCAGGTCACCAACCGTTACCGGCTCATCCGTTACGGCGACCGCCAACTCAACCGAGCGTTGCACATCATCGTGCAGTCCCGCATCCGCTACGACGACCCGACCAAGGCCTACGTCGCCCGCCGCACCACCGAAGGCAAAACCGAACGCGAGATCAAACGCTGCCTCTCCCGCTACATCGCCCGCGACCTCTACCGCCTACTCGAAAACGGACCCATCACGACTTGACGAACCATAGGAGCGTCGCAAACCCAGTAGGACCGCTTGCCGTGCGTGGATCGAGCCATGTCAGGAATCGCTCAGTGGAAGCGACCTTGGTTGATGTCCGCGTGTCGACGACTCGATGAGGGGACTACGACGAGCTTGCCCACATGTTGACGTTGTGCGAGTTGCTGTTGTGCCTCGACGAGTTCAGACAGTCCGAAGGTCGCGGCGATGACGGGGCGAATGACGCCGCGGCGTGCGAGGTCCACGAGGAGGTCGAAGATGCGTGGCGTGTGCATGGTCGATCCGAGCAGCGCCAGGTTGGCCAGATAGAGACGTCGCACGTCGAGATTGACAGCCCACCCGTCCAGGGCACCCGCCACGACCCATCGCCCACCAGGGCGCAGCAGTCCCAGCCCCGGACCGACCATCGGGCCCGCGATGACGTCGATGACAGCGTCGTATCCCGCCGGTGCAGCAACCTGCGCCTGCGCTATCACCTCTCCAAGCTGTCGGTCCACGATGACTGCGGCTCCCGCGTGACGGACCGCATCCGACTTGTCACCGCTACAGACAGCCACAACGCGAGCTCCACGGGCTCGTGCCAGCTGAACCGCGGCGAGTCCCACGCCACCGGAGGCGCCCGTCACCAGCACTGTGTGATCGCCGGTCACCGATCCCCGCTCGAGCATCCCCAAGGCGGTGCCGTAGGCGATGGGCAGCGCGGCCAGCTCCACATCGCTGAGCGGAGAGTCATCGACCCTATGGGCGCGATCGGCGGGCACCACGACGTACTCGGCGAAACCGCCGTCGCGCTCGCTACCGAGCACATCAACCGGCCGTGCGTCAGGCCTGGAGTCCTCGTAGTTGGCCGGATCGACGAGCACCCTCGAACCCACGACATCGACCGGCGCCTCGTCGCCGCAGGCAACTACGATCCCGGCAACATCGGCGCCCTGGATCCGCGGGAAGTCGAGCGGACCCAGCCACCCCGCTTTCTGGCTCGGGTCGTCCGCTGAACCGTAGGCGCCCTCCCGAGTCCACAGGTCGGTGTTGTTGCAGCCCGCGGCGCTCACCCGCACCAGCACCTCGCGGGGCCCTGGGCGAGGCATCGGAAGATCGCGCACTTCGATCACGTTGGGCCCGCCGTGGCGGGTGATCACCACCGCCCTCATCGTGGACGGCAGGTGCGCTGCCTGCTCCGAAGTACTTGGTGACGCAGGGGGCAACGACATAGTCGAAGCATGGCACGTTTCACCCTTCCCGATTCGGCCCCGCGAGCGCAACCTCGCGGTGGGACGGCACCCTCCTGGAGAGCGTCGCCTGCTCGAGAGACTCAGTGAAGAACTCATCGCGGTGACGGCGTCGAACCTGATGGCGTCATCGATCAGGATCCGCTTACGTTCGGCCACCTTGCTGCCGTGTTGCTTCGTGACTTTGCGAACGCCAATCTCATTGGCAGGCGGCGGAAT
>JACMPC010000265.1 GCA_014377705.1 Dermatophilaceae bacterium
CAAAAAATCAGGATTGTTCAGGCCTGTTCGTCAGGATTGACAAGTTCTTCCTGGTGGCGAGGCGATAGCTTTCCTGCCGTGCGCTTCGTCGATGCTTGAGGCACTGGTCGGTGCAGGAGGCACTGAAGAAGTCGGGGGGTGAAACCTCGCCGGTTCGCCTGGGCACATTGTCCGCCCCCTGCGGGTATGCAGACCGGGACCAAGGTCCCGACGATTCGCAAAATGACAACAATCGCAACTTTTCAGTGCCTCAGTGACGACCCAGCACTGCGTCAGAGCGCGAGGTTCTTTGCCACGACGTCAGCCAACCGCTCGGCCACAGCCTGGGCGCCGGCGGCGTCACGTGCCTCGACCATGACCCGCACCAGGGGCTCGGTGCCGGACTTGCGCAGGAGCACCCTGCCGACACCGTCCAGCTCCGCCTGGGCCGCGGCAACCGCGGCCTGCACTGCCGCGTCACCCTCGACCCGGCTCTTGTCCACGCCCCGGACGTTGATCAGCACCTGGGGCAGCCTCTTCATGATGGCGGCGAGGTCCTCCAGGGAGCGGCCGGTCTGAGCAAGGCGCGAGACCAGCATGAGCCCGGTCATCGTGCCATCACCTGTTGTCCCGTGGTCGAGAAAGATGACGTGCCCGGACTGCTCCCCACCCAGCGAGAATGCGCCCGCCTTCATCTCCTCCAGCACGTAGCGGTCACCCACGGCGGTCTGGCGGACCGCCACCCCCTCCCGTTCAAGAGCCTGGAGCATGCCCAGGTTGCTCATCACGGTGGCCACCAGGGTGTCATGGGCGAGCACGCCCCGCTCGCGCATGGACAGCGACAGGATCGCCATGATCTGGTCCCCGTCGACATCGATGCCCATGGCGTCCACGGCAAGGCAGCGGTCAGCGTCGCCATCCAGGGCGATGCCGCAGTCGGCGCTGGCCTCGACGACAGCCCTCTGGAGGTTCCCTAGGTGCGTAGAGCCATAGCCGTTATTGATGTTGAGCCCATCCGGCTCGCAGCCGATGACCGTCACCTTCGCACCGGCCTGACGGAATGCCTCCGGGGCCACCTCGCTGGCTGCGCCATGTGCCGCATCTATGACCACGTGCATACCGTCCAGGCGGTGCGGCAGGGCACCCACCAGATGGGCGATATAGCGTGCGGGCCCATCCTCCAGTCGGGTCACCCTGCCCACGTCGGAGCCGGTGGGACGATCCCAGGGCTCGTTCAGCCGCGCCTCGATCGCGTCCTCGAGCTCGTCGGCCAGCTTGTGGCCGCCCCTGGCGAAGAACTTGATGCCGTTGTCAGGCATGGCGTTGTGCGATGCGGACAGCATGACGCCGAGGTCGGCGCCGCCGTCGGCGATGAGGAACGCGATGGCCGGGGTGGGGAGCACACCAGCGTCCATGACATCGACCCCGGCCGAGGCCAGTCCGGCGATGGTCGCCGCAGTCAGGAACTCCCCCGACGCGCGGGGGTCCCGGCCCACGATGGCTCGCGGTCGATGTCCTTTGAAGGCGCCCACCTCACCCAGCACATGAGCAGCTGCCACGGAAAGGTCAAGGGCGAGCTCAGCGGTCAGATCCTTGTTGGCAAGACCTCGAACGCCATCAGTGCCAAAGAGTCGAGCAGCCATTCGGGTGGGGCCTTTCGGTGAGTGAGATGTCGGCAAAGTCCGCGTCTGGCTAACAGGATGCAGGTCGCAGGGCCCGTATCTGCGGGGATCTCGTCGCGGTGCCCGCGAACACAGCAGTAGCGGCCCCGAACCGCGGACGTATCCGGATTCGAAGCCGCCACCGACGGATGATGATCGCTCAGCGCTTGCTGTACTGGGGCGCCTTGCGGGCCTTCTTCAGCCCGGCCTTCTTGCGCTCGGGGACGCGAGCGTCCCGGGTCAGGAAGCCGGCCTTCTTCAGTGCGGGACGGTTCAGCTCCTCGTCAACACCGTTCAGCGAACGGGCAACTCCCAGACGTACCGCGCCGGCCTGACCTGAGGGGCCACCGCCGTGCACGCGAACGAGCACGTCGTAGGAGCCGTCGAGCTCGAGCACCTTGAAGGGCTCGTTCACGATCTGCTGGTGCACCTTGTTCGGGAAGTACTCGTCCAGGGTGCGGTTGTTGATCTTCCACTGGCCGCTGCCGGGAACGATCCGCACGCGGGCGATAGCCTGCTTGCGACGTCCGGTCGCGGCACCGGGGCCGGAAGCCGCCGGCTTGCGAGCCTCGACCACGGGGGTCTCGGACTCGCTGGTGTACTCGGTCAGCTCTGGTTCTTCTTCGCCCCGGACAACCTCTGTCTCGACGGCGGGGGTGGTGTCAGCCACGGTTCTCCTCGTTCGCTCTGTCTGTTCGCAAGCTGTCTAGCAAGCTGTCTGTTAGCAAGCCCTGTCTGTTCTGGTGATTCAGCGCGTAGGTCAAGTGCCTCACCCTTGGAGGCCTCTGCCTCACGTTCGATTCAGCTGTAGACCCGACTGGTTCGAAGTACTACTGGGCGACCTGGGAGATCTCGTAGGGCACCGGCTGCTGGGACAGGTGCGGGTGCACATCGCCGGCGTAGACCTTCAGCTTGGTGAGCTGCTGGCGGGCCAGGGTGCCCTTGGGAAGCATGCCGCGAACGGCCTTCTCAACAGCCTTCGCCGGGTTCTTGGCGAGCAGCTCCTGGTAGGACGTCGCCTTGAGGCCGCCCGGGAAACCCGAGTGGTGGTAGGCCTTCTTCTGCACCAGCTTGCTGCCGGTCAGGGCAACCTTGTCGGCGTTGATGATGATGACGAAGTCACCACCGTCGACATGCGGCGCGAAGGTCGGCTTGTGCTTGCCCCGCAGGAGGATCGCAGTCTGGCTGGCCAACCGGCCGAGGACGACGTCAGTGGCGTCGATGACGAGCCACTTGCGCTCGACCTCGCCGGGCTTGGGGGTGTACGTACGCACGGATTAAGCCTCGTTCTCTCGTGACTGTGTAACTGGCGGTAACGTTGCAGAAATAGCGGTGGTGAGACTGCAATGGTGCGGTCCCCGGTGAGATCGAGGCGCACGGCCTCTCTGGCCGCAGTACGCACAACGACATCTAACGATACCGGGGCCTCAGCGCAGCGCATAATCCGGCTGAACCGGCTGGATTGAGCACGGACCCGGCCCCATGGTCACCTTCAGGGCACTTGTGCAAACGAAGTGTGCATGATTACTGTGCGTACATGAGCGCGCTCCCGCCACACAACACCCCCCAGGTTCCCGCCGTCCGCCTGAACCGCGCGGCCCTGACCATGCTCGCCCATCCGTTGCGGTCCCGTCTGCTGGACGAGCTGCGCCGCAGGGGCCCCGCCACGGCAACGACCCTGGCGGCGGTGCTGCACACCAACAGCGGAGCCACCAGCTCCCACCTGCGCAAGCTGGCGCAGGTGGCTCTGGTGGTGGACTCCGGTCAGGGCGGTGGCCGCAGGAGGCTCTGGAGCGCCAGCACCGAGTCGCGACCTCGCGACGACGGACCTGGTGACGAGGACGACGAGGACGACGCTCGTGCCGCACTGGCCTGGCTGGCCCGCGACTACCTGAGTCTCTTCAACGACCGGGCCGGGCAGTGGCTCGACACCCAGGACCGGTGGCCTCCGCAGTGGCGCGAACAGGTCGGCCTCTCGGACCACCTGGTCCAGGTCACCTCAGGACAGCTGTCGGCCCTGCGCGCCGACCTCGAAGCGGTCCTGGAACGCTACCGCCGGGTCGGCGCAGGCAATCCCGACGCCAAACGAGTCTCGGTCTATCTCTGCCCCCTGCCGGTCGACAGCCCCCGCGGGGACTGACCCACCCGCGGGGACCGATCGATCGCTGACGCCTCGGATCAGCGCTGGACGAAGACCGCCACCGTCCTGGCCGGCACGCTCAACGTCGAGGCAGCGCTGTCCCAGGAGGAGGCCTTGACCACAGCGTCCGCACCCGTAGCCTGCACGGGTGAGAGCACGAGACCAGCACCCGCCATACCGGGCAGCTTCTGGTCCACCGCGGCGGCCGAGCCGTTGAACACCACGACCAGGCCCTCCAGGGCCGGGTCGACGTCGGCACCGACGGTGTCGTCCACCCGCATCACGATCACGCCCTGATGGGCCTCCGCGCTGCCCGACACCGGGAAGGTGACCCTGGCGTTGATGGCGGGCGCCGAGCCGAGGCGGAACAGCGGCGAGGAGAACCGCAGCCTGAGCAGGTCGTGGGCCTGAGCCGACGCCGACTGCACCTGCGCAGCCGACGGCCTGAGCGCCGGGTTGGCCAGCAGCGGTCTCATGAAGGGCCACTTCGCCGCGTTTACGGCCTCTGGCGGCAGACCGTGGCCGAAGCCGTTGTCCGCGCCGGTCCAGTCCAAGGTGTTGAACCAGTCTCCGCTGTCATAGCTGTCGCGGTTCAGGCTCTTGCTGCGCAGCAAATCGGCACCGGCGTGCCAGAACGACGGCGTCTGGCTCAGCGCGGTCGTTGCCAGCGACACGGAGTTCATCCGGACCCGGTCAGCCATCGAGGTCGCCGGCGGCAGCTTGAACATCAGCGAGTCGAACAGGGTCTCGTTGTCGTGCGCGTCGACGTAGCTGACGACCTCGTCCGGCTGGTCGGCGTAGCCTGCCGGCGCACCGTTGTAGTCGACCTTGTCGCCGCTGACCACTGCCCCGGAAGCGTTGTCCCTGAACGAGAACGACCTCAGGTTGCCGGCCAGGCCGAGCTGCACCAGGTCGGTGTCGTGGGCCAGTGACGCGGTGGCGCCGGCGTTGATCGGGGCACCGTTAGGGTCTGTCGCCTCGCCGCTGCCAAAGCCCTGCTTGCGCGGGTCCTCGTCGAAGGGCCCACCGCCACGCACCCCGTCCCGGAGCCTGTCGGAGAAGGTGGCGATGCCGGTGCCGCCGAGGTTGCCCTGGGCGGCCTGGGTGAACAGGGCGCCGTTCGCGACCTCGCCGAAGTTCCAGCCCTCGCCGTAGAGCGTGACGGCCTTGCCGTCCACTCCATCAGCCGCCAAGGTCAGCCTGTCGAGCGCCGCCCGGGTCGCCAGCATGTTGGCCTTGCTGTGGTGGCCCATGAGGTCGTACCGGAAGCCGTCGACGCGATAGTTGCGCACCCAGGAAACCGCCGAGTCGACCATGATCTTCTGGGCCATCGCGTGCTCGGTGGCAACGTTCTGGCAACAGGTCGAGGTCTCGACCGCGCCGCTGGCGTTCAGCCGCTGGTAGTAGCCGGGCACCACCTTGTCGAGCACCGAGGTGCTGGCCTGACCGCTGGTCGCGGTGTGGTTGAACACCTGGTCCAGCACCACCCGCAGGCCGTCGGCGTGCAGGCCGCCGACCATCGTGCGGAACTCGCTCACCCGCGAACCGCCATCAGCCGCAGTCGCGCTCGAAGCGTAGGAGCCCTCGGGTGCCATCCAGTGGAACGGGTCGTAGCCCCAGTTGAACGCGTCCTTGCTCGCGGCAGCGGTCACGCACTTCTGCTGCTCTTGGCTGTCGGGGGCGAAGCTCGCCAGGTCGCAGGCCGGCGTGAGCTGCCTGGCCGGGTCCTCCTCGATCGAGGCGATGTCAAAGGTCGGCAGCAGGTGAATCGTGTTGAGCCCCGCGGCTGCCAGCGACTTCAGGTGCCTGGTGCCGTCGCCGTTGTCCGCGAACGCGAGGTAGGAGCCCCGGTGGGCGTCAGGGACCGTCGCGTCGTTGACCGAGAAGTCGCGCACGTGCAGCTCGTAGATGGTCTGGTCGACCCGTTGCTTGAGCACCGGAGCCGAACTGTCCTTCCAGATAGCGGGTTTCAGTGCCGGATCAGCGAGGTTCACGGCCACCGACCGGGTGGAGTTCAGGGTCAGCGCGACCGAGTAGGGGTCTGTGACCAGGTTGGTCTCGACCTTGCCCGTGGTCGGGGCGAAGACGACGACCTCGAACAGGTATCGCGCGCCTCGCCACCGCGCGGCGGTGTCGGCACCCCAGGACCCGTCCGGGCGACGGGTCATCAGGACCCTCGTCGCCTGGCTGGCCGGGGCCTCCGCGCTGGCCGCGGCAGGCCACAGCAGGACGGAGACCTTCTGGGCAGTGGGAGCCCACAGGGTGAAGGAGGGCGAGGTGAAGGACGGCGACCTGGACCACAGGGAGTCGCTCTTCCAGGTCACCCCGTAGGTGCGCGTGGCCGCGGCACCGTAGAGGTCGTCCAGGACACCCGGGGTCTGCACACCGGTCGCATCCAGCAGGCGGCCCAGATCGTCATACAGGGCAACGGCAACCTGAGCCTGCAGGATCGAGCCGGCCTGCCTGGCGGTCTTGCTGTTCAGCCGCAGTGCCAGATAGCCCTTGAGCTCGGGATGTGCAGCCACCACGGCCGCCGGCAAACCCGCAGCGTCATAGGTGAGGTCGGCGACCGAGCCGCCGGTCACGGACTCCGCGTCCACAGCGAGGCCACCGGTGGACGACCAGTGCAGGCGCCAGTTCAGCAGGGCCAGATTCGCACCTGCGGGAACGGCCGTTGCCGGCCACGCCATGAGGTCCGAGCCCACCCAGAAAGCCTTGGCCTTCACCAGGTCGGGCGTGGCGCCGGGCTTGGAGTTCTTGACGCTGATCTGATGCGTCGCCAGGACGTAGGAGATGGTCACCACCGAGCCCGCTGACGGCACGGACAGTGCAACATTGCTACCGCCCGGGACCCCGTCAGCGCCATAGTCCTCGCCCCACTTCAGCCCGTGAGCGACCTTGAACTCGTAGCTGCCGACAGGGATCTGGTCGGTGGACCAGGTGTAGGTGCCGTCCCCATCGGGGTCCTGCAGCCAGGGTCGCATGCAGTCCGGCGACCAATCACCGGCGCAGCCGAGCTCGCTCTGGAAGGAGCCCGGCGCGGTGATGATCGGGCCCTGGGCGTCGCTGGTGGCCCAGTGCGTCGCGTGGTCGTAGTAGAAGGACACGTTGGCACCAGCAGTTGTGTAGGCGATGTTACCGCCGCCGCTGGCGCCATAGCTCTCGTCCCACTTCTTGTCGATCGCGGCCTTGTACTCGTAGCTCCCGGCCGGGATGGTGGAGAACTTGCCCTTCCAGATCTGGTCCTTGGCGTCCAGGGCCAGCTGCGCCTGGGCGCACTCCGGCTGCCAGTCGCCGGTGCAGCCCATCTCAGAGTTGTGGCTTCCGGCCACGCTGACGTTATCGGGCTGGGTGACCGGCCCGACGCCACCTGTACCACCACCACCGGACTTCGCCGGCTCGCCCACCACGCCGTACGACGAGGCCGCGGAGACGTTGCCGCTGCTGTCCCTGGTGATCGCGCGGTACTCCAGGAGGGTCCCCTTGGCCAGCGCGCTGACATCGTCGAAGACGCGGTAAGGCGCGTTGTCGTCGGTGCCCAGGACGCGCCACGGGCTCGTCCCGACCGGACGGACGGCGAAGGTGACCTGCGCGAAGGCGCTCTCGGTCAGCGCGGCCGAGATCTCGGCGCGACCTCCGACGGCCGCGCCGGGCTGTGGTGAGGTGAGCCAGGTCGCGGGGGCGGCCTTGCGCTGGGCGATCTTGCCCTGCGCCTTCCACACCGACACCGACAGAGCCGGCAGGCTCGCGGTCACCCGGGTGTCCTTGCCCGACGTGAGCGCCGTCCTGCCGCCATAGATCTGGGCGAAGGTCGCGTTCTTGCCGTAGGTGGCGAAGGTCGCGCTCTTGGCCGAGGTCGAGTTGTTGGCCACCACGAGGTACTCCGTGCCCGAGGCCGCGTCGACCCGGCTGAACGCGTAGATCCCTGCCGCATCGGAGGCGTAGCGGTGAATCTGCGCACCGTTGGTCAGGCCCGGGTTGGCAGCCCGCAGCCTGCCCAACGCCGAGATCTGCTGATACAGCGGGGCTTTCGGGTCGAAGCGGTCCTTGCTTCCCGGCGTGCCCCCGAGGATCTGCTCGCCGGCATACTGCGACACCTTCGTGGCGAACATGTCCTGGCGCGCGTCCTTGTCTCCTCCGGCGCCGATGAAGCCCTGCTCGTCTCCGTAGTAGACCACCGGCTGCCCGCGGGTCAGGAACATCAGGTCGTTGGCCAGCCTGGTGCGAGCCATCAGGTCGTTGCCGGTGCTGCCGGACTTCGTCAGCATCATGGCCGCCCGGCCCATGTCGTGGTTGCCCAGGAAGGTCGGCAGCTGGTAGGCGTTGGAGTCGGTGTCGGTGTAGTAGTCGTCGGCCGCGTAGAGGTCGCGCAGCCCGGTCGTCGGCTTGCCCTGGGCGAACGCGAGCGCCTGGGCCTGGAAGCCGAAGTCGAGCGTGGCCGGGAGCTTGGCGGTGGTGGTGAACTGGCTCATGACCGACGGGTTGCTGTCGTAGACCTCGCCGAACATGAAGAAGTCGGGCTTGCCCTTCGCCTTGGCCTCGGCCTGGATCGCCGGCGCGAACTTCTGCCAGAAAGCCGTGTTCACGTGCTTGACGGTGTCGATCCGGAACCCGTCGATGCCGAAGTCGACCCAGTTCTTGTAGATGTCGGTCATCCCGGCGACGACCTTGGGCTGCTCGGTGAAGAGGTCGTCCAGGCCGACGAAGTCGCCGTACTCCGAGGACTCGCCGGCGAAGGTCGAGTCGCCCCGGTTGTGATAGAAGCTGGGGTCGTTCAGCCAGGCCGGCGTCTTGGCGGTCTTTTCAGCCTCGGTCCCGAAGATGGGCACGTACGGGAACGAGGTCGCCGGGTTCAGCGCCGGGAAGGTGCTCCCACCGGCATACGCCTTGTCGTCGAAGGCGGTGCCGCTCGCGTCCTTGTACGGGCTGGCCTCCTTCGACACGTAGGCGTGCTTTCCGCCCTGGTAGTCGATGACGTCAGCGGTGTGGTTGGTGATGATGTCGAAGAAGACCTTCATCCCCTTGGCGTGCGCCGCGCTGATCAGCGACTTCATCTCGGCGTTGGTGCCCAGGTGGGGGTCGATCCGGGTGAAGTCGGTGATCCAGTAGCCGTGGTACCCGGCGCTCGCGTCCGCCCCGGTCCCCTGGACCGGCTGGTTCTTGAAGGTCGGGGTCAGCCAGATCGCCGTGGTTCCCAGCGACTTGATGTAGTCCAGCTTCTTCGTCACCCCTGCCAGGTCGCCACCATGGAAGAAGCCCTTGTCCGTCGCGTCCAGACCGGTCTCGAGCCGCGAGCCGGTCAGCCCGCCCGCGTCGTTGACGCTCGAGCCGTTCGCGAAGCGGTCGGCCATCAGGAAGTACATCTGCTCGCTGCTCAGAGGTGAGCGCAGGCTCGACCCCGCGAGCGCGCGGTCGGCCTTCGTGGCCTCTCCGGGCAGGTCGGTCGGGGCCACCCCGATCTTGTGGGTCACGTCGTCGTAGGAGAACGTCAGCGTGGCCGGTCCTTTCAGGACCAGCGGGATGTTCGCACCGTCCTTGACGCCGCCGGCGCCGTAGCTCTCGTCCCAGGCCTTGTTGATCGCCACCTTGAACTCGTACGTCCCGGCCGGGACGCGCAGCTCCCTGCTGTACTCCGTGCTGTCACCGACCCGGGTCAGCTCGGTGGCCGCACAGCTGGGCGCCCAGTCGTCTACGCACCCGGCCTCGCTCTGCAGCGAGCCGACGACTGTGGCCGTCCGCGGGGCTTCGGCCGCCTGTGCCGTGGCGGCCACCGTGATCGGCGCGAGCCCGCCAACGACGGCTATGGCCATGGAGGTGACAGCGGCGGAGAGGGACGGCAGACGGGCCATGAAGGCTCCTGAAGGCTCCGGAGCGGCATGAGTCCGCTCATCAGTCTGGGCCCGCGACGGAGCCGCAGACCGTGCGGAACAGGTCAGGTTCACTCACGGCGAGGGGCCGTTGCTGAGTCCAAGGTGGTCCGTTCCCGCAGAGGCTAGCGCTACTTGACGGACTTGCGCAACTTTTTGCAGATTCTTGCAAGAATCGGCAGGAACCATCCCCTGGCTGCTTTGCGGCATGCTTGTCGTCTGCGGCCTTGCCCGCCACCGCCGCGCTGGTCAACCGGTTGGTCAACCTGGAGGTGTTCGTGGACTTCGCCATGCTGGCAGTCATCGTTCTGGCCGGCCTCGTCGGGCCTCTGCTGGCCTATCCCCGCCGCTGGCACGTGCCGGTCGTCATCGGGCCGCTGATCATGGGGATCATCCTGGGCACGACCGGGGTGGGCTACCTGGATTTCTCAGAACCCACATTCACCTTCCTCGCCCAGATCGGCTTCGGGCTGGTGATGTTCGTCGCCGGAACGCAGGTGCCGGTTCGCGATGGCGACCTCCGGCAGAGTCTGGGCCGCGGCGCGGCCCGCGCGGCGCTGGTGGGAGCAGGGTCGGCCGTGCTGGGCGTCGTGCTCGCCACTGTGTTCGGGACGGGACACGCCGCCCTGTATGCCGTGCTGATGGCTTCCTCCTCGGCGCTGCTGATCCTGCCCATCATCAGCTCGCTGAACCTTGACGGCCCGCAGGTGCTGGCGTTGCTTCCCCAGGTGGCCATCGCCGACGCCGCCTGCATCGTCGCCCTTCCGCTGGTCATCGATCCCCCCCAGGTCGGCCGGGCACTGCGAGGGGCGGTTGCCGTCATTCTGATGGGCGCGTCACTTTTCGTCGTTCTGTCCTTGCTGGAGCGCAGGGGCTACCGCCACCGGCTCCATCATGTGTCCGAGGAGCGTCACTTCGCCCTCGAGCTGCGGATCAGCCTGATGATCCTGTTCTCGCTCGCTGCCGTGGCCAGCGGCTCCAACGTGTCGATCATGCTTGCGGGCTTTGTCTTCGGGCTCGCCGTGGCCCTCGTCGGGGAGCCACGGCGGCTGGCCCGGCAGCTGTTCGCGGTGACCGAGGGCTTCTTTGGTCCGCTGTTCTTCGTCTGGCTGGGATCGTCCCTGGACCTGCGGGCTCTGGGCACCCGGCCAACGCTGATCCTGCTGGGACTGCTGCTCGGGGTGGGGGCTGTGCTCAGCCACTCGCTGGCCGGCCTCACCGGACAACCCCTGAGCCTCAGCTCGCTGGCCACCGCTCAGCTCGGGGTCCCGGTCGCGGCGGCGACCCTGGGCACCAGCCTCAACGTCCTGGCTCCGGGCGAGTCCGCAGCCCTGGTCCTGGGGGCTCTGGTCACCATCGTCGCCGCGACCATCGCCGGAGGGCTGGCGGCCAGGAGGCAACGGGTCAGCACCGACCGCGAGCCGTGACGACCGGGCTCACGACGAGGGTGCCGCTAACGGGCTGGCGCCTGCAGCACCGCATCAGCGACGGCGCCGGACCCGCCCCTCGTCCCACACCGGTTCGTCGGACAGATAGACCGAGCCGTTCTGGCCGAAGACCAGGAAGCGGTCGAACCCCTTGGCGAACCATCGGTCATGGGTCACCGCCACGACGGTGCCGTCGAAGGCCTCAAGCCCCTCCTCCAGAGCCTCGGCCGACTGCAGGTCCAGGTTGTCGGTGGGCTCGTCGAGCAGCAGCAGGGTGGCTCCGCTGAGCTCGAGCAGCAGGATCTGGAAGCGCGCCTGTTGCCCTCCGGACAGGGAGTCGAAGGTCTGCTCCGAGGCACAGGCGAGCTCGTAGCGGTCCAGCGCCTTGGCTGCCTCCTCGCGCGGCCGCCCGCGGCGATGGTCGTCCCCCCGGTGCAGGATCTCCAACAAGGTACGTCCCAGCAGGGCGGGGTGCTGATGGGTCTGTGCGAACCATCCCGGTCGCACCCGCGAGCCCAGGCGGACGACCCCGGAGTGCCGTACCGCGACCGGCTGCACATCGCCGACCGGCTCATGCTCCGGTGCCGGATCGGTGCCGCCGGCCGCCAGCAGCCTCAGGAAGTGGGACTTGCCTGATCCGTTGCCACCGAGGACGGCAAGCCGCTCGCCGTACCAGATCTCCAGGTCGAAAGGCTCCATCCCTGCCCAGGCGGGCGGCGACCCCTGACCGAGCAGCTCGAGACCCTCGGCGATCACCGCCCGCTTGGCCGTCCGCCCTCCCTTGAGCCTCATCTTCACGTTCTGCTCCTGGGGGACCAGCTCGGGCGGCCCGGCTCCCTCGAACTTGGCCAGCCGGGTCTTTGCCGCCTGGTACCGGCTGGCCAGCCCGTCGTTGTAGGCCGCCTTGTTCTTGTACATGAGCACCAGTGCCACCAGTTTGGCGTGCTCCTCGTCCCAACGGCGGCGCAGCTCCTCCAGCCTGCTGTTCCGGTCGATCCGCGCCTGGTGGTATGTCGAGAAACGGCCGGGGTGCACCCACAGGGACGACCCTGCCGTGGCCGGCTCGAGGGTGGCGATCCGGGTGGCGACCCGGTCGAGCAGCTCCCGGTCATGGCTGATGAACAGCACCGTCTTGGCAGAGGCGATGATCTGCTCCTCCAGCCAGCGCTTGGCCGGCACGTCCAGGTAGTTGTCGGGCTCGTCCAGCAGCAGCACCTCCTCGGGCCCGCGCAGCAGGGCCTCGAGCACCAGCCGCTTCTGCTCTCCCCCGGACAGCGTGCTCACCGAGCGCCACTGCGCCTGCTCGAACGGTATGCCGATCGCCGCCACCGTGCAGACGTCCCAGAGGGTCTCGTGCTCGTAGCCTCCCGCGTCCGCCCAGTCGACCAGGGACTGCGCATACGCCATCTGGGCTGGCTCGTCGTCGATCTCCATCATCGCCGTCTCGGCCACCTCAAGGGCCGCCGCCGCCTCCCGGATGACGGGCGGCGCCACGCCGACCAGCAGGTCTCGCACACTGGAGTCGTCGCGCAGAGACCCGATGAACTGGCGCATGACGCCCAGCCCGCCACTGCGGGTGACCGCGCCCTCGGCCGCGTTCAGGTCCCCGCTGACGATCCGTGACAACGACGTCTTGCCGGTGCCGTTGGGGCCGATAAGGGCGACCTTGGCGCCCTCACCGACCCGGAGGCTGACCCCGTCCAGAAGAGGCCGCCCGTCAGGCAGGTAGTAGCTGACGCCGTTGATATCAAGGTGACCCACAAGGACCAAACTACGGGGGTGACCGGAGCCACGCTCGCTGACACCATGGGTTCATGGAAGAGTTCACGAAGGGCCGCGTCGCAACGGGTGCGCCCACATCTGGCTGAGGAGCACGGCATCGTGGGACTGATGGACAAGATCCGCGGCGAGTTCATCGACATCGTCGAGTGGACCGACGACACCCGGGACACGATCGTGTGGCGCTTCCCGCGGCACGAGAACGAGATCAAGATGACCGCCAAGCTGGTCGTGCGCGAGAGTCAGGTGGCGGTCTTCGTCAACGAGGGCACGATCGCCGACGTGTTCAAGCCCGGCACCTACACGCTGGAGACCCAGAACCTGCCGGTCCTGTCGACCCTCAAGGGGTGGAAGTACGGGTTCAACAGCCCGTTCAAGGCCGAGGTCTACTTCGTCAGCACCCGCCAGTTCACAGATCTCAAGTGGGGGACCCAGAACCCCGCCATGATGCGGGACCCCGAGTTCGGGATGGTCCGCGTCCGCGCGTTCGGCACCTACTCCATCAAGGCCGCCGATCCCGCCGTGCTGCTGCGCGAGCTGGTCGGCACCGATCCTGAGTTCACCACCGACGAGGTCGACGAGTTCGTCCGGCAGTCGGTGGTGTCACGAGTTGTGACCGCCCTCGCCACGTCCGGCGTGGCAGCGCTCGACCTGGCTGCGCACCAGAACGAGATCTCCACCAGGCTCGCCGGAATCATCAGTGAGGACCTCAACCTCATCGGCCTGCAGATGCCACGCTTCATCATCGAGAACGTCTCACTGCCGCCCGAGGTCGAGGCGACGATGGACAAGCGGACCTCGATGGGCGTGCTCGGCGACCTGGACCAGTTCACGAAGTACCAGGCCGCCACTGCCATCACCGACGCCGCGCAGAACCCGGGCGGCATCGCCGGCGCGGGCGTGGGCATCGGTGTCGGCGCTGCCCTCGGCGCGCAGCTGGCCCAGTCTCTCCAACCCGGCGCAGCCCCGGCGGCCGCCCCGGCTGAGCCTTCCAGACCCGCCGAGCCATCCAGCCGGGACCAGGCACCCACGTCAGCGCCCAACGGACCACCACCGCTGCCCGGCAGCACCCAGTGGTACCTCGGCATGGACGGCCAACAGGTGGGCCCGCTTGCTCAGGCTGAGATCCAGGCACTGGTCACCGCAGGTACAGCGACAACAGACACTCTGGTCTGGCGGGGCGGAATGGTGACCTGGACCCGTCTGGCCGATGTCCCGGAGCTTCAGGATCTCGGCTCCACGCCTCCCCCGCTGCCATCGTGACCGTCTCCCCAGGACAGCGTGAGCCCATGCCGGGTCATCCTGAGGATCATCAGCCCCAAGAGAATCAGCCCCAGACGAACCAGCCCCAGAATCACGCTGAGCGGGATGCGACCAGACAGCATCAGTACCAGTGCCCGTCCTGCGGCGCTGCCCTCGAGTTCGCCCCTGGCTCCACCGGGATGGTCTGCCCGTACTGCCAGGCCAAGCTCGACATCGCCCTGCCGGTGGTGGGCAGCCGCAAGAGCAACTACCTCGCCTACGCGGGGCAGGCGCACACACCTGTGGGGCAGCTTCCGCCCTTCAGCCTGACCTGCCGCAACTGCGGCAGCGCGCAGGAGCAGGTCGCGATCGCCGGGCGTTGCCTTTCGTGTCGCAGCCCCTTGGTGGTCAGCAACGACCTCGGCGGCCAGCTGAAGAGTCCCGACGGTGTGGTGCTTTTCACCGTCGAGAAGGCCAAGGCCGCCGCATGCTTCCAGGAGTGGACCTCCTCACGGTGGTTCGCACCCTCGGCGCTGAAGAAGGTCAGCAAGACGGCCTCGATGACCGGCAGCTACCTGCCGCACTGGGGCTTCGACGACCACACCACCACGGACTACACCGGCCAGCGAGGTGACCACTACTACACCACCGAGACCTACACGACTCAGGAGAACGGGCAGACGGTCACCAACACCCGGCAGGTGCAGCACACCGCCTGATCCCATGCCTCGGGACGTGTCTCCCGGGACTTCGCCGACGTGCTGGCCACCGGTGTCAGCACCCCGGATGCTGACCTGCTCAAACAGCTCGGACCCTGGTCGACCGCCGACGCGGCCGGCTATCAGTCGGAGTACCTGGCCGGCTTCGACTCACCCCGGTACGACGTCGATGCTGACGCGGGCTTCGCGTCGGCGAGGCAGGTCATGGCCTCCGTCATCCAGGACGACTGCCGCGCCGACATCGGAGGCGACGAGCAACGGGTCGACCATCTGAGCACCACTGACCACGACGTCCTGTTCCGGCTGCTTCTGCTGCCTCTGTGGATCGCGACCTATATCGCGGGCGGCAAGACCTTTGACGTCTTCGTGAACGCCAACACCGGCGAGGTCATCGGTGAACGGCCCTACAGCGCGGTCAAGATCATCGCCGCGGTGATAACGGCGCTCGCGGCCATCACCGTGACCGTTCTTCTCTACAACGCCAACGCGAGGTAGAAGGGGCCGCCCGCCGGGGTCGCCCGCTAGCCAGCGACCGTGCCCCTGGGTTGGACAAACCTAGGTGCGGTGCGTACTCCCAGGTTTGCGACCTGGGCAGCCGCGCCATCCCTACCCGACCGGTGATCGTCGAACGCGCGACTCCCGGTGCCGCCGGTCCAGGTCCACATCGGGCGGATAGGTCACCTGTTCCAGGCTCAACCCGTGTGCGGGCATCACGACCACGCCCGGATGACGTCGCCCCGCAACGAGGACCTGGGCGGGCCATCCGGCCGGCTGGCGACCCTCGCCCACCGGGATCATCACCCCGACCAGCGCCCGGACCATCGACCGGCAGAACGCATCGGCAACGACCCTTGCCTCGACCACCCCGTCCCCGCCGCGCACCCACGAGAACTCGAGCAGCGTGCGAATCGTCGTCGCGCCCTCTCGCCGCTTGGCGAAGGCAGCAAAGTCCCTCAGACCCAGCAGGTGATGGGCGGATGCCTGCATCGCGGCGACGTCCAGGGGTCGCCGGTGGATCAGAGTATCGCGCCGGCGCAGGGGATCCAGCAGATGCGGCTGGTCGCAGATCCGGTACAGGTAACGGCGCTCGATCGCCGAGAACCGGGCGTTGAAACCCTCGGGAGCCACCGAGACCCCATGAACCACCATGTCAGCCGGCAACACGCCGTTGAGCCGGGCAAGAGCAGACTCAGCGGGTGAGCGGGTGGAGCGGCCGGGCACCAGCGCCCAGCCAGCCGGATCCACATCTGCATGAGCCACGGCACCTCGGGCATGGACGCCCGCGTCGGTTCGTCCAGCGACGACCAGGCGTACCGGCCTGACGGCTCTCAGGATCAGGGTGAGCGCCGCGGACAGCTCGTCTTCGACGGTCCGCTTCCCGGGCTGCATCGCCCACCCGGAGAACGCCGTCCCGTCGTAACCGAAGTCGAGACGAATTCGCAGAGACGACGCGAGCCCGCCACCCCCCGGAGGGGCAGCGGGCTCGATGTCGTTCATAGAGGCAGGCACATCCGTTGTCCGTCACGCCAGACGGTCAGGTTCAAGCCTTGGTGTTGGACGTGTCGTCGGCCTCGTCGTCGGGGTCCTGAAGCACAACTCCTTCGGCCCCGGCGGGGTCAGCCACAAGGACTTCAGCCTCGGTCGCATCGACCAGAGGCGCTTCAGACCCGGCTGACCCGACTATCGGGGCGTCGTCCACAGCAGCGTCGGCCTCGGTCGTGCTGACCGCAGCCTCGGACTTGCTGGCCGCAGGCGACTTCCCGACCTTCTTGGTCTTGGCTGAGCGCTTGGTCGCGGCCTCAGCCTCGGCCACGGTGGCCTTCTTGGCTGAAAGCGGCTCGCGGACCAGCTCGATCACGGCCATGGGAGCGTTGTCGCCCTTGCGGTTCCCGATCTTGGTGATACGGGTGTAGCCACCTTGACGATCCGCCATGTCTGGCGCAATCTCGGTGAAGAGACGGTGCACCACGCCCTTGTCACGCACGACCGTGAGGACACGGCGACGGGCATGCAGGTCGCCGCGCTTGGCAAAGGTCACCAGGCGCTCAGCGAGGGGGCGCAGGCGCTTGGCCTTGGCCGTGGTGGTCGTGATCTGGTCGTGCTCGAACAGCGACGTGGCCAGGTTGGCCAGGATCAGCCGCTCGTGGGCCGGACCGCCGCCGAGACGGGGGCCCTTAGTTGGCGTGGGCATGTGGTTCTCCTGTAGGTCTCTGACCGATCCGCGTTCAGCGGTTCAGTCACACAGCGATTGATCGGTCAGTACTGCTCGTCTTCGGCGAACGCCGAGTCGTCTTCTGCATCGTCTTCGTAGCGGTCGACGATGGCGCTCGGGTCGAACCCGGGCGGGCTGTCCTTCAGCTGCAGACCCATGCCCACGAGCTTGGCCTTGACCTCGTCGATCGACTTCGCACCGAAGTTGCGGATATCGAGCAGGTCCGCCTCGCTGCGCCCGAGAAGCTCACCCACGGTGTGGATGCCCTCACGCTTGAGGCAGTTATAGGACCGGACGGTCAGGTCCAGGTCCTCGATCGGCAGTGCAAGATCAGCGGCGAGCGCGGCATCCGTGGGCGAGGGACCCATGTCGATGCCCTCGGCCTCGACATTGAGCTCGCGGGCCAGACCAAACAGCTCGACCAGCGTCTTGCCGGCCGACGCCATGGCGTCCCGGGGAGCCATCGAGCTCTTGCTCTCCACGTCGATGATGAGCTTGTCGAAGTCCGTGCGCTGCTCGACCCGGGTGGCCTCGACCTTGTAGGTCACCGCCAGCACGGGTGAGTAGATCGAGTCGATCGGAATACGACCGATCTCGGCGTCACCGGACTTGTTCTGCTGGGCGGAGACGTAGCCCCGACCGCGTTCGACGGTGAGCTCCATCTCGATCTTTCCCTTGCCGTTGAGCGTGGCAATGTGCAGGTCCGAGTTATGCACCTCGACGCCGGCCGGCGGCGCGATGTCGGCTGCGGTGACCGCACCGGGGCCCTGCTTGCGCAGGTACATCACGACGGGCTCGTCGTGCTCGCTGGAGACCACGAGCCCCTTGATGTTGAGGATGATCTCGGTGATGTCTTCCTTGACACCCGGGACCGTGGAGAACTCGTGCAGCACGCCGTCGACGCGCAGGCTGGTCACGGCCGCGCCCGGGATGCTCGAGAGCAGCGTGCGACGAAGTGAGTTGCCGAGGGTGTATCCGAAGCCGGGTTCGAGTGGCTCGATGACGAACCGAGAGCGGGAGTCGGTGAGGACGTCCTCGCTCAGGGTGGGGCGCTGTGCAATCAGCACTGTTTCTTTCCTTCCCACGGGCGACCGCTATTTGACGCCTCGTGCTGCTGCGGGACCTGACTCCCGCGGCCGTCGCACCTCTGTCCGTGCAGGCGGCCCAGTCACAGTCTGTATGGCGGGCGGCTGGTTGCCCGGCCGCCCGGCATAAAGGTGATCAGTTCTTCGAGTAGAGCTCGACGATCAGCTGCTCGTTGACCTGCGTGTCGATCACCTGACGCGCCGGCAGCGAGTGCACGAGGATGCGCATCTGCGTCGGGATGGCCTCTAGCCAGGCCGGCACAGAGCGCTCGCCGGCCTGTGCGCGGGCGACGACGAACGGTGTCATCTCCACGGACTTGCCACGAACCTCGATGATGTCGTGCTCGGACACCCGGAAGCTGGGGATGTCCACCTTGTGTCCGTTGACCACGAAGTGGCCGTGACGAACCAGCTGGCGGGCCATGTCGCGGGAGGCGGCGAAGCCTGACCGGTACACGACGTTGTCCAGACGGGTCTCCAGGATGCGCAGCAGGTTCTCGCCAGTCTTGCCGGGGCGACGGTGCGCCTCCTGGTAGTACCCGCGGAACTGCTTCTCCAGGACGCCGTAGATACGGGCGGCCTTCTGCTTCTCACGCATCTGAAGCAGGTACTCGCTGTCCTTGGTCCGCGCACGCCCGTGCACGCCCGGGGGGTACGGGCGAAGCTCGATCGGGCACTTCGGGGAGTCACACTTGGCTCCCTTGAGGTACAGCTTGGTCTTCTCTCGACGGCAGCGCCTGCAGTCGGCACCGGTATAACGCGCCATTAGTCTCTATCTCCTTTTGCTGCGCGCGGTCAGACGCGGCGGCGCTTGGAAGGGCGGACGCCATTGTGCGGCGTTGGGGTCACGTCACTGATCGCGCCGACCTCCAGGCCGGTGGCGGTGAGCGAGCGGATTGCGGTCTCGCGACCAGAACCCGGGCCCTTGACGAAGACGTCGACCTTGCGCATGCCGTGCTCCATCGCACGACGTGCGGCAGCCTCAGCGGCCATCTGCGCCGCGAACGGGGTCGACTTGCGTGAACCCTTGAAGCCGACCTGACCGGCCGACGCCCATGCGATCACGGCACCGCCGGGATCGGTGATGGAAACGATGGTGTTGTTGAACGTGCTCTTGATGTGAGCATGCCCATGAGCAATATTCTTCTTCTCCTTGCGGCGCACCTTCTTGGCGCCCGCAGCCGTTCGGCTCTTCGGAGGCATGTGGCTGGTTTCTCCTACTTAGACAATAGAAAAGCGGGTAAGTGGTCCGAACTCGATCGCTCGCGGATCACTGGTTGATCATGACGATGCCTAGATGATCGTGAAGATCACAGGTCGATCGTGAAGATCACTGATTGATCATGAAGATCGAATGGGACTACTTGCCGGCCTTCTTCCTGCCGGCAACGGTGCGCTTGGGGCCTTTGCGGGTACGTGCATTGGTCTTGGTGCGCTGACCCCGAACGGGAAGACCCCGACGGTGACGAATCCCCTGGTAGCTGCCGATCTCGACCTTGCGGCGGATGTCGGCTGCCACCTCGCGGCGGAGGTCACCCTCGATCTTGAAGTTCTCCCCGAGGAAGTCGCGAAGCTTGACCAGCTCTTCGTCACCAAGGTCCTTGACGCGAGTGTCGGGGTTGACCCCTGTCTCGGCCAGTGCCTTTCGTGAGCGGGTGCGGCCCACTCCGAAAATATAGGTAAGTGCGATCTCGATGCGCTTTTCGCGCGGGAGGTCTACACCAACAAGACGTGCCATCTTGTACGGTTCTCCTGATCATTGCGGAGGTCTGAAGCAGCGCCGTTCTCGAGAAATCGGGACTGGACGCGCCCTGTCTCTCAAGTCCCCAGCCTCCGTGCCGGGGGTGACGTCCTGCGCTGGAACCACCCCAGACACGGGCGGCTCGACCCACAGGGGCCGGGTGCTGCTTTCTTGCTATGTATCTCGTGCCGCCAACAAGCTCGCGACTCGTGCCGGTGGGTCAGCCCTGACGCTGTTTGTGGCGCAGGTTTTCGCAGATCACCATGACACGCCCATGACGGCGGATCACTTTGCACTTGTCGCAGATCTTCTTGACGCTTGGATGAACCTTCATCTGCCTGCTGTCTGGATCGGGCCCCTCGTGACCAGCTCAAGAGTGCGAGCCGCTCGTGCGGAGCCATTCGGATCGGGAGTGGTTACACCCGTCGAACTCGTGGAACGTTCAGCGGTACCGGAAGACAATGCGTCCGCGGGTCAGGTCATACGGACTGAGCTCCACCACCACACGGTCCTCAGGAAGGATCCGGATGTAGTGCTGACGCATCTTGCCCGAAATGTGAGCGAGGACCTTGTGGCCGTTGGTGAGCTCTACGCGGAACATAGCGTTCGGCAGAGCCTCCACGATCACACCCTCAATCTCGATGACACCGTCCTTCTTCGCCATGTCCTCCGCATTCCATGAACGGTCACCCCCTGGTTGGGAGTGACGGGTGTCCTACAGGTGATTCTTTGCCTGGCGCACGTGTGACGACGTCCTGCACCACCACAACCAGCCGCGGGGATGACACAGGAACCAGATGCTCGTGAGCCGCCGCCCTAGACTACGTCATTACCCCGGAGCGAACGAAATCCTGGGCGCCGAACGGGCCGGCCAACAAAATCAGGTCAAAGGGGCGTATGCCACGCCGAGGGCACCCAGACGCTTCTCGCCTCCATCCAGCGCCGTCAGCACCCAGATCCCGGCATCCGTGACGGCCACAGACTGCTCCCAGTGCGCGGCGCGAGAACCGTCCTGGGTCACGACAGTCCATTCGTCATCGAGGACATCAGTCTCAGCCGACCCCAGGGTGACCATCGGCTCAATAGCCACAGTCACCCCTGACTTCAGGGTCGGACCACGGTCCCGGACGCGATAGTTGGGCACCTGTGGGTCCTGATGCATCTCCGTGCCGATGCCGTGACCGACGTACTCCTCCACGATGCCGTAGGTCGCTCCGTCAGCGCGCGCCGCGTCGACGATGCAGTCCTGCACGGCCGCACCCACGTCATACAGCGGAGAGCCCACAGCCAGCGCGGAGATACCCGCCCACAGCGACGTCTCGGTGGCGTCCATCAGCGCCAGGTCACGCGCCGATCCGGCCTCGCGGCCGCCGATGATCAAGGAGATCGCCGCGTCGCCGTGCCAGCCGTCCACGATCGCGCCGCAGTCGATCGAGACAAGGTCGCCAACACGCAACGTCCGCGGTCCCGGTATGCCGTGCACGACCTCTTCGTTGACGCTGACGCAGAGGCTGCCGGTGAATCCGTGGTACCCCAGAAAAGACGGCGTTGCGCCCTTGCTCCGGATGAACTCCTCCGCGGTGCGGTCTAGGTCACCAGTTGTCATCCCGGCGCTTGCCTGCCCACTGATGAGCTCCAGCGTCTCCCCCACCACCAGCCCGGCCACCCGCATCTTGCGGATCTGATCGGTGGTCTTGACGTCGAGTCCCCTACGACCGAACACAGACGGCCCCCTCAGCTCTGCGGGGTGCCAAGGACCGCGTGCAGACGCTGGGTGACCTCGTTCATCTCGCCCATGCCGTCGACCTGGCGAAGCAGACCACGCTCGTGGTACAGCGCAGCGAGAGGCGCGGTCTCCTCGTCGTAGATCTTCAGGCGGTGCCGGATGACGTCCTCCGTGTCATCGGCGCGGCCATCGATCTCAGCGCGCCTGAGCAGACGCTGGACGACCTCATCGGTGTCGACCGTCAGCTCCAGGACCAGGTCCAGCGACCTCCCCCGGGCAGCCAGCATCTCGTCAAGCTCGGCGACCTGAGCCTGGGTACGGGGATAGCCATCGAGCAGGAAGCCATCGACGGCATCCGCCCGGTCGAGACGATCACGCACGATCGCATTGGTGACCTCGTCGGGCACATACGCGCCCGAGGCGAGGATCTCCTTGACCTGCACGCCCAGCGGGGTCTCGTTCTTGATGTTGTCGCGAAAGATATCGCCCGTCGAGATTGCCGGGATGCCGAGGCTCTGCGCAATACGCACAGCCTGCGTGCCCTTGCCGGCACCAGGGGCGCCAAAGATGATCAGACGTGTCAACGGAGGAACCCTTCATAGTGGCGCTGCTGCAACTGGGACTCGATCTGCTTCACCGTGTCCAGTCCAACACTCACGATGATCAGGATAGAGGTGCCGCCGAACGGGAAGTTCTGGTCGGCTCCCACCAGTATGAGGGCGATCAACGGGATCAGCGAGACCACAGCCAGGTAGATGGCACCCGGCACCGTGATTCGGTTCAGGACGTAGGCGAGGTACTCGGCCGTGGGCCGACCGGCGCGGATACCGGGGATGAAACCGCCGTATTTCTTCATGTTGTCGGCGACTTCAACGGGGTTGAAGGTGATGGACACATAGAAGAACGTGAAGAACACGATCAGGGCCACATACACGGCCATGTAGATCGGGTGGTCCCCACGGGTGAGGTACTGCTCGATGAACGTCACCCACGCTGCAGGCTTAGCCGTGCCACGGTTGAACTGCGCGATCACGCCCGGAAGAGCCAGCATCGAGGAGGCGAAGATGACCGGGATGACCCCCGCCATGTTGACCTTGAGGGGGATATAGGTGCTCGTTCCGCCGTACATCCGGCGTCCGATCATCCGCTTGGCGTACTGCACCGGGATACGACGCTGAGACTGCTCGACGAACACCACCAGGGCGATCACCAGGAACCCGATGAGGATGACCAGGAGGAAGGTGGAGGCGCCGCTCTGGCGGTAGATCGCAGACAGGGAGTCGGGGAAGCGCGCGGTGATCGAGGTGAAGATCAGCAGCGACATGCCGTTCCCGATACCGCGGTCGGTGATCAGCTCGCCCATCCACATGATCACGCCGGTGCCGGCGGTCATGGTCAGGACCATGATCAGGATCGTGCTTAGGCTGGTGTCCGGCATGATGCTCTTGCACGCGTCACCGAACAGGCTCTGGGGGTTGCGGGCTGCGGTGACCAGGGTTGAGGACTGCAGGACCGCGAGGCCGATCGTCAGGTATCGCGTGTACTGAGTCAGCTTCGCGGTGCCGGACTGCCCCTCCTGCTTGAGGGTCTCGAAACGGGGAATCACCACCACGAGCAGCTGGACGATGATACTCGCGGTGATATACGGCATGATCCCCAGCGCGAAGACCGAGAGCTGCAGGAGCGCCCCACCACTGAACAGGTTGGCCAGGCCCAGGATGCCGCCATTGCCATTCGTGCCGCTCTGGCACTTCTGGATGTCCACGTAGCTCACCCCTGGCGTGGGAATGTGCGAGCCCAGGCGGAAGATCGAAATGACCGCAAGCGTGAACAGCAGCTTCTTGCGCAGGTCCGGCGTCTTGAACGCCCGCATGAAAGCCTGTAGCACCGATCCTCCTGATTGGTCCGAGGACCATATGTGTTCGCCACAAGAACAGTCCGACGGACGATAACACCCCGGACCCGGGAGCCCGGGCGCCCGGGGCGCTATCGATAGAGCACTAGTTGATCAGAGCGTGGTGGCAGAGCCACCCGCAGCCTCAATCTTATCCTTGGCGGTCACCGAGAACTTGTGAACCGTGACTGCCACCTTGACGGTGATCTCGCCGGTGCCGAGCACCTTGACGAGCTCGCCATCGCGAACGGCGCCCTTGGCCACCAGGTCCTCAATCGTCACGTCTCCACCCTGCGGGAACAGCAGCGAGATGCGGTCCAGGTTCACGACCTGATACTCCTTGCGGAACGGGTTCTTGAAGCCACGCAGCTTGGGAAGCCGCATGTGCATCGGCATCTGGCCACCCTCGAAGCTCTCCGCAACCTGGTAACGCGCCTTGGTGCCCTTGGTGCCGCGACCGGCGGTCTTGCCCCTCTTGCCGCCCTCACCGCGACCCACGCGGGTCTTGGCGGTCTTGGCGCCGGGAGCCGGGCGAAGATGGTGAATCTTCAGCGCAGATGATTCTTTGGCCATGTTCAGTCAACCTCCTCGACGGCAACCAGGTGCCTGACGGTGTTGACCATCCCGCGGATCTCGGGACGGTCCTCCTTGACGACCACGTCATGGACATGCTTCAGGCCGAGGGAGCGCAGCGTTTCACGCTGGTTCTGCAGCCCGCCGATCCCGGATCGGGTCTGGGTTACTTTCAAGCGCGTCATCAGGCATCGATCCCTGCGGCGCGAGCACGCAGCATGGCCGCCGGAGCAACATGCTCCAGAGGCAGGCCACGACGAGCGGCAACCTCTTCGGGACGCTCAAGGCCGCGCAGCGCCGCAACCGTCGCGTGAACCACGTTGATGGCGTTGTCCGAACCCAGGGACTTGGACAACACATCCTTGATACCGGCGCACTCAAGCACGGCTCGCACCGGGCCGCCGGCGATGACGCCGGTACCGGGGGCAGCCGGGCGTAGCAGGACGACACCGGCTGCGGCCTCACCCTGGACCGGGTGGGGAATGGTGCCCTGGATACGCGGGACCTTGAAGAACTCCTTCTTGGCCTCCTCGACACCCTTGGCTATGGCCGCGGGAACTTCCTTGGCCTTGCCGTAGCCGACGCCAACGGTGCCATCGCCATCGCCAACCACGACGAGGGCGGTGAAGCTGAAGCGACGACCTCCCTTGACAACCTTGGAGACTCGGTTGATGGTGACGACGCGTTCGACAAAGGCGTTCTTGTCGGGCGCGTTGTCGCGACCGCGGCCATCACGGTCACGGCCTCCGCCACGTCGGTCGTTGCGCTCGCCGCCGCTTGCACCGCTGGCGGCACCGGCACTGGTGCCGGCTCCAGTTCCTCGACGCTGGGGTCCAGGCATCAGACGTTCCTCTTCTCAGAAATCTCGGGCAGCACGTGCATCACAGGGACAGCCCGCCCTCGCGTGCACCATCAGCGAGCGCAGCGACACGACCGTGGTAACGGTTGCCTCCACGGTCGAAGACGACAGCGTCGACACCGGCGGTCTTGGCCCGCTGGGCGAGCAGCTCGCCGACTTTCCGTGCTTTGGCGGTCTTGTCACCGTCGAAAGAACGCAGGTCGGGCTCCATGGTCGAGGCCGAGGCCACCGTCGTGCCCTGTGAGTCGTCGACGATCTGCACGAAGACGTGCCGACTCGAACGAGACACCACCAGGCGCGGGCGCAAGGAGGTGCCATTGACCCTCTTGCGTACCCGAAGGTGACGACGACCCCGCGCGGCGCTCTTGCTCTTGGCGCGCTTGATGATCAGTGCCATGGCTTACTTACCGGCCTTTCCGACCTTGCGGCGGATCTGCTCGCCTGCGTAGCGAACGCCCTTGCCCTTGTAGGGGTCAGGCTTGCGCAGCTTGCGAATGTTCGCGGCGATCTCGCCGACGAGCTGTTTGTCGATGCCCTGGACCGCGAAGCGGGTGGGATTCTCGACGATGAAGGAGATGCCCTCGGGCGCCTTGACGGTGATCGAGTGGCTGTAACCAAGGGCGAACTCGAGGTCGCGCCCCTTCACTGCCACCCGGTAACCGGTGCCGTAGATCTCCAGCTTCTTCTCATAGCCCTCGGTGACACCGAGAACCATGTTGTTGATGAGGGTTCGGGTCAGTCCGTGCAACGAGCGCGACTGGCGCTCGTCGTTGGGGCGTTTGACCTCGACGGTCCCCTCAACGGATCGGGCTACCGTGATCGGCACAGCAACAACGTGCTGCAACTGGCCCTTGGGGCCTTTGACCGTGACAGCCTGTCCGTCGATGGACACGTCGACACCTGACGGCACCGGGACAGGAAGTCGTCCAATACGGGACATGAGTGCTCCTCCTCTTCCGTTACCAGACGTAGGCGAGAACTTCTCCGCCTACACCTTTTTTGGCGGCCTGCTTGTCGGTCAACAAGCCGGAGGACGTGGAAATGATGGCGACACCGAGACCGCCGAGAACCTTGGGAAGGCCCGTCGACTTGGCGTAGACGCGCAGACCAGGTTTGGACACCCGACGCACACCAGCAATGGAACGCTCGCGGTTGGGGCCGTACTTCAGGTCGATGGTCAGCGTCTGGCCAACTTCGGCGTCCCCGACCTGCCAGCCCGAGATGTAACCCTCGGCCTGCAGAATCTCAGCGATATGGGACTTGAGCTTGGAGAACGGCATGGAGACCACGTCGTGGTGCGCCGAGTTGGCGTTCCGGACGCGGGTCAACATATCCGCAATCGGGTCTGACATTGTCATTGGGCTATTCCGCCCTTCCTCACCGGGGTTTCAACCTGTGAAACAGGTCGACCTGCGGCGTATTCGTTGATACGGGTCACCAGCTGCTCTTCGTAACGCCCGGGAGCTCGCCGGCGTGAGCCATCTCCCGAAGACAGATACGGCAGAGGCCAAACTTGCGATAGACCGAATGGGGCCGACCACACCGCTGACAGCGGGTGTAGCCACGGACCTTGAACTTCGGCTTGGCATTCGCCTTGTTGATCAGCGCAGTTTTTGCCACGGTCAGTTCTCCTTGAACGGGAAGCCGAGGTGACGCAACAGCGCACGACCCTCGTCGTCATTGACCGCCGTGGTGACGACGGTGATGTCCATGCCCCGCACGCGGTCGATCTTGTCCTGGTCGATCTCGTGGAACATCGACTGCTCGGTCAGGCCGAACGTGTAGTTGCCGCGCCCGTCGAACTGCTTGGACGACAGACCACGGAAGTCACGGATGCGTGGAAGGGCTACCGAGACAAGACGGTCCAGGAACTCCCACATCCGATCGCCGCGAAGCGTGGTGTGCGCACCGATCGGCATGCCCTCGCGCAGCTTGAACTGAGCGATGGACTTCCGTGCCTTGGTCACGACCGGCTTCTGGCCGGTGATGGCCGAAAGGTCACGCACGGCCCCGTCGATGAGCTTCGCGTCACGCGCAGCCTCGCCGACACCCATGTTCACGATGACCTTGACGACGCCGGGCACCTGCATGGGGTTGCTGTAGCCGAACTCCTTGACCAGCGCCGGCTTGATCTCGTCCGCATAGCGAGTCTTCAGGCGCGGCATGACCAGGGTGCCGTCAGTCTCGGTCTTGGTCTCAGTCATGACAGGTCCTTACCGGAACGCACGGCAACGCGAATTCGCGTGACCTTCGGGCGTCCATCCCGCTCAACTGTCTCCAGGCGGGTTCGAATGCGGGTCGGGGTCTTGGTCTCAGGGTCCACGATCGCCACGTTGCTCACGTGAACCGGCGCTTCCTGCACGACCAGGCCACCGGTGCGGGCACCTCGACCAGTCGTACCCGTCTTGGTATGACGCGTGATCCGGTTGATCCCCTCGACCAGCACCCGCTGCGTGTCCGGGTAGACAGCGATGACCTTGCCCTGCTTGCCACGGTCGCCGCCGTTCTTCTGGGAACGACCGCTGGTGACCTGCACGAGGTCACCCTTCTTGATCTTCATGTTGGCCATGGGCTACAACACCTCCGGCGCGAGCGAGATGATCTTCATGAACTTCTTCTCGCGCAGCTCACGGCCCACGGGCCCGAAGATCCGGGTTCCACGCGGATCGCCGTCGGTCTTGAGGATGACGGCGGCGTTCTCGTCAAACTTGATGTATGAACCGTCGGCACGCCGACGCTCCTTGGTCGTCCGGACGATGACCGCCTTGACAACTTCACCCTTTTTGACGTTGCCGCCGGGGATGGCGTCCTTGACGGCGGCAACGATCACGTCGCCTATGCCGGCGTAACGACGACCGGAACCACCGAGAACACGGATGCAAAGAATCATCTTGGCACCGGTGTTGTCGGCGACACGCAGTCGCGACTCCTGCTGGATCACTGTCTTACTCCTGTCGTCGCGCTGGTTCTCATCTCTGAGCCTTGCGGAACCAATCTGTGGTCATTCCCGCTCTGCCGTCTGGCCGCCTGGAAACCGACGACCGGCATACCCGGGTTGATTGAACGCGCCTTCATTGGACGCGCCTTCATTGGACTACTTGGCACGCTCGAGGATCTCCACCAGGCGCCAGTGCTTGGTGGCCGAGAGCGGGCGAGTCTCCATGATGAGGACCCGATCGCCCACGCCCGCCGAGTTGGCCTCGTCGTGCGCCTTGATCTTGGTGCTGCGCCGGATCACCTTGCCGTACAAGGGGTGCTTGACGCGGTCCTCGACCTCGACAACAACGGTCTTGTCCATCTTGCCGCTGACGACGTAGCCCTGACGAGTCTTGCGATAATTGCGCTCTTCAGCGTTAGCCACGGTGCCCTTCTCCTGCTGGTCTTCAGTCATAGTGATCACTCAGCCGCCTTGGGCCGACCGATGTTGAGCTCTCGCTCGCTCATCTCGGTGTAGATCCGGGCGATGTCCTTGCGAACAGCACGCAGACGACCGTGATTCTCCAGCTGACCGGTGGCCGACTGAAAACGGAGGTTGAACAGCTCTTCCTTGGACTTACGAAGCTCGTCGACCAGACGGTCGTCATCGAACCCTCGCAGCTGCGCGGAAGCCAGTTCACTGGTCCCGATTGCCATCAGACATCACCACCCTCACGCCGAACGAAGCGGCACTTCATCGGAAGCTTGTGCATTGCCAGACGCAGAGCCTCGCGAGCGACGTCTTCGTCAACACCCGCAAGCTCGAACATGACGCGTCCAGGCTTGACGTTGGCGATCCACCATTCCGGAGAGCCCTTACCGGACCCCATACGGGTCTCGGCGGGCTTCTTGGTCAACGGACGGTCAGGGTAGATGTTGATCCACACCTTGCCGCCACGCTTCATGTAGCGAGTCATAGCGATACGCGCGGACTCGATCTGGCGGTTGGTCACGTAGGCGGGCTCAAGAGCCTGGATGCCATAGTCGCCGAACGCGATCGTGGTGCCGCCGGTGGCTGCGCCATGACGGCCCGGGTGGTGCTGCTTACGGTGCTTGACCCGACGAGGTATCAACATCAGGACTCAGCTCCCTGCGGGCCAGCAGCCGGGGCCTCGGTAGCAGCAGCGGCCGGCGTCTCGGTGGCCGTGGCGGCTGGAGCCGCAGCCTCGTCGGACCGGGGCGCACGAACCGGACGGCCACCACGGGCCGGACGGTCTGCACGGTCCGGGCCGTCCCGGCGCGGTCCACGCTGGGGACGTGAGGGGGCAGCGGCCTGTTCGCGGGCGAACTCCTTGGCCGTCTGGTTCCCCTTGTAGATCCACACCTTCACGCCGATGCGGCCGAACGTCGTTCGAGCCTCGTAGAAGCCATAGTCGATGTTGGCGCGCAGGGTGTGCAGCGGGACCCGGCCCTCGCGGTAGAACTCCGACCGCGACATCTCGGCGCCACCAAGGCGACCTGAGCACTGAACCCGGATGCCTTTGGCACCCGCGCGCAGCGAGGACTGCATGCTCTTGCGCATGGCACGACGGAACGACACCCGAGCAGAGAGCTGCTCGGCAACGCCCTGGGCCACGAGCTGGGAGTCAAGCTCGGGGTTCTTGACCTCGAGGATGTTCAGCTGAACCTGTTTGCCAGTGAGCTTCTCGAGCTCACCGCGGATGCGGTCCGCTTCGGCGCCCCGGCGACCGATGACGATGCCAGGACGAGCCGTGTGGATGTCGACACGAACGCGGTCACGCGTGCGCTCGATCTCCACCCGGGAGATACCTGCACGTTCCATGCCCTTGGACATGAGCCTGCGGATCTCGACATCTTCCTTGACGAAGTCGCGGTATCGCTGACCGACCTTGGTGCTGTCAGCGAACCATCGGCTCTTGTGCTCGGTCGTGATGCCCAGGCGGAAGCCGTTTGGGTTGACCTTCTGCCCCATATCAGACTCCCTTGCCTGTGTTCTTGATCGGCTGCGTCACACGAACCGTGATGTGGCTCGTGCGCTTGCGGATACGGAAGGCACGACCCTGAGCGCGCGGACGGAACCGCTTCATGGTCGGGCCTTCGTCGACGTACGCCTCGCTGATCACCAGCATGCGCTCGTCGAATGCTTCTGCTGCCTTGTCGGCCTTCACTCGAGCGTTCGCTATGGCGCTTTCCAGCACCTTGCGAACGGGCTCGCTCGCGGCCTGCGGTGCAAACTGCAGCACCGCAATGGCCTCGGTCGCCTGCTTGCCACGGATCAGGTCCACGACGCGGCGGGCCTTCATGGGCGTAACACGGACGTGCCGCGCCTGCGCCTTGGCTTCCATCGCTGTCCCTTGCTTTCGTTCGAAGTTAGATCAGGTGGGTGTGGTTAACCCGTGGTGTACAGACCCCCGCTCAGCGGCGGCGGGCCTTCTTGTCGTCCTTCACGTGACCCTTGAAAGTCCGCGTCGGCGAGAACTCACCGAGCTTGTGACCAACCATGGACTCCGTCACGAACACCGGGACGTGCTTGCGGCCGTCGTGCACCGCGATGGTGTGTCCGAGCATGTCAGGCACGATCATCGAGCGGCGAGACCAGGTCTTGATCACGGTCTTGGTGCCGGCCGCGTTCTGGACATCCACCTTCTTCTGAAGGTGGTCGTCGACGAATGGGCCCTTCTTCAGGCTACGAGGCATTCTCCAGGCTCCTATCAGCGCTTCTTGCGACGACGACGGACAATCAGCTTGTCGCTGTCCTTGTTGGGGTGCCGGGTGCGGCCTTCGGCCTGGCCCCAGGGGCTGACCGGGTGGCGTCCACCGGAGGTCTTGCCCTCTCCACCACCATGTGGGTGGTCGACCGGGTTCATCGCGACACCACGCACCGTCGGGCGTTTGCCCTTCCAGCGCATGCGGCCAGCCTTGCCCCAGTTGATGTTGCTCTGCTCGGCGTTACCCACCTCGCCGACCGTTGCACGACAGCGCAGGTCGACGTTGCGGATCTCGCCGGACGGCATACGAAGCTGAGCGTAGGGACCGTCCTTGGCCACCAGCTGCACCTTGGCTCCGGCCGACCGCGCGATCTTGGCGCCGCCACCTGGGCGAAGCTCGATCGCGTGGATGACCGTTCCCACGGGGATGTTTCGCATCGGCAGACTGTTGCCCGGCTTGATGTCGGAGCCCGCGCCATTCTCGATCAGGTCGCCCTGGCTGAGCTTGTTCGGGGCCAGAATGTAGCGCTTCTCGCCATCTGCGTAGTGCAGAAGCGCGATTCGGGCGGTGCGGTTCGGGTCGTACTCGATGTGGGCGACCTTGGCCGGTACGCCGTCCTTGTCGTGGCGACGGAAGTCGATCACTCGGTAGGCACGCTTGTGGCCGCCACCGATGTGACGAGTGGTGATGCGCCCCGCGTTGTTGCGTCCGCCGCTCTTGGTCAGCGGGCGAACGAGCGACTTCTCAGGCGTCGTCCTCGTGATCTCCACGAAGTCGGCAACGCTGGAGCCACGACGACCTGGTGTCGTCGGCTTGTACTTACGGATTCCCATTGTCTGAAGGCCTCAGTTCCCGTTGTCTCGGTCAGTCTTCGCTAGGGCGGTCACGCGACCGAACCTCCGAAGATGTCGATCGAGCCTTCCTTGAGGGTGACGATCGCGCGCTTGGTGTCCTTGCGCTTGCCCAGACCGAACCGGGTGCGACGGGTCTTGCCCTTGCGGTTGAGTGTGTTGACCGAGTCGACCTTGACGCCGAAAATACGCTCGACAGCGATCTTGATCTCGGTCTTGTTGGCCCGCGGGTCCACGATGAAGGTGTATTTACCCTCATCGAGCAGACCGTAGGACTTCTCGGAGACCACCGGGGCGAGCAGGATGTCGCGAGGGTCCTTGTTCAGCGTGATCACTTGGTGTCCTCCTCGTCATCCGCAGCCGCTGCGGGCTCATTCACCTGTGGGACGTCCTGCACAACAACCTCGACAGCTGTGCCGACATCGGCCTTCACCGACTTGCCCTTGGTGGGACCGGCCAGGAACGTGCTCAGCGCACTCTGGGTGAAGACGATGTCGTCGGCACACAGAACGTCGTAGGTGTTCAGCTGGTCGGGGACCAGCACATGCACGTTCTCGAGGTTGCGCAGGCTTGACCATGAGGTGGTGTCATTGCGCTCAACCACCACAAGGAGGTTCTTGCGTTCGGACAGACCGTCCAGGATCGCCCATGCTGCCTTGGTAGACGGCTTGTCGCCCTCGACCAGCGCGCTGAAGACGTGGATGCGGCCAAACCGCGCACGATCGGACAGGGCTCCCCGCAGGGCGGCCGCC
>JACMPC010000266.1 GCA_014377705.1 Dermatophilaceae bacterium
TACTGTGACTCACTCGTGGGCACCGACTCGCACACCACGATGATCAACGGCCTGGGCGTCATGGGCTGGGGCGTCGGTGGGATCGAAGCCGAAGCGGCCATGCTCGGCCAGCCCGTCTCGATGCTCATCCCGCGCGTCGTCGGCTTCAAGCTGCTCGGCGAGATCCCCGCCGGCGTCACGGCGACCGACGTCGTCCTGACGATCACGCAGATGCTGCGCGCCCACGGCGTGGTCGGCAAGTTCGTCGAGTTCTACGGCCAGGGAGTCTCGGCGGTGCCGCTGGCCAACCGCGCCACGATCGGCAACATGAGCCCCGAGTTCGGCTCGACCGCCGCGATGTTCCCGATCGACGAGGTCACCTGCGACTACCTTCGCCTGACCGGTCGCAGCGAGCAGCAGGTGGCCCTGGTCGAGGCTTACAGCAGGGAGCAGGGGCTGTGGCACGACGCGGCTGTCGAGCCTCTCTTCTCCGAGTACCTCGAGCTCGACCTCTCCACGGTGGTCGCCTCGATCGCCGGGCCGAAGCGTCCTCAGGACCGTATCTCGCTGACCGACGCCAAGCGGTCCTTCGTCGGGACGCTGCCCACCTATGTGGACGCCCACGAGTCCCCGCGGACCGGCGGGGTGCCCTTCACCCTGGCCGACGGCACGCAGACCGCGATGGAGCACGGGCACGTCGCGATCGCCTCCATCACCTCGTGCACGAACACGTCGAACCCCTCGGTCATGGTTGCCGCCGCGATGCTGGCCAGGAACGCCGTCGAGCGCGGACTCAGCGCCAAGCCGTGGGTCAAGACCTCGATGGCGCCGGGCTCTAAGGTGGTCACCGACTACTACGAGAAGGCCGGGCTGTGGCCCTACCTGGAGAAGCTCGGCTTCCACCTCGTCGGCTACGGCTGCACGACCTGCATCGGGAACTCCGGTCCGCTGGCCGCAGAGGTCTCGGAAGTCGTCCAGGAGCATGACCTCAGCGTCGTCTCCGTGCTGTCGGGCAACCGGAACTTCGAGGGGCGGATCAACCCTGACATCAAGATGAACTACCTTGCGTCGCCGCCGCTGGTCGTCGCCTACGCGCTCGCCGGCACCATGGACTGGGACCCGGAGACAGAGCCGCTAGGCACCGACCCGCAGGGGGTTGACGTGTTTCTGCGCGACATCTGGCCGGCCGCTTCGGATGTCGCCACGCTGGTCGACTCCTCGATCACCAAGGAGATGTTCAGCGACGACTATGCCGACGTCTTCGCCGGTGACGAGCGCTGGCGCTCCCTGGCAACCCCGGAGGGCAACACCTTCGACTGGGCGCCGGAGTCGACCTACGTGCGCAAGCCCCCGTACTTCGACGGCATGCAGCAGGAGCCGAGCCCGGTGGCCGACATCACCGGCGCGAGGGTGCTGGCCAAGCTCGGCGACTCGGTCACCACCGACCACATCAGCCCGGCCGGCCAGTTCACCGCGGAGAGCCCGGCAGGGGTCTACCTGGCGGCCCACGGCGTGGAGCGCAAGGACTTCAACTCCTACGGCTCACGACGCGGCAACCACGAGGTCATGATCCGCGGCACCTTCGCCAACATCCGCCTGCGCAACCAGCTCCTCGACGACGTCCAGGGCGGCTTCACCCGGGACTTCACCGCTGACGGGGCGCAGTCAAGCATCTATGACGCGGCCCAGCACTACGCGTCGGCAGGTATCCCGCTGGTCGTCCTGGCGGGCAAGGAGTACGGCTCGGGCTCGTCGCGCGACTGGGCGGCCAAGGGCACCCGGCTGCTGGGCGTCAAGGCGGTCATCGCGCAGTCCTACGAGCGGATCCACCGCTCCAACCTGATCGGCATGGGGGTCCTGCCGCTGCAGTATCCTGCGGGCCAGGACGCGGACTCGCTCGGGCTAGACGGCACCGAGACCTTCGACATCTCCGGGGTGACCGCCCTCAACGGGGGGACGACGCCGATGACGTTGCACGTCCGCGCGATGAAGACCGACGGGTCGATCGTGGACTTCGACGCCGTGCTGCGGATCGACACCCCCGGCGAGGCGGACTACTACCGCAACGACGGCATCCTGCAGTACGTCCTGCGGTCGCTCGTGAAGGCCTGACCCTGCCACTGGTCACGCCGCACCACACCTGAGGGCCCGGTCGCTTCGGCAGCCGGGCCCTCAGGTGGTCTTGCTCTGAAACGCCCAGCGATCCCCGTCCCGGTGGGAATGAAGCCGGGAGAAACGGCTCACTGGTTTCGCGGTCGTTCGGGCACACAATGCCTAGGTTTGCGGTCCGTTCGGGCGCACAATGCCTAGGTTTGCGGATGGTTGGCAGACTGGGGGGGTGAGCTCACGTCGTACGCCTCCGGGGTGGCCGGAACAGGTGCCGCCTCCGGAGTCCCCGGGCTGGGAGGCGCCTGCGGTGTCCTGGCTGCTGGACCACTGCCCGGCCGACTACCGCGGGTACCCCGGATGGCGTAAGAACCCGGTTGCCCTGGCCTGGGTGGCGGTGCGGCACATCGACGCCGACCTCGAGGCGATGCGCCAGGCCTACCGGGAGATCCGGGTCGATCTCGGCGACCTGGTCAGCACCGAGGCGCTGGCGGAGATCCAGTCCGATCTCGAGAAGGAGGGCCTGCGCCTGCGCGCGTCCGCCCGCAGCGCCCGGCTGCTGTACGACGGCCTGCAGGGGAAACGCTACGTACCTCGGCTGTGAGCGGTTCCGGACTCAGCGGCTTCGTGCGTGCGGTGTCACTCTCACGGTAGCGTCGGCGACATGAACAAGAGCTTGCGAGCTGGTATGGGTGTCCTTCTGATCTTGGTCGGTCTGATCTGGACCCTTCAGGGGCTGGGTGTCCTGAAGGGCAGCAGCCCCATGACAGGGGTGACCCTCTGGGCGATCATCGGCCCGATCGTGGCAGTCGTCGGCGTCGTCCTGGTGGCCCGGGCTTCGCGCGCCAGCAGCTAGCCCTTCTCCCCGCCCTCGTTGGCACCGCGGACGAAGTGGCGCTGGAAGGCGAAGAAGATCAGGGCAACCGGGATGGTGGTCAGCAGCGCCGCACCCATTTTGAGCGGGAACTGGGTGCCCGACCCGAGCTCGCCACTGGTCAGGCTGGCCAGGCCGGTGATCATGGTCTTGAGCTCCGGGCTCTGGGTGACGACCAGGAAGTGGGTGAACTCGTTCCAGGAGCCCTGGAAGGACAGGATCGTCAGGGTGATCAGCGATGGTCGCGCCATGGGGAGCACCACCGACCAGAAGGTGCGGAAGACCGATGCGCCGTCCATCCGCGCCGCCTCCTCGATCGAGACCGACACCGAGTCGAAGAACTGCTTCATGATGAAGATGCCGGCAGCGTCGACCAGCAGCGGCAGGAGCATGGCGGAGTAGGTGTCGAAGATGCCCAGGTAGGTGACGATCAGGAACTTGGGCACGAGCAGGACAACCCCCGGAACGCTCATCACGGCCAGCAGGACGGCGAACATCAGGCGGCGGCCCCTGAAGTGCAGGCGGGACAACGCATAGCCCGCCAGGCTGTCCAGGAACACCCGAGACGCCGTGATGACCACGGTGACCAGGACCGAGTTGCCCAGCCAGGTCATGATCGGCACGGACGTGTCTGAGGTCAGGCCGAACATGCGCTTCCAGGCGCTGAGGTCGAAGGGGTTCGGGATCAGCGACAGGGGGTGCGCGGCGGCCTCGGGGTCGGACTTGAACGACGTGGCGATCTGGATCAGGAACGGGTAGAGATAGATGATCGCGAAGAGGATGAGGACCGCGTAGCCGGCAAGCCGCTTCGGGTTGACGTTCCGGCCATGCCGGCCGTCTGCCCGGGGTTCGATGCCGGTGGGTCCGCCGGTCGTGGACCCTGGCGAGGTGTCGGCACCCTCGTTGCCGCCCTGGGCGCCGCGATCCTGGGTGGGGACGGTTGTCGTGGTCATGATTCTGGTCCCGTTCCGCTGTTGTTCTGCGCGAGGTTGGCCGAGGCGGTTCCGCGGTTGCTCTGTGTGAGCCGGGCCAGGCCGGCTGCCCTTCGCAGGCGGCCTGGGGTCTTGTCCTCACGCATCATCCGGCGCTGCATCCACGTGAGGATCACGATGATCAGAAAAATGACGAAGGCAATCGCCGCTCCCGAACCCCAGGCGTTGGACGTGAAGCTCGTCTTGTACGAGAGGAACGCCGGCGTCATCGTGGTGCCCGCCGGGGCTCCCTTGCCCATCACGTAGATCTGGTCGAAGACCTGCCAGGTGCCGATGATGCCCAGGGTGATGACGAGGAAGAGCGCCGGCTTGAGCATCGGGATGGTGACCAGCCGGAGCTTCTGCCACGGCGAGACGCCATCCAGCATTGCCGCCTCGTCGACCTCGACCGGGAGGTCCTGCAGCGCGGCCAGGAACATCAGCATGAACGTCCCGGTGGTGGTCCAGACCGCGAGCACGATGATGACGCACATGGCCACAGAGGGGCCGGAGAGCCAGTCCCACAACGAACGTCCGAAGATCTCGCCCTGCCCCCAGCCCGGATTGTCACCGGCGCCGAACAGCCCGAAGAACATGTGCAACAGGCCGCGCGAGTCGCTGAACCACTCGGGACCGTCGATGCCCAGGAGCTTGAGGAACCCGTTGACCGCGCCGGTGTTGGAGAAGAGGAACAGGAAAACCGTGGAGATGGCGATGGAGCTGGTCACCGACGGGAAGTAGAACGCGGTGCGGAAGAAGCTCCTGCCCCGCAGGAACTTCTCGTTGACGATCAGCGCCAGCAACAGCGACGTCGCGGTCTGCAGGGGCACGACGAGCAGCACGTAGTAGAACGTGTTGCCCAGTGACTGCATGAAGTTCGACCGGGCCAGTCCGTCCTGCAGGAACAACGCCGTGTAGTTCCTGGTGCCGACGAAAGCTGCATTGGGACCTCCGCCGAAGGGATCGACGTTGCCGGTCCAGTTGGTCATGCTGACCCATAGCGCCATCACGATGGGCACGAACAGGAAGACGCCCAGGATGATCATCGCCGGTGCTGTGAAGACCCACCCCGCGATTCCCTCGCGGCCGTGGATGTTGGTCCTTCTCTTGGCCATGACGACTCCTTGTGATGGTCGGCATACAGGCAGTGCCTGCCTGTATGCCGACCGGGCGATTCAGCTGTTCATTACCCCGTGAGGACCCGATCGGTCAGCCGGCGGCGATTGCCGCGGTGCCGTTCTTCTGGAGGTCGGCCAGCATCGACTTCGCGTCAGCGCCCTTGCCCAGTGTTGCCATCTTGGAGCTGAAGGCGGCCATGACCGGGTCGAACCCGGGCAGGTTGACCGGTCCCTGGCCGTACTCGCCACCAGCAGCGAAGGCTGCGTCATCGGGGTACTCGGTCTTGAACTTGGCGATGCCCTCGACGGTGGACGGCATCGGGCCGAACGCCTTGGTGAACGCCAGCTGCTGGTCGACGCTGGTGAGGTACTTGACCAGGTCAACAGCCTGCGCCTGGTGGGTGCTCTTGGCCGCGATGCCCCAGCAGTTGCTGAACACCAGGGTGCCCTTGCCGGCCGGGCCGGCCGGCAGCTCGACGATCTTGGCTTTCACCTTCGGGAAGTCCTTGGTCAGCGCACCACGGATCCAGTTGCCCTCGATGGTCATCGCGCCGATGCCCTTGCCGAAGGCCTCGCCGCCCCACCCGGCAGCCGGCTTGGTGTCGGTGCTGAACTTCAGGGTGCCGGCAGCCATCATCTTCTTTATCTGAGTCAGACCGGCGAGGTTCTCCGGGCTGTCCGCCGTCATGGTCTTGCCGTCCGCGGCGACGACCCAGCCGCCGGCCTGTTTCATGAAGACGCCACCACGGTTGATGTCATTGCCGATGACCAGCCCGGTGACCTTGCCCTTGGTGAGCTTCTTGGCGACCGTCTCCAGCCCCGCCCAGTCCTTGGGGATATCGGCATCGGTCAGACCGGCCGCGGCCCACAGGTCGGTGTTGATCACCAGCGCGAGCGTGGAGTAGTCCTTTGGTGCGCACTGCAGCTTGTCCTTGTAGGTGAACGTCGTGACCAGGCTCGGCAGGAAGCTCGCGCTCTTGACCTGGTCGCCGTAGGCGTACAGGTTGCCCACCTTGGCAAAGTCTCCGATGCGAGAGGCATCGGCATAGAAGAGATCCGGGGGAGTGCCACCGGCAAAACCCTGGCCGAGCTGTTGGCCAAGGTCACTGGCGACGATGACTTTGGCGGTGTTGCCGCTCTTCTTGGACCAGGCAGCCGCGGCGGCCTCGACCGCGTTGGTCTCGGCGGGGCCAGGGCTGCCAATCATGATGGACAGCTTGGCCGGGCCGGTGGCCTGGGTCTTGGCGGCGCCGCCGAAGCTGCTGCCACCACCTCCGCAGGCCGAGAGGACGAGGGCGCCGCAGGCGCCGAGGACCAGCGCCGCCGAACCGGGTCGTACCTTGCGTGTTCTCATGAACTGTCTCCATCCTGAGTGCGGCTGCCCGCGGGGTCGGTTGTTACAGGCTTGTGGGCTGGGCGTGCTCTGTCGGTGCTGCGATGGTCGGTGCTGCGCCGCGGGATGACCGCCGGGTCGAACAGGACGCCGCGGGACGGTGCCACCGCACCCGACTCGGCTCCGGTCAGGTAGGTCAGGAGGGTCTGGGCGATCTCGGCGAGCGGCTGCTGAACGCTGGTCAGGCCGAACTCCTGGGCAAAGTCGGTGTCGTCAAAGCCGATCAGGCCGATGTCCGTCCCCGGCCGCTGCCCCTGGTCGCGCATCACCTGGAAGGCGATGAAGGCCAGCGTGTCTGAAGCGCACACGATGGCGCCGCCGTTGCCGACCCGTTCGAGCAGGGACCGTACCGCCGCGGCCGCCGCGGGCAGGTCCTGGGGGGGGACCTCCTGAAGGGCCGGGTCGTGGATGCCGAGGTCCGTCGTGGCGCTGACCCACCCGGAGCGCCGGTCATCGCCGACCGGGGAGCCCGGGGGCCAGCCGAGATACCCGATCGGCGCGTATCCCTGGGCCACCAGGTGGCGCACGCCCTGGGCGATACCAGAGCCACCGTCGACGTCCGCCCAGGCGGTGAAGGCCGGGTCGTCCCACACCTGGCCGAACGACACGAAGGGGACCTCGTGGGCCCGAAGCCAGGCCGGCCGGGGATCGTCGTGCCGGGTGTTGGTCAGCACGAACCCGCTCACCATCTGGGTGGCCAGCAGCCGCTCGTACTCGGAGATGGGCTCGAGATAGTCCTCGACGGCGAAGGTGATGATGTGCGCATCCTGCTCGCGGGCGGCGACGGTCAGCTCCACCAGGAACGAGTCCTGGATGTTGCCGAGCCGGTGCCGGCCGGTGGCGTTCAGCTCGATGCCCAGGGCGTTGGCCTTGCGCTGGCGCAGCGACCGGGCCGCGAGGTTCGGCCGGAAGTTGAGCCGGTCGATCTCGAACCGGACCTTGGCCGCGGTCGCGGGGGAGACCTTGCCGGGATTGTTCAGGACATTGCTGACGGTCTGCCTGGACACCTGGGCGGCAAGCGCGACATCAACGAGCGTGGCTCGCTCCGCGCGTTCCCTGCTGACTGTCGTCCGGCCCGTCATACGGTCCTCTCCGGCGGGTTGTGGGCGTTCGATTTGAACGTTCAACCTGAGTGGAGGATGCTTCACCCGAGAGAGTGCTGTCAAGTTCGATGCGCATTCGTTACCCAGAAGGGGAGGTCCGCCAATGACTGTCAACGTCGCGGCCATTTCTGCCGAGAACGAGCAGCAGATTCCACGGCAGCCCTGGCTGCACGAACTGCGGGTTGCGGTCAACGGCAACGTGACGGCACTGAGCGCGCCCAGCGGCGACATGGGTGCTGTCGTGGCTGGATCGTACGTCGCGACGGGCGCTCAGGGGGTCTATGTGGATGACCGGCGGGCGGTCAGCGTGCTCACGGTTCAGCTGGGGGACGAGGTACCGGTGCCGGTGGCCGACGCCAGCTCCGGTGAGCGCTCGGACTTCCTCTCCTCCGCCCGGCAGCTGGGCAACCCCGGTGCTGACCCGACCGTGGAGGTGCGTCGCGCCCGCACGGTGACGGCCCAGGGGATCACCGAGGTGGTTGACGTCGTGTCACGCGCAGACGAGGTCGTCGAGACCGACCTGGTTCTGCGCCTGGGCGGGGACGGGTCGCCGATCTCGGTCGTGAAGTCGGGCGCCGCGCCGAGCGCCCTCCTGCCCGGGACCCCGCTGGCAGGCGGAGAAGCTGCGGGCGCGGACCGGGCCGGCACACAAAGCCCCGGCGGGCTTTCCGGGGTGTCTGGCGTGTCTGGGGTGACTTGGTCTGATGAGTGGCACCGAACCGACGTGACCTTTGACCCGGCTCCGACGTCGCTGGTCGTGGGTGCTCCGGGCGGAGCTTCGGTGGCCACCTTCCACCTGGTGGTGGCGCCTGGGCAGACGTCCTCCGTGGTGGCCACAGTTGTAGCCTCGCGACTTCGGCGGTCCAGCTTCGCCGCCAGCTCCGGTGCCGACCGGGTCGACTGGAGCGAGATATCGATCGACTCGGTGGATCGCCGGCTGGAGCCCACCGTGACCTCGGGACTGAATGACCTGAGGCACCTCCTGCTGACCGATCCCGAGGAGCCGTCCGCGATCTTCGCCGCGGCCGGAACCCCCTGGTACCTCACCCTCTTCGGCCGTGACTCGCTCTGGGCAGCACGCATGGCACTGCCCTTCGGCACCGACCTGGCGGCTGGCACCCTACGAGCGCTGGCCAGACGTCAGGGCACCTCATTCGACGCAGACCGGGCGGAGGAGCCGGGGAAGATGCCGCACGAGCTTCGCCGGACAACCTTTGTCGACCCCACCGCCGGCATCGACCTCCCGCCGGTCTACTACGGAACGATCGACGCCACCCCGCTGTGGATCACCCTGCTGCGCGACGCGTGGAAGTGGGGCCTGGCGGACCGCGAGGTCGAGGCTCTGCTGCCCAACCTGCAGGCAGCGGTCCGGTGGCTGACCCAGTTCGCAGCCCCGGACGCTGACGGCCTGCTGAAGTACCTCGACACCTCGGGCAAGGGGCTCGCCAACCAGGGGTGGAAGGACTCCGGCGATGCGATGCGCTGGCGGGACGGCCACGTCGCCGATGCGCCGATCGCCTTGTGCGAAGCTCAGGCGTATGCCGTTGAGGCGGCCGGCGCGGCAGCCGAGCTGCTCACCCACTTCAACCTTGACGGACCGGACGAGCTGAGGAACTACGCCGACCAGATGCGCACCCGGTTCCGCGACCGCTTCTGGGTCGGCTCCGGGCGCGAGCGGTACGTCGGCCTTGCCGTGGACGGGGCGGGCCGGACCATTGACGGGCTAGGGTCCAACATGGGCCATGTCCTGGGGACAGGCACCCTGAACGCCGAGGAGGTCGACCGGATCGCCGCCACCCTGACGTCACCGGCGCTGCTGAGCCGGTACGGCATCTCCACGCTGGCCCGGGACAACGCAGGGTTCAACCCCATCGGCTATCACACCGGGTCGATCTGGACCCATGACACCGCGATCTGCGCCTGGGGCCTGGCCCGGGAGGGTAAGCGGGACGAGGCGACGAAGGTCGCCCAGAGCCTGCTGTCTTCGGCCGAGGCGTTCGACTACCGGTGGCCGGAGCTGTATGCCGGCGCGGGGGTTCTGGACCGCCCGGTTCCCTATCCCGCGTCCTGCCGTCCGCAGGCCTGGTCCGCGGCCTCGGCGGCGGTGCTGATCTCGGTGGCTCTCGGGTTCGAGCCGGATGCCCCCGCCGGCCGGCTCACCCTGCGGCCGGCGCGACCCGCGGCATACGGGCAGATGACGGTCCGGGGGCTGCGGTTCGCGGGACGTTCCTTCGGGGTCAGATGTGCCCCCGACGGCAGCACCGAGCTGCTCGACGCGCCGGATGACGTGGAGATCGTGATCGAGTGATCTGGGGTACGCCATAGACTCGAAGGTCCGAGTCGGTAGGAAGAAGGTCCACGCGCGTGAAGCTGTTGGAATCGATCAATGGTCCTGAGGACCTCAAGGCGCTGTCGGCGGACCAGATGCCGGTCCTGGCCGGGGAGATCCGGACCTTCCTGGTCGAGTCGGTCTCCAAGACCGGCGGACATCTCGGGCCCAACCTTGGCGTCGTGGAGCTGACCATCGCCCTCCATCGGGTATTCACCTCCCCGCGAGACTCGATCGTGTTCGACACCGGCCATCAGTCCTACGTGCACAAGCTGCTGACCGGCCGCCGCGACGGATTCGTCAACCTGCGCAAGAAAGGCGGGCTCTCGGGCTACGCGAGCCGGGCCGAGTCCGAGCATGACATCGTGGAGAACTCGCACGCCTCCACGGCCCTGTCCTGGGCTGACGGCATCGCGAGGGCGCGTCGGCTGGCGGGCGCGCGCGACCGTCATACCGTGGCGGTCATCGGCGACGGGGCGCTGACCGGCGGGATGGCCTGGGAGGCGCTCAACAACATCGCGGCCGACAAGGACCTCCCGCTGGTCATCGTCGTCAACGACAACGAGCGCTCGTATGCCGTGACGACCGGCGGGCTCGCCGACTACCTCGCCACCCTGCGGGTGACCCGTGGCTACGAGCGCTTCCTGGAGTGGGGCAAGAGCACGCTGGCGCGCACGCCGGTCGTCGGGTCGGCGATGTACGAGACGCTGCACGGGATGAAGAAGGGCCTCAAGGACATCGTCGCCCCGCAGGGAATGTTCGAGGACCTCGGGCTGAAGTACCTCGGCCCGGTCGACGGGCATGACGAGCAGGCGCTGGAGTCGGCGCTGCGCAAGGCCCGCGCCTTCGGTGGCCCGGTCCTGGTGCACGTGATCACCCAGAAGGGGCGTGGCTATGCGCCGGCGCGCCAGGACGAGGCCGACCGGTTCCATGCGGTGGGGGTCATCAACCCCGAGACCGGTCTGTCCTTCGACAAGGGCGGTCGCATCTGGACCGACGAGTTCCGGGACGAGATGTGCGAGATCGGGGCCGAGCGGTCCGACGTGGTGGCCCTGACCGCCGCAATGCTGATCCCGGTGGGTCTGGACAAGTTCGCGGCTCGTTTCCCCGACCGGGTCTTCAATGTGGGGATTGCCGAGCAGCACGCCCTGACGATGGCCTCCGGGCTTGCCTTCGGCGGGATGCATCCGGTGGTGGCTGTCTATGCCACGTTCCTCAACCGGGCCTTCGATCAGCTGCTGATGGACGCGGGGCTGCACCAGGCGGGGGTCACCGTGGTGCTCGACCGCGCCGGGGTGACCGGGAGCGACGGTGCATCTCACAACGGTATGTGGGACATGACGATCTGTTCGGTGGTGCCCGGACTCCGGCTGGCGGCCCCCCGGGACGGCGCGCAGCTGCGGCAGGCCCTGCGCGAGGCGGTCGAGGTCTCGGACGGCCCCACGGTGCTGCGTTATCCCAAGGGCGACGTTGGGAACCCCATCGCCCTGGTGCGCCGGCTGGGCAGCCTCGACGTGCTGCACGAGAGCGGCCCCGGCCCGGTGGACCTGCTGATCCTCGGGGTGGGCGCGATGGCGTCGACGTCGGTGAGCGTGGCCGAGAAGCTTGAGGCCCAGGGACATTCGGTGCGCGTGATCGATGCCCGATGGGTGCTGCCGGTGAGCCCTGAGCTGGTCGAGGCGGCCGGCGATGCCACCTCGGTCGCCGTCATCGAGGACAACCTGGTGTCGGGGGGCATCGGGTCGGCAGTGACCCTGGCGATGCGGCAGTCGGGGTCCAACGCTCCGGTCTACTGTCACGGCATCCCCAAGGAGTTCCTGGAGCACGCCTCACGCAGCCAGGTGCTGGAGCAGATCGGGCTGACGCCGGACGCCATCGCGACCTCGCTGGGTACTGCGCTCACTCACCTGGCCGAGCACGGTACCTAGGTTTGCCAGGGGAAATGGTGCACGGTGCCTAGGTTTGTCAGGTGGACTGGGGCACGGTGACTTAGTTGCGGGTTAGATGTCGCGGAAGGTTTCTATGGTGGCGCCGAGGGCGTTCAGGCGGGTGGCCAGGTCCTCGTAGCCGCGGTTGATGACGTAGACGTTGCGAAGAACCGAGGTGCCCGGTGCGGCCAGCATCGCTACCAGGATGACCACCGCGGGACGCAGGGCCGGCGGGCAGATGACCTCGGCCGCGCGCCAGCGGGTCGGGCCGGTGATCAGCACCCGGTGCGGGTCGAGCAGCTGCACCTTGACCCCGACCTTGGTGAGCTCGGTGAGATAGATCGCACGGTTGTCGTAGACCCAGTCGTGGATCATCGTGGTTCCGGTGGCGCTGGCCGCGATGATGGCGAAGAACGGCAGGTTGTCGATGTTCAGACCGGGGAACGGCATCGGATGGATCTTGTCGGCGGGGGCTGTCAGCGGACCGGCGATGGTGGTCAGGTCGACCAGACGGGTCATCCCGTTCGCGGAGCGGTACTCCTGGGTGATCAGGTACTTCATCCCCATGCCCTCGAGCAGCGCGAGCTCGATCTCCATGAACTCGATGGGCACCCTGCGGATGGTGATGGCGGACTCGGTGACCACCGCGGCCGCCAGCAGGCTCATCGCCTCGATCGGGTCCTCGGACGGATAGAACTCGACGTCGACGTCGATCACCGGCCGTCCCTGGATCGTCAGCGTGGTGCTGCCGACCCCCTCGATGCTCACTCCGAGCTTGCGGAGGAAGAAGCAGAGGTCCTGGACCATGTAGTTCGGGCTGGCGTTGCGGATGACGGTGGTCCCGTCGTGCCGGGCCGCGGCCATCAGCGCGTTCTCCGTGACGGTGTCACCGCGCTCGGTGAGCACGATGGCCGACGTGGGGCTGACCGAGCGGTCCACCTCGGCGTCATAGAAGCCCGTGGTGGCGGTGACGTTGAGGCCAAAGGCCCGCAGTGCGTTCAGGTGCGGGTCCACGGTGCGGGTGCCGAGATCGCACCCCCCGACGTAGGGCAGCCGGAACTCGTTGAACTCATGCAGCAGGGGCCCCAGGAACATGATCACGGTGCGGGTCCGGCGCGCTGCCTCGAGATCCATCCCCTCGAGACTGAGGCGGGCCGGCGGAGTGATCTCGAGGTCGTTGCTGTCCGGAAGCCATCGGGTCTTGACACCGATGCTGGTCAGCACCTCGATGATCCGGTTGACCTCCTCGATCCGGGCCAGGCTGCGCAAGGTGGTGCGTCCGTGATTGAGTAGCGATGCGCACAGCAGCGCGACGGCAGCGTTCTTGCTGGTCTTGACATCGATCTCGCCGGACAGCTTGGTGCCACCGACGATGCGCAGGTGCTGGACGCCGGAGTGGGCCACCGAGACGAACTCGGAGTCCAGGCGCGCCCCGATCCTGGCCAGCATCTCCAGGCTGAGGTTCCGCTTGCCCTGCTCGATGCGCGCCACGGCGCTCTGGCTGGTGCCCAGAAGCTCACCCAGCTCGCTCTGGGAAAGACCTTGGTGCCGTCGGGCGTCCCGAATCAGGGTGCCGATTCGGGCTGGATAGTCCTCACGCATGCCTGTCACGATAGATCACTCACCCATGCGCGCCCCAACAGAAGCGGTTCGGGCGCGTCGCTTCCGTGCTCAGCGAACCTGCCGCGACATTCCTGGGGGGTGCGAGATGAATCACCTCGCACCCCCCAGGAGGCACCGTCTCGCCCCGCCCGGCGCGGTGGCCAGCTCAGGGGCGGCGGGCTGGGTCAGGCCGGTACGGTGGCCGCTCCCGGGGGCAGGAACGGCTTCCCGTTGACTTTCTGGGAGATCCCCGTGCGGTCCAGCAGCGGAGTGAGCCCACCGTTCCAGAAGGCGAACCCGGCGCCAGTGATCATCGCGAGGTCGATGTCCATCGGTGCCTCGACGACACCCTCGTCGAGCATCAGCCGGGCCTCCTGTGCCAGGGCCGAGAGCACCTGCTCGCGGACCTGGTCGATATCCAGGAACACCGGGTTGGCAGTGGTCTCCATCAGCCCGACGACCTCGGGGTCAAGAACTGGCCTGCCCGACTTGCCCTCCGGGTAGAGGTAGAACCCGGGCTTGCCCGCCGCGACCAGCCGGCGCAGGGTCTCGGACACGTAGAAGCGATCCGGGAACGCGCCATTCAGGGACTCGTTGTTGTGCAGGGCGATCGCGGGACCGACCATGCCCACCAGGACGAAGGGGGGCATCGGGGCGAACCCGGCGAAGGCGCGGTCTGCGACCTCCAGCGGGGTGCCTTCGTCGACGATCCGGCCCACTTCGCCCATGAAACGTCCCAGCAGGCGGTTGGCGATGAACGACGGCGAGTCCTTGGCCAGGATCGTCGTCTTCTTGAGCTTCTTGCCGGTGGCGAAGGCTGTCGCGAGGGTGGCGTCGTCGGTCGACTCACCCTTGATGATCTCGAGCAGGGGCATCACCGCGACCGGGTTGAAGAAATGGAAGCCGACGACCCGACCTGGGTGCAACAGATCGGCTGCCATCTCGGTGATCGACAACGACGAGGTGTTCGTGGCGAGCGTGCAGTCGGGCGAGACGACCGCCTCGACGTCCGCGAGGACCTGCTTCTTGATCTTGATCTCCTCGAACACCGCCTCGATGACGAATTCGGCGTCGGAGAAGCCTGCCTTATCCGTCGAACCCGTGACCAGGGCCTTGACCCGGTTGGCCCGGTCCCGGCTGATCCTGCCCTTGCCGAGCAGCTTGTCGACCTCGGCATGGACGTAGCCGACGCCCTTGTCCACCCGGGCCTGGTCCAGGTCGGTCATCACGATCGGGACCTCGAGCCGCTGTGCGAACAGCATGGCCAGCTGGCTTGCCATCAGCCCGGCGCCCACGATGCCGACCTTGGTGACCGGGCGGGCCAGTGAGCGGTCGGGTGCACCGGCCGGGCGCTTGGCGCGCTTTTGTACCAGGTTGAACGAGTAGAGGCTGGCGCGCAGCTCGTCGCCCATCAGCAGATCTGCCTCGGCCTCGTCCTCGGCGGCATATGCCTCCTCGCGGGTGGCGGTGCGGGCTGCGGACATGAGCTCCAGGGCTCGCAGCGGGGCCGGAGCAGCACCTCCGGTCTTGTCCTGGACCAGCTTCTTCGCGGCGGCGATGGCGCCCTCCCAGACGGCCTCGTCGCGAATGATGTCGGGGCGGTCCACCGCAGTCCTGCCGGTGATGACATCCGCGGCCCAGGACAGGGAGTCCTCCAAAAAAGTGGCCGGCTCGAACATCATGTCGGCCATCCCGAGCTGGAAAGCCTGCGGCCCCTTGAGCATGCGGTTGGTGTTCAGCGGGTTCTCGATGATCACTTTCAGGGCCGACTCGACGCCGATGAGGTTCGGCAGCATGAAGCAGCCCCCCCAGCCGGGCAACAGCCCGAGGAAGCACTCTGGCAGCGCGATGGCCGGCACTCCCGCGGAGATGCTCCGGTATGCCGCGCTGAGGGCGATCTCGACGCCGCCGCCCATCGCTGCTCCATTGACGAAGGCGAAGGTCGGCACGGGGAGCGTCCGGAACTGCTCGAAGGTCCGGTGCCCCAGCCGGCCGATGGCCAGCGCCTGCGCGCGATCAGCCACCCTGGGGATCCCGGTGAGGTCCGCGCCGACCGCGAAGATGAACGGCTTGCCGGTCAGCCCCACCCCGACGATCTCGCCGGCCTCCGCGCGGGCCCGGGCAATGCTCAGTGCCGCGGACAGCCCGGACAGGGTGGCTGGACCGAAGGTGTTGGGTTTGGTGTGGTCGAAGCCGTTGTCCAGCGTGATCAGCACGAACGTGCCGGCGCCGCGGGGCAGGGTGATGTCACGTGACATGGCCATGGTGATGACCTCGTCCGGGAACAGGTCGGTGAAGTCGGCTCTCGCAGCGTCGGTTTTCACAGCGTCGGTTTTCGCAGCGTCAGTTTTCATTGCGTCGATGCTCATCAGGCCATCGCTCCCATCTCGGTGTCCAGTTCCTTGCCATAGTCTTTGTGGTGCGGATTCTCCCAGATCACGGCCCCGCCCATGCCGATGCCGATGCACATGGCGGTCAGGCCGTAACGCACCTGCGGGCTCTGCTCGAACTGACGGGCAAGCTGGGTCATCAGGCGGACACCAGAACTGGCCAGGGGGTGGCCGGTGGCGATCGCGCCTCCGTACTGGTTCACCCGGGGGTCGTCGTCGGCGATGTCGAAGTGGTCCAGGAACGCCAGCACCTGGACGGCGAAGGCCTCGTTCAGCTCCATCAGGCCGATGTCGGAGATCGTCAGGCCGGCCTGGGCAAGGACCTTCTCGGTGGCCGGGACCGGGCCGATACCCATGACCTCGGGCTCAACGCCGACGAAGGAGTAGGCGGCCAGGCGCATCCGCACCGGCAGCCCCAGCTCGGCGGCCACATCAGCCGAGGCCAGCAGGCACGCGGTCGCGCCATCGGTGAGGCCGGCGCTGTTGCCTGCGGTGACCTTGCCGTGAGAGCGGAAGGGCGTCTTCAACCCGGCAAGGTCCTCCACCGTGCTGCCGGGGCGTGGAGGCTCGTCAGCGGTGGCCAGGCCGTACCCGAGCTCGGTATGACGAGTTGCCACCGTGACCAGGTCCGGCTGGATCCTGCCGTCCGCGTAGGCCTTCTCGAGCTTGCTTTGGCTCGCCACGGCATACGCGTCGCAGCGTTCCTTGGTCAGGGCGGGGAAACGGTCGTGCAGGTTCTCGGCGGTCGCGCCCATCACCAGGGCCGACGGGTCCACGATCCCCTCGGAGATGATCCGGGGGTTGGGGTCGACCCTTTCACCCATGGGGTGACGCCCCATGTGCTCGACGCCGCCGGCGATAGCGATCTCGGCCGAGCCGAAGGCGATCGCCGACGCCACGTTGGTGACCGCGGTCATCGCGCCTGCACACATGCGGTCGATGGAGTAGCCAGGGGTGGTGTTGGGCAGACCGGCCAGGAGGGCCGCGACCCGGCCGAGGGTCAGACCCTGGTCGCCGATCTGGGTGGTCGCGGCGATGGCGACCTCCTCGACCCGCTCCGGCGGCAGCTGGGGGTGGCGGCGCAGAAGCTCCCGGATGCAGTTGACGACGAGGTCATCGGCGCGTGTCTGGGCATACATGCCTTTGTCGCCGGCCTTGCCGAACGGGGTACGAACGCCTTCGACAAACACGACTTCACGCAGAGTGCGGGGCACGGGGGACCTTCCCTTGTTGGACAGTTGTGGGCTGTGGCTAAGGAGCGATGCTACCCGTGAGTAACTTATTCGGTAACCCCCCAGGAAAAACGGGTTCGGCCACCGGTTCGTTCAGCGAGCTCAGGCGGTGGGCTGCCCGCTCGGCTCCACAACCGCCGCGACCGGCGGAGGGGCGGGGCGGTTGATGGCCTCCTCGATGATGGGGCCGGCGATGTCGATCTGCCACTGCCGGGCCCCGAGGCCGTGCAGGGCTTGCGAGATCGAGTCGAGCGTCGGCTCGCCCAGGTGCTGCCCGGGAGCCCACAGCATCCGGCGCAGGCAGTCCGGGGACAACAGGTTCTCGACCGGGATCTGGTGGGCCGCGGCGAACTCGCCCATCGCTGACCGGGCCTGGCTGAGCCGGGCGGCGGCGACCGGGTCGCGGTCGGCCCAGGCGCGGGCGGGCGGCGGTCCGTCGGAGCGAACGGTGAGCACGGGAAGATCAGTGTCGGACAGCTGGCGGGCACGCTCGAGGGCGTCGAGCCACTCCTGCTGGTACCGGCGCACGGACCTCAGCACGCGACCGCCCACGTGCTGGCTGATGTCGGCTGCCGTCTTGGGGGCCTTGGTAGCCAGTTCGACGACCCCTGCGTCGGACAGGATCCGGCCGGGCGCGATGTCGGTCTCGACGGCCATGGCGTCCCGAGCCTGCCACAGCTCACGGACCATGGCAGCGCCACGGCGGTTCCGGATCTTGTGCAGGCCCGAGGTGCGTCGCCACGGCTCGAGCCGGACCGGGGGGCCGGTGAACCTGGTGAGCGAGTCGAACTCCTGCTCGGCCCACGCCGTCTTGCCCTGGGACGCAAGGTCCTCGGCCATCAGGTCGCGGACCTGGGCGAGCACCTCGACGTCAAGGGCCGCATAGCGCAACCAGGGCTCCGGCAGCGGCCTCGTCGACCAGTCCACAGCCGAGTGCTCCTTGGCGAGGGTGAGGCCGAGGTAGTGCTCGACCACTGCGGCCAGACCCACCCGGGGCAGCCCGACCAGACGTCCCCCGAGCTCGGTGTCGAACAGGCGAGCCGGCCGCATGCCGACCTCCGCCAGGCAGGGCAGGTCCTGGGTCGCGGCATGCAGGATCCACTCGACCTCGGACAGGACCTCACCGATGGCGGAGAGGTCGGGGCAGGCGATCGGGTCGATCAGCCAGGTGCCCGAGCCCTCCCGCCGGATCTGGATGAGGTAGGCCCGCTGGCCGTACCGGTAGCCGGACGCGCGCCCAGCGTCCAGGGCCACCGGTCCGGTGCCGGAGGCCAGGGCCTCGACGGCGCGAACAAGGTCGCGCTCGGTCACGACCACATCCGGAACGCCCCCGGCGGGCATGTCCAGGGCCACCAGGACCCGGGCCTCCGCCTCTGGAGCGGGCACGGGAACTGGCACTGCTGTTGAATCTGGGAAGCCGCTTGGAACGATGGTCACACAGTCAATGTATTGACATTCGGTCCCGGGGGGTTACCCGGGAGCACCCGTCCGCGTTCACCGACGTTGTCTCGGCAAGGCCACGACGCCATCGGGCAGGGGCGGAAGACCGGCTACAGTGCACAGCAGATCGGCCCAGGCCTGCAAATGCACACCCACGCCCGGGCCGGTGGGGGTCCAGGAGGCCCGGACCTCCATCTCGACGGTGGCACTGCGCTCGGCCAGGCCGGCGAAGCTCTCCGAGACCACCCGGGTGACCGTGCCCGCCTCGGCCACACAGGTCGCGTCACGGTTGGCGAGCGCATCCATCAGCCAGGACCAGCCGACCGCGCCAAGCATGGGGTCGTTGGCCAGCTCCGGGTCGAACACAGCACGGGCGAAGGTGACGGCGCGCCACGCTCCCTCCCACGGGTCCGGCTCGGACGGGTCGTACAGGAGGACGAAGCGTCCGGAGGCAAGCTCATCACCCTCGTCGCGAACACCGGCGCCCGAATCGACAACCTCGGCGGACAACGCCACGGCATAGGGGGCGATCCGACCGGGAGCGGGCACCTCGGTGAGGCGGACCTCCGGGCGCAGACGAGCGTCACGCAGGTCTCGAAGAGCCTGTGCAAATTCGGCCGAGTCCTCGCCTGGGACGCTGCGACTACCCACGCCTGCAGGGTATGTCGGCAGGTCCATTCCGGGGCCCGCGGCACGCCGAGATACGGTGCTGCGATGTTGTCTCTGCTCGCGCTGTCGTCGAGCCTGTTCTGGGGAACCTCCGATTTTTTCGCCGGAATGAAGGCGCGGACCATTGCCGCACCGGCCGTCGTCGCCTTCACCCAGGCTGCCGCGCTGATCGCCCTGAGCGCGATCCTGCTGGTGCGAGATACCGGGTTCTCGCCGTCCTTCGTCGGCAACGGCCCGTGGTGGGCCATCGCCGCCGGGCTGGCCGGGGCGCTCGGGCTGGTCTGCTTCTACACGGCGCTGGCCACCGGCACGATGGGCGTGGTGGCGCCGATCTCCTGCCTGGGGGCGGTGGTCCCGATCTTCCTGGGCCTGCTCACCGGCGAGCAGCCCAGTGCGACCGCCTGGGCCGGGATGGCCATCGCCGTTGCCGGGGCCGCCCTGGCCTCCGGGCCCGAGCTGACCGGCGCTGTGCCGCCGCGCCCGGTGATCCTGGCGGTTGCCGCCGCCGCCTGCTTCGGGACAGCGCTGTACTGCATCGACCGCGGGGCCCGCTACGCGCTGCTGGAGACGCTGTGGGGGATGCGGGCCACCAGCGTGTTCCTCTTCCTGATCGCGGGACTGGCGGTTCGCTCTGTGGGCGGCGTCCGGAGGCGGGATCTGCCTGCGCTCGCCGCCATCGGGCTGGGCGACGTCACCGCGAACGGGCTCTTCGCCTTCTCCTCGTCCCGCGGAATGGTCAGCGTGGCCAGCGTGCTCGGCTCGCTGTACCCGATTGCCACGCTCTTCTGGGCGAGGATCCTGCTGGGTGAGCGGCTGCGCCGGGTCCAGACCGTCGGGGTCGGGATGACCCTGGTCGGGGTGGTCGCCATCGCCCTCTGACCCTGCGCCCCGCGGGTGCTTCCGTGCGAGAATCTGCGGGTGACCTCCTCCCCGAAGAACCCCCGCGACAGTGCCCTGGTCCGCGCAGCCCGACGCCAGAGCGTGCCGCACACGCCGGTCTGGTTCATGCGTCAGGCGGGTCGCTCGCTGCCGGAGTACCGCGCAGTGCGTGAAGGCGTAGGAATGCTCGACTCCTGCCGCACGCCTGACCTGGTCGCCGAGATCACCATGCAGCCGGTGCGCCGCCACGGCGTCGACGCGGCCATCCTTTTCAGCGACATCGTGGTGCCGCTGGCCGCCGTCGGGGTGGACCTGGACATTGTTGCCGGGGTGGGGCCCGTGGTGGCCCAGCCGTTCCGGACCCGCGCCGACCTCGACCGCCTCCCGGAGCTGACCCCCGGGCACCTCCCGTACATCACCGAGGCCGTGCACCTGGTCCTCGACGAGCTGGGCGGCACGCCGCTGATCGGGTTCGCGGGCGCGCCGTTCACCCTTGCGTCGTACCTGGTCGAGGGTGGGCCGTCCAAGAACCATGAGCACACCAAGGGCATGATGCACGGTGACCCGGAGCTCTGGAATGCGCTGTGCGCCCGGCTGGCCCAGATCTCCGGAGCGATGCTCCGGGTGCAGGCCCAGGCCGGAGCCTCGATCGTGCAGCTGTTCGACTCGTGGGTGGGCGCGCTGTCCCGGGCGGACTACCAGAGGTTCGTCCAGCCGCACTCACGGGTGGCCCTGTCGGCCGTCGCCGACCTCGACATCCCGACCATCCACTTCGGTGTCGGGACGGGCGGGCTGCTGGCCTCGATGGGGGCCGCCGGTGCCGACGTCGTGGGCGTGGACTTCCGCACCTCCCTGACCGATGCCCGGGCTCGCATCGGGGACGGGTATGCCGTGCAGGGGAACCTCGACCCGGCGCTGCTCTTCGCGCCATGGCCGGCGCTGGAGGCGGTCGTCCGATCTATCGTGGCCGAGGGCGCCCAGGCACCCGGACACATCTTCAACCTCGGCCACGGGGTCCTGCCCGCCACCGACCCCGAGGTCCTCACCCGCGTCGTCGCCCTGGTCCACGAGGCCTCGGCCGTCTGAGTTCCGAGGTTGGTCGGTCGGGGTTGAGGAGTGGCTCCTGCCCCTGCTCGCAGGCTCCCTTGACGGGGCGGCGAGCCTCTCCTCAACCCCGACGTGCGGTTCAACCCCGACTGGGCGGCCTGAGTGGCTGGCTGCGGTCGCTGAGAGCGCAACAATCGACCTGTCGGGCCGCCCCTTCGGTCGATCATTGCTTTCTCACAAGCCGCTTGGCGTGAGATTGGCCCGGCGGTTGGTCTGGCGGCGGTGTAGCCACCACACGATGGGGGCGCCGAGGAGGGCGAAGAAGACTGCGAAGGGGAGCACCGCGCCGATGGCTGTGAGGAGGCCGCCGGCTGAGGCGGTGAAGGCGTCCCAGCCGGAGCTCAGGCCGGCGAGGAAACCGTTGCTGGTCTCAGGCTCGTTGCCGGGCGTGCTCAGGGTGAGCGTGAGGGTGGAGCGCTCGACGCTGTTCTCCAGAGCGCCCAGCTGCGACTCGAGTGACTCCAGATCGGACTGGCGCCTGCTCAGCTCGCTCTCCAGGGTCACGACCTGGCCGATGTCCCTGGCCTGGGTCATCAGGGCGCGAACCCGCGCGACGCTGGCCCGCATGGTCTTCAGCCGGCTCTCGGTGTCGACATATTGGGTGGTGACATCCTGTGCGGACGTGCTGCGGCGCAGTACCGTGCCGACCTGCTTGCTGATCTGGTCCAGCGCGGTGTTCAGCTTGTCCGCCGGCACCGACAGGCTCAGGGTGCCGAAGCCGGTCTGGGCATTCGGCACCCTGAGCCTGTCGGTGCCTTGCTCAAGGGGGACGGGGCCGCCCGGGTCACTCCCGCCGATCTGCTCGCTCAGCACCTGAGCCTGTAGCCCGAGGGCGATGCCGCGCACCCGGGCCGCGCCGGTGGCCACGTCCTTGACCCTGAGGTCGAGACTCGCGTTCCTGGTGAGCTTGGGTCCGACACCAACCACCGGCGCCCCAGACTTCGGGGTATCGGCCAGCCCGGCGGACGGGGCTCCGGGAGCGCGGCTCTTGGCGTCGGGGGCGCCTCTGCCGGTGGCTCGGTCCTGGGCGGGGACGCTGTCCTTCACGCCTGCCTCTGTGCTGCTGGTCCCGGAGCTGCCGCAGCCGGCCAGCAACAGGGCCGAGACGGCGCCGGCCGCAACCAGGGTCCTGGGCAGCCAGCCGCGATGACGGGAGTTACGGCGGGTGAACGCGGGGTGCATGGCAAACCTCCGGGGGACGAGCGCTGGAAGAGCGCTGGGCAAATCGATCTACCCCTTGGAGCGATGGCCGGACGGGTTCGTTCCCTGCGCCTCGGTGTCGATATGGTCACGGCGACTCGTCCTGCATCGCCTGAGCCTGACCTCGGTAAACCGCTCACATCGTCGGACCCCTCAGATTACGCTTAAAAGCAGACATCTACGGCAGGTGCGCACGGTGCTGCCGGACACGGAGGTGTCCGGCCGAGACGGGAAAGCTGATGAAAAGAGCACTTGCGGGAGTTGTTCTTGGCGCGCTGGCACTGGCCGGGTGTTCCTCGGCAGCGTCGGGCAGCGTTCCGGCGAAGGCAGAGCGGCGGAGCTGCGTGGGATATGTCGGACTCACGATCGACGACGGTCCCACGGCCAACACTGGAGACCTGCTGGCGATCCTGCGGGCCCGTAGCGCCACGGCGACGTTCTTCAACGTCGGCGCGCAGGCCCAGAAGTACCCGGAAGCGGTCAAGGCCGAGGCAGCGATCGGACAGGTGGGGAACCATACCTACAGCCACGGGTTCCTCGACCAGCTGACCGACAAGCAGGCCTACGGAGAGCTGTTGGGGACCAACCAGATCATCGAAAGCCTCACCGGGACAGCGCCAATCCTCTTTCGTCCGCCGTTCGACCGGGTCAACGCCAGTACTGAGGGGATCGCCCAGAGCCTCGGCATGACAACGGTGCTGTGGAACATCGACACCCGTGACTATGCCGCGAAGAATGAGATGGTCCAGCGTTTTGCCGGTGCGCGCGCCGGCGACATCATCCTGATTCACGACGGACCGGAGCGTACGAGAAGGGCGCTGCCAAGGGCTCTGGATCAGCTCACAGCCCGCAACCTGTGCACCGGCAATGTGGTTCTCTCGACGACGCCGCACTTCGCCTGGCACACCCAGAAGTTCGGCGACATCACCTTCAACGCGAAGGTGGTCCCGCCGTCGGGCGGCTAAACGTGACCCGCTTGCAGGGCGGGGACGTTTCTGGGTGAGGATGAGAGCATGAGTCCCAAGCCCTCCGCCAGCCAGATCCGCGAAATCAACGACAGCATCCGGTATGCGATGTGGTCGGTCTTCAAGGTCACCAGCCCACTTGCCTCACAGCCGCAGGACCGCGCCAGGATCGTGGCCGAGGTCGAGGCCTTGTTCGCTGACCTGGCCGGTGAGGGTGTGGTGGTGCGGGGGGTCTATGACGTCGCCGGGCTACGGGCCGATGCCGACTTCATGATCTGGTGGCATGCCGAGGACATCCGGAACGTGCAGGCTGCCTACCACCGGCTGCTCCGCACCGAGCTCGGCGGCCATCTCGACTCGGTCTGGTCCGTGGCCGCTCTGCATCGGCCGGCCGAGTTCAACAAGGGACATATCCCGGCGTTCATGGCCGACGAGCACCCCAAGGACTTCATCTGTGTCTACCCGTTCGTGCGATCCTTCGAGTGGTACCTGCTGGAGGACCCGGAACGGCGTGCCCTGCTGTCCGAGCACGGGCAGATGGCCCGCGACTACGCCGACGTGCGCGCGAACACGATCGCGTCCTTCGCCCTCGGCGACTACGAGTGGATCCTGGCGTTCGAGGCGGACGACCTCACCCGCATCGTCGACCTCATGCGCCATCTGCGGGGTTCGCAGACCCGTCGCCACGTCCGCGAGGAGGTGCCGTTCTACACCGGCCCGCGGGTTGAGGTCGCGGCTCTGGTCGATGCCCTGCCCTGATCGACGCCCTGCGGAGTCCGCGCAATCACAGGGCAATGGGATCTCCGGTGAGTTCGGCGATGCCGTTGGTCGTCCCGATGGCCGCAGGAGTGTGTCGGAGGCCTTCCGAGTCCCTATTCCGGCGCCGGCTCCAGCCGCAAGCTGATGCTGTTGATGCAGTACCGCTGGTCGGTCGGGACGTCATAGCCCTCGCCCTCGAAGACGTGGCCGAGGTGGGACCCGCAGTTGGCGCACCGAACCTCGACCCGTTTGCTGCCCATGCTGAGATCCTCGATGTACTCGACGCGGTCCTGGGCCAGAGGTGCGTAAAAAGACGGCCAGCCGCAGTGGCTGTCGAACTTGGTGCCGCTGCGGAACAGCTCGGTGCCGCAGGCCCGGCAGGAGTACACCCCGTTGGTCTTGGTGTCGGTGTACTCGCCGACGCCCGGCCGTTCGGTGCCGGCCAGACGGAGCACGTCGTACTCCGCCGCAGTGAGCTCCGCACGCCACTGGTCGTCGGGCTTGGTCAAGGGATACATGCGGGTGTCCTTCATGGGGCTCCTCCTGAGCAGATCGGAAAACCAGTTCACTCCCTACACAACACCACGCCCCGTCGAGAACGTTCCCGACGGGGCGTGTGCGTTGTCACCACGTAACTAACTGCGACCTGGCGGTCAGCCCCTCCCGCCACGGATGGCGAGCCGCACCATCTGAGGGTCGTGGTCGGAGTCCTGGTCGAAGAACTCCGAGTTGGTGTGCACGATGTCGTAGTCGAATGCCGGGTACTTGGCGCCCGGAGGAGCGATCGTCAGCGCCTTGCTGATCAGGATCTGGTCGAGCACCTGGCTGTTGCCCTCGAAGACGTAGGAGTAACGCTCGTTCACCGGCAACATGCGCGGCAGGTCGACGATCGCGTTGGCGCCGGACCCGACCATGATGTCGACGGTGCGGCTGAACTCGAAGTCGTTGATGTCACCGAGCACCACCACGTTCGCGTTCTTGTCAGCGGCCAGGAGCAGGTCGAGGAACGACCGCACCTCCTGGGCCTGCAGGTGGCGCCCGACCTCTGAGAGACGCAGCGGCTGCTGCCACTTGCCGAAGAGCGGGTTGTCGCCGCCCTTTGACGCGAAGTGGTTGGCGATCGCGAAGATCGTCTTGTCACGGAAGGTGAACTCGGCGACGAGGGGTTTGCGGGAGGAGTCCCAGGCCGCGTTGGTGGGCAAGATCCGTCCCGGGTTGAGGGCCAGGTGAGGCTTGCCGTCGATCATCGTCAGGCTCTCAGCGGTGGTCGCGTCACCCGCCGGAGCGGCGACAAAGCCCACTCCGCGGTCGGCACGGTAGAAGAAGACCTGGCGGATGTTGCCGCCGGGCGCTCCACCGTCGGTGAGGTCCTGGGGGTTGACCCAGCGTGCGGTGTAGGCCGGGCCACCGGCGGTCCTGATAGCGACGATCAGCTTGTCGGTGGTCTGGGTGGAGTCGACCGTGCCGTCCTTGGCCGCGCCGCTGTTGTCCTGGATCTCCTCCAGCGCCAGGATGTCCGGGCTCTTCAGGTTGCTCACGACCTGACCGGCGAGGCGGTCGAACTTAATCTGGGGGTCGCCGGGCGCGAGGTTCTCGACGTTGAAGGTCGACACGGCCAGCTGGTTGTTGGACTGGGCCTTGGTGATCTCGCGCTGCAGTCCGCCCAGCTTCAGCGTCGGCGTCGCGATCACCTCCAGCTTGGGGTTGTTGAACGAGTAGTCGATGACACCGACGGTGTCGCCCGGGATCGAGTCGCCCACGCTCGCCTTCGGCATCGCGCCCGGAAGGAGAAGCGCGTCGTCCAGCTGGACCCGCATCGCGTTGGGGTGGTCGTAGCCGGAGTAGAGGACGCCGCCACGGGGCGCGATGAACGCGTCGACGTTCTGGCCGGGGATGACGGTCATCTCGCCGAATGACTTGGTGGCGCCGACGACCTTGGCGTCACGGACTGCGACGCGCATGCCCTCGAGGGACTCGTAGAAGTCGATCGCGTCGGTGACGGGGCGGAAGAGCGCGGTCGAGTACTCGACGTTCAGGGGGTTTCCCTCTTCAATGACCTGCTGCGGCGCGACGCGGTCGACGCCGAGCACCACCGGGGCAGGAAGCGTGTTGCGGGAACTCAAGACGGTGGTCTTCGGACCGGTCAGCTCGGTGGTGGTCAGGTTGGCGCCTACGCCGGGCGGGTGCTCGGAGATCGAGCCGTCGACGCTCACGTCGTCGCCGATGGCGACGGTGAACCCAGCCTTACTGGTGAAGACGTAGAGCCCTTCGCTGGTGGCGACGGCTTCGTCCTCAGATGTGGTGCTCTGGATCCAGTAGCCGTTGGGACCGACCGCGGTCACGACTCCGAGGACTCCGTTGACCCGCCTACCCTTGTATGGCGAGGTGTGGCTCGTGCCCTGGATCTGCGCGATCGTCTCGGGATCGTCGACGGGCGGGGGGACGGCACGGCCGGGTTTGTCGACCGTGCTGTTCTCAGGCGTCGGCTCGGTGGCACGGAAGTCCGTGGCGTTGGCGTCTGTGTCGACGCAGGGGGCGTTGCGGGTGGCCGAGGTGGTGTTGCGGAGGGCGGGGGCGGGGCTACCCTCCGCAGGCGTCCCGGTTCCGTATGCGACCCGGTCGACGACGGTGGTGGTATCAGCCTGACGAAGGTCGACGCGGCCGTTGGACCCGCTCATCGCTGCAGAACCGATCGCGTCGGGCTTGGGCAGCGGCGTGGCAAGGAGGTTGGTGCCAGCGGCCATCTGCACCAGGAAGGTGTGGTGTGCGGGTACGGAACCGGTCAGGTTGGCTGTGCCAGTTGCTGGCACGGTGCCGGTCGCGGGGTAGTACTGGACGACCCAGCCGTTGACGTCCACGGCGACATCCGAGCGGTTGTAGAGCTCGACGAAGTCGTTCTTCCAGATGGCGCCGCTGTTGCCACCGCCGCCATAGACCTCGGAGATCACGACGCTGGCGGAAGCCGCCTGCGCAGGTACCGCGACCAGGAACAGCCCACTCACAGCAAGCACGGGGGCGATGAGGACTGCCCGCGCTCTGAGGTTGAAAGCCGACATTGACAGCCCTTCATGAGGAGTTGACGCGGGGGGTTCCGTGACCTCGCTCGAACCATATGCGTCCTTGGTGAAGTCCGCAGAAGGTCTTCATGACAACTCGACCAACTCCCGGCACCCGCCCACCGGATAGGCTCCTTCGATGGCGGGCAAAGCGGTAGTCCTTGAGGTCCCCGGACCGGCAGGGGTCGGGCGCGAGGTCCGGATCTCGAGTCCGGACCGGCTGATCTGGCCGGCTTCCCCCGGCAGCGGCGACCTCGGCATCACCAAGCTCCAGCTCGCCGAGTACACCGTGACCGTCGCAGAAGCGATGATGCGCGCGCTTGGCGACCGGCCGGTCACCCTCCAGCGGTTCCCCGAGGGCATCGAGGGGGAGGAGTTCTTCTCCAAGAACCCGCCCCGCGGGGTCCCCGGGTGGGCCCGGTCGGCGATCTGCACCTACCCCTCGGGCCGCAGCCATCCGCAGCTGGTCATCGACGAGATCGCGACGGCCGTCTGGGCCGTGCAGATGAACACGGTGACCTTCCACCCTTGGCCGGTCCGCAGCGCCGACAACGACAATCCCGATGAGCTGCGGATCGACCTGGACCCCCAGCCTGGGACCGACTTCTCCGGCGCCGTGCGGGCGGCATACGTGCTGAAGGATCTGCTGGCGGAGCTCGGCCTGACCGGGTGGGCCAAGACCTCCGGCAACCGGGGGGTGCATGTGTACGCCCGGATCAGCCCGACCCACGAGTTCCTGGACGTGCGGCACGCGGTCATCGCCATCGCGCGCGAGCTCGAGCGCCGTATGCCGGACGAGGTCACCACGGCGTGGTGGAAGGAAGAGCGCGGCGAGAAGGTCTTCGTCGACTTCAACCAGGCCAACCGTGACCGGACCATCGCCTCGGCGTACAGCCCCCGGCCGCTGCCCGGCGCGCCCGTGTCGATGCCTGTTCCCTGGGAGTGGCTCGCCGACGTCAGACCCGGCGACTTCACGGTGCGCACAGTCCCGGCGCTCCTCGCCGCCGACGGCGACGCCTGGTCCGGGATCGATGAGGCAGCCGGGACCATCGGGGCGGCGATGGCCTTCTGGGACCAGGACGTTGCCGAGCGAGGGCTGGGGGAGATGCCGTTCCCTCCCGACTTCCCGAAGATGCCGGGGGAGCCGCGCAGGGTCCAGCCCTCACGAAAACGTCATGATCCCAACGAGATTGACTGATATTTCTCTACGGGATTCTGTAGCACAACGCTGACTCACTTGATAACCACATCGCCATGAGCGCCCGGCTGGAAGACCTTCAGCGATCCTTTGCCCGACACCTCAGGGCCGGAGGAAGCAGTGACCGCACCGTGGTCATCTACGGGCAAGCCATCACGTTCTTCTCCCGCTGGCTCGAAGCACAGGGCCGCGAAGCAACCGTCGAGGAGCTGACCCGTGCAGCCATCCGTGAGTGGCTGGCGCACCTGTCCGACATCAACGAGGCAAGCACTGTCAAGACCCGGTATCGCGAGCTCCTCCGGTTCTGTAGTTGGCTGGTTGACGAGGACGACACTGCTCGTTTCCCGCTCAGGGCACGCCGCTTTCGGCGACGAAGGAACCTCGCCGTGGCTGTTTCCCGGTGGCCAACCCGGGCGGCCAATCAGCGCAGAACGGCTCGCCGAACGCCTACGCGAGCTCGGGCTGCGATCGGGGCAAGCCCGGCAGCACCGCGCTCTTCCAGCTCGCCACCGAACTGCCCGCAGCCCTCCTGGCCCGAATGCTCGGAATCCACATCAGCGTCGCCGTCGCCTGGCAACACGGCTCTGCGGGCGACTGGACCAACTGCGCCGCCGACTACAGCCGCCGCCAGACCTTTCAGGTGCAGCGGTGCCGTTCAGGCCCGCTCCACTCCACCCGCTCTGATCGACTTGCCCGCCACAGCGGGACGGTCCCTGGCCGCCTACGCCCCGGCAGCGACCGCGGCGGTGGTGTCCTCGTGAGCGCCCCAGCGCCGGTGTTGCCGCCCGATCTGACCGCAGGGCTGCTCCGGCTCAAGCTCGCAGCGATGCGCCAGCTCGCCCCCGACCTGCTGCTCACCGCCAAGACCCAACGCTGGGCCCTTGAAGAGATCCTGCGGACCCTGATCGAAGCCGAGATCGCCTCCCTCGACGCCTCGAACACCCGGGCCCGGCTCTAAGCCGCCGCGTTACCGGTCGTCAAGACCATCGAGGAGTTCGACCTGGCCGCCTCGAGTATCCCGGCGCCCACCTGGGACTACCTGACCAGCCTGGAGTGGATCAGCGCGAAAGCGAACCTTGCTCTGATCGGGCAGGCCGGCACGTCACACGCCCTGATAGCCCTTGGCTACGTCGCCGTGCACGCCGGGCACCGGGTCAGGTACTTCACCGCACCCGACCTGGTCGAGACCCTCTACCGGGGCCTGGCCGACAACTCCGTCGGTAAGACCATCGACACCCTGCTGCGAAATGATCTGCTCATAATCGATGAAGTGGACTTCGTACCGCTGGACGACACCGTCACCCAGCTGCTGTTCCGCCTCGTCGCAGCCGCCTACGAACGCCGTGCCCTGGCCATCGCCTCGCACTGGTCCTTCGAAAAAGCGCACAGGTTCGACCCGAGGTATCCGGTTTCACACCTAACGCTTACAGGTGCGGCCTGAACACGTGCGCTTCGTCGTCGACGGCGTCGGTGATGTAGTGCAGCGCACCGCCCTCGGTCATGCCGAAGGTTGCAGAGACCGGTCGGGGGTCGAGCTGGTGGGTCAGGTCGGCCAGCCGCGTTTGGCGCAGCAATGCCGGGCAGACACCGCCGCCGGCACCATCGAGAATATGGGTCATGAAGTAGGTCGAGCAGGGGTTCTCGTGGGCCCGACTATCTTTGGTGATCAACACGTTGGGTTGCCGGTCCATGCGGTTTGGCGGGCGGTCATGACGGCTCGCAGTGCCGGCGCGGTCAGCGGGTCCAATGGCACGGGGTACGGGCGCCTAGGGTGATGCTCCCATCGGTGAGGTCGACGTCGGTCAGGTGCAGGTGCCGCTGCTCGTCGACGCGGGCGCCATGGATGAGGCTGAGCAGCCCGACGAGGCGTTCGCGCGGGTCGATGTCGAGCCGCATCCAGCGGCGTAAGAGCTGGCGCTGCTGATCCGGGCCCGGGACGCGTCCGGCGAATCCTCGGGGTGACTTGTGGGTGATGCCGCTGGTGGGGTCCACCAGGATGATCTTTCGCCGTCGGGCGAAGGCGAAGAACGCGCGGCAGCTGGCCAATCGTGAACCGGTGTTGGCGGTCAAGAAGGCTTCGATGTCCTCACCGCTGACGGCGGCCCAGTCGGTGATGCCTGCGCTGGTGAGATTCTCGGCCAGGACCGCCAGGTCGGCGATGCGGGCCTCGACCAGGGCGGCGCGGTGGTTCCGCGGCCCAGTGCACCGATGGTCCAGGTCAGGATCCGGCCCAGATCACGTTGGTAGCAGGCCGAACACAGCCCGACACCGCCGTGTTCGGCGAGCCGGCCGCAGCCTGTGCAGATCCGTGGTGTTGGTTGTTTGCGCGGGCGGGCCCGACGAACGCACATTCCGCATCGTCCGGCTTCGGGCCGCAGGAGCCGTGACTGCCCGCAGCCGGGGCAGGTCGCCTTGGCGGACTCTCGTTAGGCCTTCCAGTAGCAGGGAGTGCAACGCCCCCGGGCATGTAGTTCGCTCGAGCCGCAGTCCATACAGTTGCCGATCAGGGCCATGACGCTTCAGAACGGTGGCGGTCGATGGCCACCGCGTGCGTGACCCTGGCCCGACGCAGCAGCGGCCGTGTCCGAGCCCGGGTTCGTCGACGCCTGTGGTGTCGGCGCTGTCTTGGGCGCGGTGGTGTCGAGTTCGAGCAGGTCGTTGGGGGTGCAGTCCAACGCTGTGCACAACGCGGCGAGCGTTTCGAGCTTGAGCTGTGCTGGCTGGCGGGTGAGCACATCGCGGACCGCGGTGTTGGCGGGCTCGACGTGGGGTTGGAAACCGAGCTCGCATCGTTCGCCACCCTGACCCAGGCCATTTCACAGCCAGTGGCCGCTGGCCAGGAGGTCATTCCCGGCCAGCTCGACATCCTCCAGCTACTTGACCCCACCGCCAGCAACGACCCCCA
>JACMPC010000267.1 GCA_014377705.1 Dermatophilaceae bacterium
CACAACGGCGACCATGATCCACGGCACCATGCCGCGCGACAGGGTCGACGTCATGGACGTGAGCACGCGGCTGTCGCAGACCGACGCCGTGGACGTGTCTGCCTACCTGCTGTCAAGGAGCCACCCCTACAACGAACGCTTCGTCAGCGACTGGACCGGCGTGGGGCCCACTGGAATGCCGAACTGGCTGACGAGAGATTCTAGCGCCTCCTACGACTTCACGATGCCGCGAAGCGACGCGGGGGTGGCAACCGACGACCCGGCCATGCCGCCGATGTTCACCAGAGAACAGCACGTCTACGGCCCCTTTCAGCCCATCGACGCCGCACTCAAGGCCGCCCGCAACGCCCGCGGCTACCCGTGAGCCCAGCCAAGGGCTAGGGCGGCCGGCATGAGGGTCTGAAGGCCAAAGCCACTGACACAGAAAACGAGACGAAGGAGGCACCAGGTGCGACCGCTCGGACTTGCGGGCTATCTGTTCGGCGGGCTCGGCCGGTCCGGCCTGCGGGTCCTGGCCGAGCGCTGCCTGCGAGCCAGCGGATCCGACTGCCGGGCCTGCGTCGCCATCTGCCCGGCCATGGCGCTTCGCCTTGTTCCTGCGGGCAGCAGCGATGCTCCGCAGTCGGAGCTGACCCGCTGCACCGACTGCGGGCTGTGCGCGGCGACCTGCCCCTCCGGCGCCATCGCCGGGGTGGGCGTCCCGCCAGCAGCGTTGACCAGGGAGGCAGAGCGCCAGTCGTCCTCGATGAACGTGGTCTGCGGGCCTGCCCGAACAGGGCTGCCTGACAAGGAAAGGAACCATGCCTTCCCGGTCAGCTGTCTGGCCGGGTTGCACCCCGAGACCGTCGTTGCCACCGCGCGCGCCCTCCAGCCGGGCTCGGCACTCACCCTGGTCCACGGGCAGTGCTTGCAATGCCCGGGCGCACAGCGGGCGCGGGTCGACGTCTGGCCCAGGAGTCAGTGGATCTGCTCCAGCGCCTGGACAATGGTGGACGCAGCGTCCTGCTCGCCCACGCCCAGACGCAAGCCCCCACGCACCAACCGGAGGTAGCAGCGCACCCGCCCGCCGCCCGCCGTGGCTGGTCGCGCCGCGAACTGATCACCGCCGGCCGGTCCGCGGCCCGGGCGGCTCCGACCCCGGCGGTGACATCGCCTCGGACTGAGCTGCTCAGATACAGCGCAGAGCCGTCATCGGTAACCTTGCAGCTCACCCACCCAGTCGACGCCACGGGATGCACCTTCTGCCACGCGTGCGCTGTGGTGTGCCCCACCCAGGCGCTGGTCGTAGGCCGCCTTCCCACAGACGGCACTGAACCGGACGGCGCCGCGACCGGGCTTCAGCTAGCGCTGGACCCGGTTCGGTGTGTCGGCTGCGGCAGGTGCGCGCACGTGTGCGTCGAAGACCTGTTCACTCTCGGTCGCGCGCCCGGGCGAGTCATCGGGGATCCGGCCCGAGCAGCTCGGCTGATCGTGCTCGCCCGAGGCCAACGGCCCAACTGCCACATGTGCGCTCAGCCACTTGCGCCTCGTGAGCAGGAGATCTGCCGCCGGTGCGAGTCCGCCAGCGCGCTCGTCGCCGACGTCTTGGCGCGATAGGGGGGTTGCTCAGTTGCCGCACAGGTGTTGGAGAGAGACCTCGACCGGATGGCAGGCTGTGAGCGAAGAAGCATCGGAGCCAGGATCTGATGCTCGTCGGGGATCACCGCCTGCGTTTACGGTACGTAGACGCCTACCTCACGGTACGAGGGATGGAGTCTGATGGCGAAGCCAAGTAGCCATGTAGGTTCGTACGGCGAGACGCATCACTGTCCGCGCGCCCTTCGCGGCAGAAGTGTGTTTTCAGATGACGAGTGGGACATTCGGATCCCGCGAAGCGATCGACTTCCGTAACCAAGGCGGCACGAGTAGCATCATCAAATGATGATCGTCGAGATGCCTGGAGGTAAGCATGAGGACTACACTGGTCCTGGATGATGACCTCATCCGTGAGGCCCAGCGCTTGACGGGCACCAGTGAGAAGAGCGCACTGGTGCGACAGGCACTGCGGGCGCTGATCGAGCGTGAGAGTGCTCAGCGCCTCGCTCGACTGGCGGGAAGTGAACCTGCCTTGAGCGCGATCCCGAGGCGTCGTACGACGTGATCCTCGTCGACACCTCGGTCTGGATCGACCACCTCCGAGTCGGAGTTCCTCAGCTCACCGCGCTCCTCCAGGAAGCCCAAGTGCTGGCTCACCCCTGGGTGATCGGCGAGCTCGCGCTCGGCCAGCTCTCTCGTCGCAGAGAAATCCTCGGCCTTCTGAGCAACCTCCCACAAGCAAAAGTCGCCACTGAGGCCGAGGTGATGACCCTGGTCGAAACCCAGCACCTGTTTGGACTCGGAATCGGTTATGTCGATGGCCACCTCCTCGCAGCGACCTTATTGACAACAGATGCGAGCCTGTGGACCCGCGACAAGCGACTCGCCGCTGCCGCTGCAGATCTCGGAATCTCATACCGGACGGCGGGCAAGTCGTCACGCCAGTAGTGGCGTGACCCCGAAGCAACACCCAGCGGCAAGAGTGGACGTTGGCTGTGACGGCGCCCGTGACGACGTCTTGTCCCAGAACTGTGGCACGTCGTCGGGTCTGGGGTCGGTCCCGGCGCACCGCATCACGTCAGGTTCGCTGTCGGCGGGTAGGACCGGCACCCACCCGGACCGCTTGCGGGCCCACGTGACACGGTCGTCCAAGGGCCCGTCGACGCGCTCGACCATACGCCCGTCCGCGGCTTCGGTGTCGGCGCGCCACAGCTCCGGGTCCCCTTCGGTGGGGCTTGGCACGGGGCCGATGTAGGCGCGGTGCCCGCGATGGCTCACCGGCACTCCCCCCTGGGAGCGACCCGCGGCGTCCATCGGCCCTGAGTTCTCTGTCAACGGCAGTCCGCTCCCTATGGCCGCGAGACTAAACCAGCCGCCGCAGTGCGCACAACAAAGCGTCCGAGCTAGGGGGCAAGACCGTGCGTCCACGCGGGCTGCAGCCTCCAAGGTTCCCGTCCTTGACCGCTGGGCCAGTGTGGCCTTACTCGAGGCCGTGGCTCGCCGCAAGAGCTAGCGGATGTCAACCCCTTAGTTGATTCAGGGCAGCGTTATCAGGCGCTGCCACTCGCCGTCTTCGGCGAATTCTTTTCAGAGAAGAGGCTGGTCGTACGCCAGCAGAGCCGCGAGGTCGTCCTTGCGTAGAGGACATGTCGAAACTCGGCTGGCGAACTGAAACCGTCCTCCACGCCTGTCGAATGCGCGGCCCTGTCCTCCTGATGGAACAAGGGCCGCCGCCTGAGATTAGCGGGCTAGGAAGGCCAGCAGGGCATCGTTGAATTGTTGTGCGTGGGAGGCGTTGATGCCGTGCGGGCCGCCTTTGATGAGGACGAGCTCGCTGCCAGGGATGGCGTCGTGTGAGCGTTTGCCGCTGGCCGAGAAGGGGACGATGACGTCGGAGTCGCCGTGGATGACCAGCGTCGGGATGGTGATCTTGGCGACGTCGTCGCGGAAGTCGGTGCGGGCGAAGGCGGTGATGCAGTCGGCGGTGCCCTTGGGGGAAGCGAACGCGGCGATGTCGCGGGCATAAGCTCGCTGAGCCTCGCTGACTTTCAGGTCGCTCCCGGCGGTGAAGAAGTTGGTCGAAAATTCGTCCAGAAAGGCGATTCGGTCGGCGCTGACACTGGCGAGGAAGCTGGCGATCGCGTCGTCATCCAACGCGCCGTCCGGGTTTTCGCTCGACTTGTACAGAAATGGCGGGACGGCTGAGGCGAGCACGGCTTTGGCGATCCGGTCGGTGCCGTAGATGCCGATGTAGCGGGCAACTTCGCCGCCGCCCATGGAGAAGCCGACCAGGCTGGCGTCGTGCAGGTCGAGGTGTTCAAGCAGCGTGTGCAGGTCGGCGGCGAGGGTGTCGTAGTCATAGCCGCCCCACGGCTGGGAGGAGTCTCCGAAGCCACGACGGTCATAAGTGATGACGCGGTAGCCGGCGTCGAAGAGAGCAGGAATCTGGTTTTCCCACGAGCGCCCGCTCAGCGGCCAGCCGTGGATCAGCACGACCGGCTTTCCGGTGCCGTAGTCCTCGTAATGCAACTCGATCGGGGCGTTGTTCTCGGTGCCTACCTGCAGTCTGGTCATGTGAACCTCCAGGTTCGGGTGGTGAGATGACGTTGCACAGTTACCTCGTGTACAAGTGAAGCGTCTGCCAGATAAATTCCCGGGCGACAGATAGAGTCCGGGGCGGCTGAGAGGAACGGATCACATGCCCAGTCGGCGCTCTAGCCCACCGATCGAGCTGTCTGAGATGTTGTGCTTTGACCTCTACGCCGCATCCCGCGCGCTCACTGCCGCCTACCGGCCGCTGCTGGCCGGGTTGGGGTTGGCCTACCCGCAGTACCTCGTCTTGGTGGTGCTGTGGCAAGGAAGAGAGCAAACGGTGAAGCAGCTCAGCGAGACGTTGTACCTGGACTACGGCACGCTGACACCGCTGCTGCGCCGGATGCAGAGTGATGGGCTGATCACCCGCCAGTGTCGCCTGGAGGACGAACGATCGGTCTCCATTGAGCTTTCCGCCGCCGGAGCCGAGTTGCGTTTACATGAGCGTGGTATCCATGAAGCGATTCGGTCCGGGGTCGGTCTGAATGACCAACAGGTGGCTGCCCTGCAAAGCACTCACCGATCTATTTCTGCCGCGACCGCAGCGCTGGCCTGACACCGCCCAAACACGGCATCAGTCGCCCACCGAGCGGACTGCCTGCCGACACCTCGCCGTGGGGGTCGACGTGGTTCGACGGCTGCTGAGCGAGGTCTGGGAGCGGCTACCGGGTGAGGCGTTGTACGGGATCGGAGACTGGCGGCCGGACGGATCTGTTCGTATGCCGCTCGCACCATTGATCCCACTCGGCGCAGATTGCCGGTATGAAATGGAACGTTGAAGTTTCTGGCGCTTGCAACCTGGACGTCATCGACAAAATCGAGGCTGCGTTCGAGAGCTGCTCGGACTTACCGCGGCGCCGGGGCGTGCCGATGGCTTGCCGATCCTGCACTGGTTCGATGGCCGGCTTAGTTGGGTGATCTGGAGGTGCCAGGATCCGGCAGATGCCAATTCGGCCCATATGGAGTAGTCGCCGACGAGCTCGCAGACAGCGCCCACAAGTGGTGCCATAAGACGTCCACTTATTGGGGAGACCGATGGCAGTCACGGCGAGCGAGGCGCGCAAGAACCTCTTCACGTTGATCGAAAGAGTCAACGACGATCGCACCCCGATCGAGATCACGTCGCGGCGGGGAGATGCCGTACTGATGTCCCGCGCCGACTACGACGCACTGGAGGAAACCGCGCACCTGCTGCATGTGCCTGCGAATGCCAAGCGCCTGATCGAGAGCCTGCAGCAAGCCAGGACAGGGCAGCGCGAAGAGCACGATCTGACCCGGTGAGGCTGGTCTTCACTCCTCATGGATGGGGCGATTACACCTATTGGCCAGGTGCCGACCGCGCCACTCTCAAACGCATCAACCGATTGATCGACGACGCCCTGCGGGACCCCACCGAGGGCAGAGGCAAACCGGAGCCGCTTCGCCACATGCTCGCTGGAGCGTGGTCTCGACGCCCAACCGAAGAACACCGACTCGTCTACCTCGTCGATGGCGACGACCTCGCGATCTTGCAGGCACGGTTCTTCTACAAGTGCGTTCACGCATCTGCCGCGGTGGGTGTTCGACATTGCCGATGAGCGTGCCTGGCCTCAACTCTTGACGGCGTCCGCGATCTGCAGGGCGGCCTGGCCGGGTGTGAGGTGCGCGAGATGGCATGTTGGGCGAGGCGCCAGCTGATCTCGCGCCAGTGCTGCTCCACCAGCACAGTCATGGGCATCACCAAAGTGCCGCCGGTGTAGTCGAGTACGTGGCGGGCGGTCTCGGCCACGAGCGGCCGCCACCGCGGCCAGTGCTGGAAGTTGTCCGTCTTGGGCAACCCCGGCGTGATGTCCATAAGTGTCTCTCCGACCTTCTCAGCATCGAACACTCGTGAGTTCGGGACCAACCGCTGCGTCTGGGGCGTGGAGCATCGCTCGAGGGGGTCTGCCCGAGGAAGGTGCTCAACGGAGCATGGCCGCACGCCCGTTGCGCTGCCCGACCTCCACGAGCCACTCATACCAGAGATCGAGTCCTTCGGTGCTCCGAGCGCTGACCTGGAGCACGGTTGCCGCGGGGTTGACACTGGCGAGGTTGCGCAGGAAGAGCGGGAGGTCGAAGTCGAGGTGCGGGAGCAGATCAAGTTTGTTGACCAGGACCAGCTCAACGGAGCGAAACATCACCGGGTACTTGAGAGGCTTTTCCTCGCCCTCGGTGATCGAGTACACCATGACCCGGTGGTGTGCGCCGACGTCGAACTCGGCCGGGCAGACGAGGTTGCCGACGTTCTCGATGAACAGCAGGTCCACGGTGGCAAGGTCGAGCCTGGGCAGCGCCGAGGCGACCATCGGAGCGTCCAGGTGGCATTCGCCGCCAAAGCCGCTGGCCGTGTTCAGCAGGGCGATCTGTGCCCCGAAGCCGGCCAGCCGCTCGGCATCCAGGCTTGTCTCGATGTCACCCTCGATGACCGCGACCCGGGTGGTGTCCGGCAGGCTGGCAAGGGTCTGACGCAAGATGGCCGTCTTACCTGCACCCGGGGAGGACATCATGTTGATCGCGGTCACGCTGGCAGCATCGAAGGTCGACCGGTTCGCTGCTGCCAGGCGGTCGTTCTCGCCGAAGATGCGTTCAAGGACGACCACCCGCTCGGGGCCGGTCTGGTAGCCCGACATGTCACCTTGGTCATCTTGGTCACCTTGGTCACAGTGTTGGTCATCGTGGTGGTCTTGGTCCGTGCCGTCCTGATGTCTGTGGAACCTGCCCATGGCTCAAGCCTCCGCCAGTTCGAGTGAGGTGAGCACGAGCTCCTCACCAGTGGTCACGCTGACGTCGGCTCCGTCGCACTGCGTACACAGCAGCAGGAGCTCATCGGTCAGTGTGGTGGTGGAGCTGCAGTCCCGGCAACGCAACGTGACCGGCACCGTGTCGACCACGAGCTGCGACCCGGCCAGCGTGGTCTGATCTGAGACCACGGTCCAGCAGTACGTCAGTGTGTCCGGCACGACCTGGCGCAGCTGACCGACCTGAAGGTGGATCGCGGTCACGGTCCGCCCCGCCGCGGTGCGGTCGACGATCTCAAAGATCGACTCGCACATGGAGAGCTCATGCATGCCGGTGCCTCACTCCGATCGACTCCCGACGCGGGTCCGTCGTCCGGTACTGGCTTTCCTCCGGCTGACCTCTTGCGCTCTCACTAGCAGATCCTCGGCAGCTGCTCGCCGAGGGGGAGGTCGACCACGCGCGTCCCGCCCATACCGGTCTTCGCGACCACCATGCCCGCATGGTCAGGCACGCACGTCCCGATCCGGCACGCGGACCGTCCGAGCGGATGCGCCTGCATTGCCTGGAGCACCAGGTCTGCGGCCTCGCCGGGCACTATCGCCACCAGCTTGCCCTCGTTCGCCACCTGAAGCGGGTCGAGGCCGAGCAGGGCGCAGGCGTCCCGAACCGTCTCGGGCACCGGGATGTCCTGCTCCACCAGCTCGATCCCGACTCCGGAGGCGCGAGCGATCTCGTTCAGTGACGCCGAGACACCTCCTCGTGTCGGGTCGCGGAGCACGTGCAGGTCGGTGCCGGTGGCGATCATCGCAGCCACCAGCCCATGCAGTGGCGCGGTGTCGCTCTCGACGGCGGTGCCGAACTCCAAGCCCTCGCGACAGCTCATGACCGCGATGCCGTGCACCCCGACGTCACCACTGATCAGCACGGCGTCCCCGACCTGGGCGCGATAGGCATTGATGTTCACACCATCGGCGATCACGCCGATCCCGGCTGTGTTGATGTACACCCCGTCGCCGCTGCCATGGTCGACGACCTTGGTGTCCCCGGTGACCAGCCGCACCCCGGCGGCCAGCGCCGCCGCGCCCATTCGCTGAGCGATCCGGCCGAGCTCACCCACCGAGGTGCCTTCCTGGAGGATGAAAGCTGTGGACATGAACAACGGCGTCGCTCCAGACATGGCCAGATCGTTGACAGTCCCGTTCACCGCGAGGTCACCGATCGACCCACCAGGAAAAAACATCGGCTTCACCACGAACGAGTCGGTCGAGAAGGCCAGCGTCGATCCGCCCACGGACAGGACCGCGCAGTCACCGAGGTCGGCGGTGGCCGCAGCGCCGTATGCCGGCAGGAACAGGTGCTCGATCAGCTCGGCCGACATCGCCCCGCCGCCGCCGTGCCCCATCACGATGAACGGTGTGTCGCGCAGCGGGACCGGGCAGACCCATCCCTCGAAGTCGATCGTGTCGTGACTTTCAGTGGCCCCGGTCATCTGGCGTCCACAACGTCAAGGCGCCGGTAGGCGTAGTAGGCGGCGCAGGCGCCTTCGGACGAGACCATCGTGGCGCCGAGTGGTTTGCGAGGCGTGCACTGCGTGCCGAACGCCGCGCACTCATGCGGCTTGATCAGACCCTGCAGCACCTCACCCGAGCGGCACAGGGTGGACTCATCGGTGTGGATGTCCGCAACGTCGAAACGCCGCTCCGCGTCGAGATCGAGATACCGGTCCGACAGCCTCCAGCCGCTCTGCGGAATCATCCCGATACCGCGCCAGGTCCGGTCGGTCACCTCGAACACCTCTCGAAGCATGGTCATCGCCGCGATGTTGCCCTCGGCCTGCACGGCTCGGGGGTAGGCGTTCTCCAGCTCATAACGGCCCTCCTCGAGCTGGATGACCGTCTTGCGAATCCCCTCGAGGATGTCCAGCGGCTCGAAGCCGGTGACCACGATCGGGACCCGGTACCTCTGCGCCAGCGGCGGGTACTCCGATGTGCCCATGACGCTGCACACGTGCCCTGCCGCCAGGAACCCCTGCACCCGGCAGGTCGGAGACTCCATGATCGCGGCCATCGCCGGCGGGACCAGGACATGGGACACAAGCATCGAGAAGTTCTTGATGGACAGGCGTTTGGCCTGGTAGACCGTCATGGCGTTGGCCGGTGCGGTCGTCTCGAAACCAATCCCGAAGAAGACGACCTCCTTGTCCGGGTTCTGCCGGGCGATGTTCAGGGCGTCCAAGGGAGAGTAGACCACGCGGACGTCCCCGCCACCGCTCTTGATCATGAAGAGGTCCTGGGTGCTGCCGGGGACCCGCAGCATGTCGCCGAAGGAGCAGAGGATGACGTTGTCCAGGGCGGCGATCGCCAAAGCCTTGTCGATAATCTCCAACGGGGTGACGCAGACCGGGCACCCCGGGCCGTGAATCATCTCCACGCCTTCGGGCAGCAGCTGGTCGATGCCGTGGCGGATGATCGAGTGGGTCTGACCGCCGCAGACCTCCATCAGCGCCCAGCTCTGGGTGGTGGCGGCGTGGATCTGGTCGAGCAGCTTCTTAGCCAGATCGGGGTTGCTGAACTCGTCGAGATACTTCATCGTCCGGTTCCCTGGTCGATTCCTGCCTGCCGGGCGGCGCGCGTGAACCCGTCGCCGAGCTCGTCCTCCAGGATCCCGAGCTTCCTGAAGTCGGCAAGGGTCTCCCGGGCCGACTCTTCGTCGAGCCGCTGGATGGCGAAGCCGACGTGCACGACGACGTACTCACCGACCTTCACATCCGGGATGTAGTGCATGCACACCTGCTTGCGGACCGTGCCGAAGTCCACCTCCGCCATGAGGGCGTCATCGATGTCGGCGATGCTGACGACGCGCCCTGGAATTGCTAGACACATGTCCGGTCCCCTTGCTGGGTCTGAGGTTGCGCTGACGCGCCGACCAAGATCTGACCGAGGGCGATACCGCCGTCGTTGGGTGGAAGCAGTCGCGGACGCAGGACAGTGAATCCCCTGTTCGTGAGGGCGTGCTGTGCTGTGTCGAGCAGCAGTGCGTTCTGGAAGACCCCGCCGCCGAGTGCCACCCGCTCAAGGCCGGTTCGCTCTTGACATCGCTCGGCGAGGTCGACAATAAGGTCGCTGACGGCCGTGTGGAAACGTAGGGCGACCAGTGAGACCGGTTCCCCGGCCAGCACCTCGGAGGCGACCGCGCTGATCACCGGACCGGGATCAGCGATGACGGGCGTGTCGGAGCCGAGATCCTTGATGTCAAAAGCGTAGCGCGGCGCACTCGCGACCGGAGCCGGCGCCGACAAGGCCAGACTCTCGAGCTCGATCGCCGCTTCTGCCTCGTAGTCCGCATGCTGCCTGACGCCGGCCAGGGACGCGACGGCATCGAAGAGCCTGCCCATGCTCGAGGTGGGGGCGCAGCCGAAGCCGGTGTCGAACTGGTGAGCAAGGACGTTGCGTTCGCCTGCCGGGCAGGCACGGACCGGGGGCAGGGCCTCGTCCCACGGGACGCCGGCTGCATAGAGATGAGCCAGTGCCATCCGGTAGGGCCGCACGATGCTCGTGTCGCCGCCGGCCAGGGGCACGTATCCCAGGTGGGCCGCCCGGGAAAACGACCCGTAGCCGGCTATCAGCACCTCTCCACCCCACACTGCCCCGTCGGTCCCGTAGCCGGTGCCGTCGAACGCGAACCCGATCACCCTCTCGCCGGCGCCGAGCCCGTGCTCTCCCATCACCGAGGCGATATGGGCGTGGTGGTGCTGCACCGTGCGGACGGGTCTGCCGCCGGCATGACGATGTGCCCAGCGGCTGGACCGGTAGCCGGGGTGCAGGTCGGCCACCACCGTCTCGGGTCGGACACCGGTGAGGAGCTCAAGGTGCCCTACGGTCCTCGTCAGGGCGTCGATCGTGGAAAGGTCGTCCATGTCACCGATGTGCTGGCTCACCCACGCGTACCGGCCCTTCGCCAGCGCGCACGTGTTCTTCAGGTCCGCACCGACCGCGAGCGTTGCGTTCACCTCGAACGGCAGGGCAATGGGAAGGGGCGCGTAGCCTCGGGAACGGCGGATCGGGAGCTCCGCGGCGTTGCCCATCCGCGTCACCGAGTCGTCACATGCCACGTGGATCCTTCGGTCATGAAGCAGCCAGGCATCGACGTACGGGCTCAGCTTCTCCAGCGCGTCGCCATCATCAGTGACGATCGGCTCTCCTGACAGGTTGCCGGAGGTCATCACGAGCGCATCGGGTCCCGGCTCGTCGCCGTCGAGACCGAAGAGAAGAACATGTAACGGGGTGTAGGGAAGCATCAGGCCGAGGCTCGGGCTCTGGGGTGCGACCACGTCTGCGACGCCGACGTCGCCGCTAGGCCCTCCTCGGGGAAGTATGACGATCGGCCGCCGGATCCCGGTCAGCAGATGCTCGTCCTGCTCGGTCATGGACACCATTCGCCGGGCCACGCCGATGTCAGCGACCATGACCGCGAACGGCTTCCCGCCCCTGCGCTTGCGACGCCTGAGCTCAGCCACGGCCTCAGAATTGCGGGCATCGCAGGCGAGGTGGTAGCCGCCGAGGCCCTTGACCGCCACGATACGACCCTCGGCCAGCAGAACCCGGGCGGCCCGCAGGGCCTCCTCGCCCCTGGTCGCGGCCCGCGTGTCGCGGCGGATCAGCTCGAGCTGCGGACCACAGCCGGGGCAGGCGATGGGCTGGGCGTGGAAGCGGCGGTTCGCCGGATCGTCATACTCATTCCGGCAGTCGTGGCACATGTCGAAACCGGCCATCGTGGTGGTGGCCCTGTCATAGGGGAGGTCCGTGATGATCGTGAACCGGGGCCCGCAGTTGGTGCAAGTGATGAAGGGGTGGCGGTGCCTGCGATCAGTGGGGTCACGCAGCTCGCTCAGACAGTCTTCGCAGGTGGCGATGTCGGGAGAGGCCAGGGTTCGCGACTGGCTGAAGCCTGGGCTGGAGCTGTCGATGGTGAAGCCGGTGCCGCCTCGCGTGGAGGCTGCCGACTCGTGAATGCGCTCGACGACCGCGAGTGGGGGAGGGCTGCTGCGGAGTCGCCGGCCGAACGCCGCCACTGCCGCGGCGCTGCCCTCGACTTCCGCGACAACGCCGGCAGTGGTGTTCGCCACCGAGCCCGCCAGCGAGAGCTCGGCCGCGGTGACGTAGACGAAGGGCCGAAAACCGACGCCCTGGACCAGGCCGTAAACCTCAAACCTGCGCCGAACCCGAAGCGTTCCGACGATGGGAGAGCCATCAGCTTCATCATCGGGCTGCTTCATCTCAGCTCCTGGGTCGCGGCCCTGGGTTCTGGGCCCGAGGGTCGGCTCAGCCTACCGCTGACCTACCGCTGAACTACCGCTGAACTACCGCTGACCTTGTGTTGAGCAATGCCGCGTCGTCTAGTATGTTCCACTTCTGAGAGGTCCTACGTTCGACAGAACGGTGGCCTGGCGTCTGGCGCCTGGCGCCGATGTCACGAGGGGTGAGGGTCGTGCCAGTTCGCGCAGCGAGGCCTGAGGTGCCCAGTGACGACAAACGCTGGCGCATCGTCGAGACGCGGATGCGTCGCCTCGGAAGCCGTCCCGACGCCCTCATCGAGGTGCTTCACTCGGCTCAGGAGGCGTTCGGCTTCCTGGACGACGACGCGTTGCGATTCGTCAGCGACAGCCTCCGGGTTCCGCCTTCGAAGGTCTTCGGGGTGGCCACGTTCTACCACCACTTCACACTGAAGCCGCACGGTGAGCATACGTGCGTCGTCTGCACCGGTACGGCGTGCTATATCAACGGCGCGGACGAGATCCTGAGCTCGATCAAGGCGGGGCTCGACGTCAAACCCCGGGAGACGACGGCTGACGGAAAGCTGTCGCTCCTCACCGCCCGCTGTCTGGGCGCGTGCAGCCTCGCCCCGGTGGCAACCGTCGACGGGGCGGTTGAGGGCAGGGTCAGCTCGAGCGACCTCGTGGCGAAACTGGCGGGGCTGTGAGCGAGTCTGCCCCCTCGGCTCCCCCGGCGCCGCCGAAGCGACCCCGGCGTGCGGCCGACGGCCTTCGGCCCCTCGAAGGCCCGGCGCGGGCGTCGGCGTATGTCTGTGAGGCTGTCAGCTGCCTGTCGGCCCAGTCGCACGATATCCTTCTCAAGCTGGGGGAGCAGGTCTCCGGTGCCGGTCTCAAGGACGTGGAGGTCAAGCGCGTCGGCTGCCTCCTGCTGTGCGCCTCGGGTCCGCTCGTCCAGATCCCGGGCACCGGCCAGCTCTTCTCCAACGTCCGGCCCGACGACCTCGACGCCATTGTCGAGGCGCTCGCCGATGTGACGCCGGGCGAGCAGCGCGCGCCCGAGGCGCCGTTCTTCAGCCGGCAGCGGCGCATCGCAACGGAGAACTCCGGTCGCATCGACCCTGAGAGCCTGGACGACTACGTCGAGAAAGGTGGCTTCGAGGCGCTCCGATCCGTCCTGACCTCGATGACTCCCGCGCAGGTGCGCGAAGAGATCACCCGCAGCGGCTTGCGAGGCCGTGGTGGGGCCGGCTACCCGACCGGTCTGAAATGGAACACCGTTGCCAAGGCTGTGGGCTCGCCGAAGTATGTCATCTGCAATGCGGACGAAGGTGACCCCGGAGCGTTCATGGACCGCAGCGTCCTGGAGAGCGACCCTTACCGGGTCATCGAGGGGATGGCGATCGCTGCCTACGCCGTCGGTGCCAGCGAAGGCTACGTCTACTGCCGGGCCGAGTACCCCCTCGCGGTCAGCCGTCTCCGCAAGGCCATTCATTCGGCAGGCCGAGCCGGTTATCTCGGCTTGCACATCCTCGATAGCAAGCTGGGCTTCGAGGTCGACGTGCGACTGGGGGCGGGTGCTTTCGTGTGCGGTGAGGAAACCGCGCTGATCGCGTCCGTCCAGGGGGGGCGGGGCACTCCCACGACGCGCCCGCCATATCCCGCAGTGGCCGGCCTCTGGGATCAGCCGACCCTGATCAACAACGTCGAGACGTTCGCCAACATCGCGCCGATCATTCGCAAGGGAGGCGCCTGGTTTGCCGGCATCGGGACCTCGACCAGCAAGGGAACCAAGGTCTTCGCGCTCGCCGGCCGAGTCGTGAACACAGGTCTGATCGAGGTGCAGATGGGCACCACGCTGCGGGAGATCGTCTTCGACATCGGTGGCGGGATCGTTGACGGCCGCGCCTTCAAGGCTGTGCAGACCGGAGGTCCCTCGGGCGGCTGTATTCCGGCTGAGTTCCTCGACATGGGGGTCGACTACGAGTCGCTTGTCGGGGTCGGATCGTTCATGGGGTCCGGTGGCATGATCGTGATGGACGAGACGTCCTGCATGGTCGATGTGGCGAGGTACTTCATGGACTTCTGCCGCGAGGAGTCGTGCGGCAAGTGTGCCCCGTGCCGGGTCGGCACGACGCAGCTGTGGATCTTGCTCGATCGGATCAGCCATGGAGGGGCGACGTTGGACGACCTGGCTCAGATGGAGCGTCTGGGCGCCATGGTTCAGCGGACGAGCCTGTGCGGACTCGGCCAGGGCGCCCCGAACCCGATCTTCAGCACCCTGCGCTATTTCCGGGACGAGTACCTCGCCCACATCGTGGACCGGGTCTGTCCTGCTGGCGTATGTGCGATCGAACCAGCGCCGGTGCCGGTATGACCACGGTCCACACCTTTCGGATCAACGGTTCCGATGTGGCCGGGACCGATGGCCAGTCGATCCTCGCCGTGGCCACGGAGAACGGCATCGACATCCCGACGATGTGCCACCTCGACGGGCTCTCCGACACCGGCTCGTGCCGCCTGTGCGTGGTCGAGGTCGCGGGTTCGAGCAAGCTCACGCCGGCGTGCACCACGCTCGTCTCCGAGGGAATGGACGTCAGTACCACCTCCGAGCAGCTCTGCGGGTACCGCCGGACGATCATTGAGATGTTGTTCCTCGAGCGCAACCACATCTGTGCTGTCTGCGTCGCCAACAATCATTGCGATCTGCAGAACCTGGCCGAGGAGCTGAAGCTAGACCACTTCGAGCTGCCGGTCATCGCCCCCAAGGTCGGCATCGACGCCAGTCACGCCCTTTTCGCGATCGACCACAACCGCTGCATCATGTGCGTCCGCTGCGTGCGTGTCTGCGACGAGGTCGAGGGTGCGCATACCTGGGACGTGATGGGCTCGGGGATCGGCGTGCGGGTCGTTACCGACATGGGGACTCCCTGGGGCGAGTCCACGAGCTGCACAAGCTGTGGTAAGTGCGTCCAGGTCTGCCCCACCGGAGCGCTCTTCGAGAAGGGACGATCTATCGGAGAGGGCAGCAAGGAGCGGCGTCCCTTCCTGCCGTACCTGAAGAACCAGGCCCAGGAGCCTGAGCTCACGTGACCAAACCCACTCTCGCCACCGTCTGGCTCGACGGCTGTTCGGGTTGCCACATGTCATTCATCGACATGGACGAGCGCCTGCTCGAGATCGCGGAGCGCGCCGATATCGTCTACAGCCCGCTCGTCGACACCAAGGTGTACCCGGACCACGTCGACCTCTGTCTCGTCGAGGGGGCGGTGTCCAGCGAAGATGACCTCCGCAAGATCAAGCTCATCCGCGAACGGACGGGGACTCTCATCTCGTTCGGCGACTGCGCCATCACCGCCAACGTGCCGGGGATGCGCAACCCTATCGGCGTCCAGCCGCTGTTGGAGCGCGCCTACCTGGAGAACGTGACGCTGAATCCGGGAGCTCCGACCGAGGTGGTGCCCGCGTTGCTGCCGATGGCACTGCCGGTGCATCGCGTCGTCAAGGTCGACGTCTTCCTGCCGGGCTGTCCGCCGTCGGCCGATCTCATCCACCAGTCGCTCGTGGATCTGCTCGAGGGGCGCACCCCCGACACCCGCGGCGCCCGCTTCGGCCGCTGAGGAGCCTCTATGAGCAGCAGCAAGATCGTCATCGACCCGGTCACCAGGATCGAGGGCCACTCGAAGATCACGATTCAGCTCGACGACCAGGGCGAGGTGGTCGATGCCCAGTTTCACGTGACGCAGTTCCGGGGCTTCGAACGCATCGTCGAGGGCCGCCCCATCCACGAGATGCCGTCCATCATGGCGCGCATCTGCGGGATCTGCCCGGTCAGCCACCTGATCGCTTCGGCGAAGGCCTGCGACCAGATCCTCGCGGTCGTGCCCCCGCCCACCGGGATCGACCTTCGCCGGGTGCTCAACCTGGCGCAGATCGTCCAGTCGAACGCCCTCAGCTTCTTCCATCTCTCCTCGCCGGATCTGTTGTTCGGTTTCGAGGCGGATCCTGAGCAGCGCAACATCATCGGCCTTGCCCGGGCTCACCCCCAGCTTGCCCGCGACGGCGTGGGGGTCCGCAGGTTCGGGCAGCAGATCATCGAATGGCTGGGCGGCAAGCGGATCCACCCCGGTTGGGTCGTGCCCGGTGGCGTCGATGCGCCGCTCGAGGCGGAGACGCGCGACCGGATCCTCTCCACGATCCCCGAAGCGATCGCCGCGATCGAACGGGCCCTCGCCTGGTACAAGTCGTCGCTGGTCCAATGGGAGGACGAGGCGGCCTCGTTCGGCGACTTCCGGTCCGCCTTCATGGGCCTGGTCGATCAGGACGGCAACATCGACCACTACGACGGGCTGCTGCGGGTCATGGACGCCGACGGCCACTACCTCGCCGACCGGATCGACCCGACGACGTACACCGACTATCTGGGCGAGGCGGTCGAGCCCTGGTCCTATCTGAAGTCGACCTACTGGAAGAAGCTCGGCTACCCGGACGGGGTCTACCGGGTGGGACCGCTGGCCCGGATGATCGTGGCAGGACAGCTGGGTACGCCGCGCGCCGACCTGGAGCTCGACGAGTTCCGCCGGCGACTCGGGCGCGTCCCCAGCAGCTCGTTCCACTACCACTACGCCCGGCTGATCGACGCGCTCTATGCCGCCGAGCGGATCGAGGAGCTCCTGCTCGGGCCTGACATCCTCTCGCCGCGAGTGCGCTCGTTCGCCGGGATCAACAGCAACGAGGGAATCGGCGTCTCCGAGGCACCGCGCGGCACGTTGCTCCACCACTACAAGGTCGATGACGACGGGATCGTCCAGTGGGCGAACCTCGTGATTGCCACCGGGCACAACAACCTGGCGATGAACCGCAGCGTCCGACAGGTCGCGAAGCGCTACGTCAAGAGTGCCCAGCTGACCGAACCGATGCTGAACCGGGTCGAGGCAGTGATCCGCTGCTATGACCCCTGTCTGTCCTGCTCGACGCATGCACTGGGCGAGATGGCCCTTCATCTCCAGCTCATCGGCCCCACCGGGACGGTGCTGGACGAGATCAGGCGATGACAGACGGGGTCGTCGTCGTGGGCTACGGCAACGCGCTGCGCACCGATGACGGGCTTGGCTGGTATGCGGCGGATCGCCTCGCCAAGGATCCGAGGCTGACCGGAGTCACCGTCCTCCAGCGCCATCAGCTGATGCCTGAGCTCGCTCTCGACATCAGCGCCGCCATACTCGTCGTGCTCGTGGACGCGAGTCACGGTATCCCCCCGGGCGCCGTCACTGTCACGCAGGTGGAGCCAGCGAGCGACGCCGCGACGACATGGTCGCATCACCTCAGCCCACCCAGCGTCGTCGCGCTCGCCCATGAGCTGTACGGCCGGGCAGCGGAAGTCTTTCTCGTGCGCTGCGGGGTGGAGTCGTGCGAGATGGGGGATCGGCTGTCGCCTGTGGTGATGACGGCATTGCCGCAGGTGGTTGACGCGGTGGTGGAGCTCATCGCCTCGTGCGCTGCGGAGCACAGGGCCGATGGGTAGGTTACGCCGGGAAGTCACGGCCACGTCCGGCACTCCGACGGGCGCGCCGAGCGCCAGCGCTGCCTCGATGCGCGCCTTCGCGTCCTCGTCTTGGCCGTGACGCACTTGGCGCAGACCCCGAGGAGAGCATTCATGCTGGGTCCGGCCCACTCGGCGCACCTGAGAGAAGCAGATGCGCGGTCAGCGGGTCGCTGGTGGTGGTTCGATGAGCGGAGCGAGACCGTCCAGGACTCGGGCGAGCCCGAAGCGGTAGGCGTGGGTGGGGGTGTGGGCGCTGCCCTGCGCGGCGCCTGCGGCGGTCCCGATGCGGGTGGCCCGGGGATACTTCTCGGGGATTGAGGACGCGGGCAAGGACCTTGTCCGCGCTGGCCCGCCACTGCTCGTCGTCCATGGCGCTGTCGCGTCGAGCGGTGTGGGCGTCGATGGTGCCGCGGGCGTCGGCGCCCACGATGGTGAGCAGGTGGGTGAGGCCCCGGCCGTACTCTGTGCGTCGTACTACGTTGATCATACGAAACCTGGACGGCGGCCCGTCTCTCGAATACCCCGGCGGATCCGAGATCAGTCGCCGGTGAATATCTTGATGAGCTCGCTGACGCGATGGTCGGCCTCTGCAGGGTGCCGGAAGGCCAGTTCGTCGTGCACGATGTAGCGGTTGCGGCGGCCGACCCGCGCCTTGGTGAGGTAGCCGGCGAGCTCGAGATCCCGGACGATCGTGGCGGCTGCCCGCTCGGTGATCCGGGCATGGTCGGCGATATCGCGCAATCGGATGTCCGAGTCCCGCGCGATGAGCAGCAGCACCCGTCCATGCGAGGTCAGCAACGTCCAGACCTTCCCTGGGCGCGCCGGGCTCGCGAGGTTTTCGCCCTGGTGTCCTTGGGCCACGCCCTGCTCGGCTGGCTGAGCCCGCGACGACGTCTGGAGGGCAGCAGGTCGGGATGACGGCGGTCTGCGGTTGGGTGACACGGCCCCATTCTGCCCGAGGGGTGATGTGGGGGGAACCGCAGGTCGGAGAGAGTCTATGCCAAATAAATTTCATGTATCTTTATGCTTGTGAGTCTCCTAAAGATCGTCCGCGCGCCGATGGCCGCACTCGTTCTCGTCTCGCTGGTCGTCCTGGGCTGGGCGCTGTCGGGCACCCCGGTGGAACTGTCGCTGGGGCGGATCGATCTAGGCCCTCTGGGTAGCGCCGACGTAAGCCCGAGCTTCGGCGTCGTGGAGAGCCTCCTCCTCACACTGGTAGCAGGGGTTGGCAACGTCGTGGCGATCTACAGCGCCCGCAACCTCGTCGGCCAGCACCGCCTGGCACGCTTCGCGGCCTACGAGATCGCGACCGTCGCCGGACTGGCAGTCGCGGTGACCGCGTCATCGCTGCCGATCCTGGCCGCGGGCTGGACGGCGGCCACGCTGGCCATGTCCGGTCTGGTCGCGCACCCTGGCACACAGCAGGCGCGGCGCGCCGCGCGCCAGATCCGGGCCCGACTCCTCCTCGGAGATGGGTTGCTGTGGGCGGGGGTCCTCGTCGTCGGGTTCGGGGTAGGAACGCTGGACCGCGCCACCCTGGCGCAGAGCGTCGACACGGCGCCGGCCTCCGTCGTCACGCTCGCGGCGCTGCTCGTCGTCGGCGCCGGTATCGTGCGCAGCGCGCTCCTGCCAGCTCATCGGTGGCTTCCGGAGACGGCCGAAGCGCCCTCACCGGTGAGCGCGCTCCTGCACGCGGGACTGGTGAACGGCGTCGGCGTTCTCGCACTCCTGCTCTGGCCTCTGGTCGAGGCCGCCTCCGCCGCTCGGGTGCTGCTGCTCGTGGTCGGGGCAGCCACGGCCGTGGCCGCCACGGCGCAGATGCGCACCCGGGCCGACGTCAAGGGACGCCTCGCCGCGTCGACCTCCGCCCAGATGGGCTATCTCGCCGTCCAGGTCGCGGTCGGCATCCCGGCCGCCGTCCTCGTGCACGTCATCGGCCACGGGGTGTGGAAGTCGTCGCTCTTCCTCGGCGCGGGCCGGGTGGTGGGCCAGGCCCGGGATCGTGAAACCACGCCGTCCAGCCGTCTTGGCGTGGCCGCGGCACTCGGCGCAGGCTCCGCGGCGTTCGCCGCGGTGGTGGGGGCGGCTCTGGCTCCAGTGCCGTCCTGGCCAACGCTCACTGCACCGGCGGAGCTGCTGCCGCTGGGCATCGCCGCGGCCGTACTGTGTCTGGCCCTCGCCGCGGTGGTGCGACGCGGCGGGCACCTCGTGGCGCAGGTCGTCACATCGGCGATGGTCCTCGGCGGTGGGGTGGTGTACATCGGCGGGCTTCGGGCGCTCACGGAGGTGCTGGCGAGCAGCTTCGGCGAACCCGCGGCCTGGGGGACCGTCGAGGGATCGGCGGCTGCCGTCGCGATCGTGCTCCTGGCCGTCACTGCGGCGGTGGGGATGGCGGTCGGCCGGGCCGTCCGCGACGCTCGACTGGAAGCGCTGGCGCGCCGCGTCGCCCGCGCGTCATTGCAGCCTCCGACGCTGCGCGAGCGAATGACCCGCAAGCCGTCGGTGGCGCTTGCGGTCCCCCCCGTCACCATGGAGGATGCCGCAGCCGCGCGACTGGCTGTCGATGTCGCAGCGCGGTCCGGCGGTGCCCTCTTCCCGCTCACGTCGTTCGTGGCCAGCAATCCGCTCGCAGGCCTTGAGGACCTCGGCTTCGAAGAGGCGACTCGTATCGCCGTGAAGGTCTGGGATGCAGAGACTGGTCCGTCGGCGCAGGCGCTGCGCCGCGCCCTGGCGCAAGGACAAGCCCGCGACGCCGACATCGACTCGGTTCTCGACGACGCGCTGGGCGCGCTCCCGGCGGGTGCTGCCGGGTCAGACCATCGCGCCCTGGTCCGCGCGCTCCTCCTTGAGGACGAGGCCTCACCCGGGCGTGTCGCATGGGCGGCCGACCTCCTCCTTCGAGCCGGCGTCGAACCGGACCGCGCGTTGAAAACGCCGCTGCAGGTGCTTCCCCTGCCAGCGGCGGCCTCGATCGACCGGCGGACCCGCATCTTGGCCCATCACTGTTGTATCCGGTCCCTGGCCGGACCGGTCTGGCCGGGCGCCTCCGGGCCGTGGCACGAGTTGCGTGCCACCGCTCCTGCCCTCGACACGCTGCTGCACCTGCGCGGCGCCGGAGACGTCGTGGCCGCCCTCCCTGCCGAACCCACCGCTGCGATCGCCGCGCTGCTCGAGCACCTGGGCGTCTCCCCCCGGGACCGCCCAGACCTCCTGGCGCGCCTCCTGGCGCGGGACCCCGGCTGGCCGGCCCACCTCGCCTGGCGTGCTTGGCACGCCCGGCTCGGCCAGGAGGCGGGAATCGACATCACGCACGAACCCGAGGCGCCGGCACGGTTGCTCGAAGAACTCGTGGCCACCCGCCTCGCCCTGGAGGTCGTCGTGGCCCAGTCCCACGCGCCTCGCCTGCTCGGTCGCAACCTCGTCGCCGACGATCTCGTGGGGGGCTCGACCCACGCACGACTGGCCCGGCTCGTGGCTGCCGGTGCCTCGCGTGGTCTGGTCGGCGGGGAGCCGGCGGACCGCGAGGTGCGGGAACTGGCAGGCATCCTCACGCCGCTGGCCCGGGGTGGACTCGGCCGGCTGCGCGGCGAAGTGCTGGAACATGCCTTCCGCCGTGCCCTGTTCGGCCGGATCGACGCCCCAACCCGCGACCTAGCCTCCCGGGGCCGCCCGGCCGGCACGGTCGCGAGGCCGGGCACACAGGCACAGGTGGTCACCTGCATCGACGTGCGCTCCGAGAGGCTGCGACGCCATCTCGAGGCTCTCGGACCGTGGGAGACCCTCGGTGCCGCGGGTTTCTTCGGGATTCCACTGCGGCACACCTCCGTCACCGGCACGGCCACCGAGCGCACGCCCGCGCTGCTTCGTCCGGTCGTCGCGGTCACGGAGCGGCCCCGGCGTACGCACGGCCTGGCCGGCTCAGCCGATGCCCTGGGCTTCGCGGTCCGGACCGTGGAAGGCTCGCCGGTGCTGCCCTTCGGCTGGGCCGAGGCGGTGGGCTGGCTTCTGGCACCCTTCGTGCTGCTGACGACCACCATGCCCCGGTACGCGCGGCGGCTGAGTGACGCGTGTCGGCGAAGGGTCGGCACGCCGAGCGGCGGGTACTTCGAGGTGGTCGAGGATGTCGGGGTGCCGACGCTCGTCGCGGCCGCCAGCGGGTTCCTCGCTTCCTTGGGGACGCACGAGCTCGCCCCCCTGGTGGTTCTCACCGGGCACGGCGGCCGGGTCACGAACAACCCGCACGTCGCCGCATATGACTGCGGGGCGTGCGGCGGCTCCGCGGGTGACGTCAACGCGCGTGCCATGGCCCAGAGCCTGAACGACCCGCGGGTGCGCGCGGCGCTTCGCGCGCGGGGAGTGTCGCTGCCCGACCGGACGTGGTTCGTCGCGGCGCTGCACGACACCACCCGAGACGTTGTTGACATCCTGGACCGGCACGCGGTTCCGGAACGGCTGCGCGGCGCGCTGGACCGACTCGAGCACGATCTGACAGACGCCGGGGATCGTGTGCGGTCGGAGCGGCTTGACCTGCCCCCGGACGCACGGCGCGTGTCGGGCCGCCGGCTCCGTCGGCACGTCGACAACCGCGCAACCGACTGGGCACAGCCGCGACCGGAATGGGGCCTCGCCGGGGCGGCGGCCATCGTCGTCGGACCACGAGACCTCACGACGGGGCTCAAGCTGGACGGCCGGGTCTTCCTGCAGTCCTACCGACCCGACCTCGATCCCGATGGCGCGATCCTCGAGCAGCTGCTCACCGCGCCGGTGATCGTCGCCCAATGGATCACGGCGCAGTACTGGGCGTCCACTGTCGACCCGCACCGCTTCGGTGCCGGGGACAAGACGACGCACAACGTGATCGGCGACGGAATAACGGTGTCCGCCGTGGTGACCGGTGCTCGCGGCGACCTGCGCATCGGGCTCCCGTGGCAGGCCGTCTCGGCGACCGCCCCGGCCCACAACCCGTCCCGGACCGAGGGGCCCTGGCGGGCGGGCACGCGGCACGAGCCGGTCCGCCTGCTCACCCTGGTGAACGCCAAGACCACCGTGGTCGAGGAGATCCTGGCGCGCCAGCCGTCGGTGGCCCGCCTCGTCGCAGGCGGTTGGATCACCCTGTGCGCGGTGCAGCCTGGGGACGGGCGGATCCTGAGGCGGACCCGGGACGGAGCCTGGCTCGCCGACAGCGGCCACCCCGTCGACGGCACCCTTGATGCCCAGGAACGCGCGTCGGTCGGCGACCCCTGATGACCAGGCCCGGCCAGCGCCCCACCTGCAATCACGTCGTCGTGGCCGAGATCGAGACCGATGCCTTCGGAACGTCCTCCGGCGAGGTCTCCAGCCCGGGCCCGAGCGGGGCGATGGCCCGATGAGATCGGCCCCGTTCGGTGAGGCCGACCAGGTCAGCTATCGCGGTCGCCGGATCGGGTTGCCTACTCAGCACGGAAAGGAGCGGGTGATCTCGCCCGAGCTGGATCCTGCGCTCGACTGCCGGGTCGAGCGCGTTGGCGGCTATGACACGGATCTACTCGGTACGTTCACCCGCGATGTCCCGCGGGCCGGCACCCAAATTGAGGCGGCAGGCAAGAAGGCACGCACCGGCATGGAACCGTCGGGCCTGCCCCTCGGCCTGGCTAGCGAGGCCAGGTCGCTGCGCACACTGACCGAACGCCGTCCCTCGGCTCAGCCGCTGACGCAGGACATCGCTCAGCCGCTGAGGCAGGACATCGCTCAGCCGCCGATGTAGGACATCTCGATCTTGGTCTTGCCGGTCGCGCGCAGCTCGCTGGTCCTGGCGCTGCGCCGCTGCGAGTAGTTGTCTGTTCTTTCTGCCCAGAGCTGGGCCATGGCGGCGGAGAGCTGCTGGTCTGAGCATCCGCCCCGCATGATCGCTCGCAGGTCATGTCCTTCGGTGGCGAACAGGCAGGTGTACAGCTTGCCCTCGGTGGAGACCCGGACCCGGGTGCAGCTGTGGCAGAACGCCTGGGTGACGCTGGAGATCACGCCGATCTCGCCGGTCCCGTCCTGGTATCGCCATCTGGAGGAGGTCTCGCCGGGGTAGTTCGCCGTGACCGGTTCCAGCGGCAGTTCGGCATGGATGCGGCTGATCACCTCGGAGGAGGGCACGACCTCAGCCATCTTCCAGTCATTGCTGGCGCCGACATCCATGTACTCGATGAAACGCAGGATGTGTGGGGTGTCCTTGAAGTGGCGTGCCATCGCCACGATGTCGTGGTCATTCTGACCGCGTTTGACGACCATGTTGATCTTGATCGGTCCGAGGCCGATCTGGTGGGCCACGTCGATCGCGTGCAGGACTTTGGACACGGGGAAGTCGACGTCGTTGGCGGCCTTGAAGGTGGCATCGTCCAGCGAGTCCAGGGAGACGGTGACCCGTTGGAGGCCGGCGTCCTTCAGGGATGCGGCCTTGCTGGCAAGGGCGGAGCCGTTGGTGGTCAGCGCGACGTCGATCTGAGCGCCAGCCGGAGTTCTCAGCGCGGTGAGCATGCCGACCAGGTCCTCGAGGCCTTTGCGCAGCAGCGGTTCGCCGCCGGTGAGACGGATCTTCTCGACCCCGTGGGCCACCGCGATCCCGGCCAGCCGGGTGATCTCCTCGAAGGTCAGTAGCTCGTCCCGCTCCATGAACGTGAAGTCCTTGCCGAAGACCTCCTTCGGCATGCAGTAGACGCAGCGGAAGTTGCACCGGTCAGTCACCGAGATGCGCAGATCACGCAGCTGGCGGTCCCGGGTGTCGACCACCGGGCTGGCCGAGGTCTGAGGGTCAACTGGTCGGCTGCTGCTCACCGTTGAGGCCTTTCGGAAATCGGTCGGGTCAGAGCGATCTTATCCGGTGCCACGCGCCGTCGGCCCCGATGGTGCGGGCGTGCGGATGGCCTTCAGCTCGCCGAGCCGAGCGGTAACCCGACCGACCGGAGCTGTGCGCGGTCTGCGCCTTCCGGGCCGGGAACCGTTCGGGTCGGCGATGCCGCCGGGCGTCGCTGACCTCAGTGGAAGGAGTTCGTGAAGGCGGTCAGGGTGGACATGTAGTTCGCCCGTTCGAAGGCGGCCGGGTCCGCGACGTGGCGCTGGCTGACGCTGCCCCGCAGCTGCGCCACCGACTCGTATCCGGACTCCGCAGCCCACGCGACGAGCTCTTGTTCCACGGTGGCGACGTGCTCGGCGCCGTTCACCAGCAGCGAAGAGGTCATCATTGCCACGTCGGCGCCGGCCAGCAGGCAGCGCGCGGCGTCGGCGCCGGTGTGGACCCCTGTCGTCACGGCGAGCGACGCCTCGACCCGCCCGGAGAGGATGGCGGTCCAGCGCAGCGGAAGCCTCAGCTCCGCCGACGATGACAGCTCCAGCGCCGATGTCACCTTCCGGGTCCGGGGGTCGATGTCGGGCTGGTAGAAGCGGTTGAAGAGCACGAGGCCGTCTGCCCCCGCATCGATGATCCGCGCTGCCTGATGGCCCAACGCGCTGTAGTGCGGTCCGATCTTGACCGCGAGCGGTATGGACAGGGATGCCTTGACCAGAGCGACGAGCTCCACCTGGTCGTCCTCGATCTCTCGCCCGGTCACGTCGAGGTCGGCGGCGACCCCGTAGAGGTTGAGCTCGATGGCATCGGCGCCTGCGAGCTCGAGCAGCCGCGCATACCTCACCCAGCCGCCCGAGGTCACCCCGTTCAGGCTGGCGACCACGGGGATCGACAACGCCTTCTTCGCCTCGTCGACATGGCGCAGATAGCGGTCGGCGACCGACTCGTAGTCGGCCAGGTCCGGGAAGTAGCCCGTGGCCTCCGGGTTGCTGTCCGCATGCAGGTCGCCCATCTGGTCGGCCTGCATCTCCTCGTGGTCGACCTGCTCCTCGAACAGCGAGGGCAGGACGACGGCCGCGATGCCGGCCTGCTCCAGGGCGCGAAGTGAGTCGATGCGGGCGGTCAGCGGTCCGGACGAGGCGACCAGCGGTGTGCGCAGCGGCAGCCCCAGATACGTGGTGGAAAGGTCGAACTCCGGCAGGACTGTCGCTTCGGCGGTCACTTCGGCACCTCTTCGTTGGCGATTCCCTCGGGGTCGACGACGTCCCCTGCCTCGTGCGGCACGCTGCGTTCGACTCCGGCCAGCTGCTCGTAGTAGCGCCACCGCTCGTCGACGTCGGCCTGGGCCAGGGCCATCAAGTGGTGTGCACGATCGGGGTCAGAGCGTTCCAGCATCGCGAAGCGGGCTTCCTCGTGGGCGAAGTCGCGCAGCGCCAACGCCGGCTTGCGGGAGTCGAGCCGGAACGGCTTGGTGTGCTCGTCAGGCCCGGGCGCGAACCGGTAGAGGGGCCAGTGGCCGCTCTTGACCGCGTTGCGCTGGTGGGTCATGGAGAACTTCATGTCGATGCCGTGGGCGATGCAGGTGGAGTAGGCAAGCACCAGCGACGGTCCGGGCCAGGCTGCAGCCTCCGCCAGGGCCCGCACGGTCTGAACCTCGTTGGCCCCCATGGCGATCTGAGCGACGTAGACGTTGCCGTACTGCATCGCCAGGGCGCCCAGGTCCTTCTTGGGTGTCTCCTTGCCGGAGGTAGCGAACTTCGCCACCGCGCCCCTGGGGGTGGCCTTGGACGCCTGGCCGCCGGTGTTGGAGTAGACCTCGGTGTCCAGGACCAGCACGTTGACGTTCTCCCCGGAGGCGAGCACGTGGTCGAGCCCGCCGTACCCGATGTCATAGGCCCACCCGTCACCACCGATGATCCAGACGTCGCTGCGAACCAGATCGTCGGCCAGGCTCAACAGGTGGCGCGCCGCGGGGTCCGACCCGAGTGTGTCCAGCCTCTCGCGCAGGCGCAGGACCCGCTCCCGCTGGGCGCTGACCCCCGCCTCGTCGGACTGGTCCGCGCCGAGGATCTCGGCGGCCAGCTCGGGCCCGACCGCGTCGGCCATGGTGCCCACCAGGGCCCGTGCGCTGGCCGTGCCCTGTTCCTTGCCCAGCCGCATGCCCAGGCCGAACTCCGCGTTGTCCTCGAACAGGCTGTTGGACCAGGCCGGACCCCGGCCCTGGTCGTTGCGGCTCCACGGCGTGGTCGGCAGGTTCCCGCCGTAGATCGACGAGCATCCCGTGGCGTTGGCCACGATCATCCGGTCGCCGAAGAGCTGGGTGAGCAGGCGCAGGTATGGCGTCTCGCCGCACCCCTCGCACGCGCTCGAGAACTCGAACAGCGGCTGGAGCACCTGCGAGCCCTTGACGGTGTCATGCGGGAGCAGCCCGCGGTCGAGCAGCGGAATGGTGTCGAAGAACGCGTAGTTGGCGCGCTCTTCGTCCCGGTGCTCGGCAACCGGCTCCATGTTGATGGCCCGGTGCCCGACCACGCTCTTGCTGACCGCCGGGCACTGCTCCACGCACACCCCGCACCCGGTGCAGTCGTCCGGGGAGACCTGGATGCTCAGCAGGTGCGGTGTCTGCAGCTCCCGGGACTTGAAGGACTTGGTCGTGAAGGTGTCCGGTGCACCGTCCAGGTTCTCGGGTGGGAGCACCTTCATCCCCATCGCGTTGTGCGGGCAGACGATCGCGCACTTGCCGCAGTCGATGCAGATGTCGGCGTCCCAGATCGGGATCTCCTTGGCGAGTGCCCTCTTCTCGTACCTCGTGGTGCCGGTCGGGAAGGTTCCGTCCACGGGCATGGCACTGACCGGGAGCAGGTTACCCTCGCCCGCGAGGATGCGGGCGGTCACCCTGGTGACGAAGTCCGGCGCCCCGGCCGGGATCAGCTCGCGCAGCGGGGTGGTCGAGGTCACCGTCTGCGGCACGGTGAGCTCGTGCAGCTGCGCCAGGGACTGGTCGACCGCTGCGAGGTTGCGCTCGACCACCTTCTGCCCGCGCCGGCCGTAGGACTTCTGCACCGCCTGCCGGACTGCAGCCAGGGCCTGCTCCTGGGGCAGGATCTCGGAGAGGGCGAAGAAGCACGGCTGCATCACGGTGTTGATTCGCCCTCGCAGGCCGAGCTCGCCGGCCACCCGGTGTGCGTCGATGACGTGCACCTTCAGCTTCTTGTCGATGATGGCCCGCTGGACCTTCTCGGGCAGCACGTCCCACACCTCGTCGCTCGGGTACGGCGCGTTGAGCAGCACGGTCGCGCCGGGCTTGGCCACGGCGAGGACGTCCTGGGTGAACAGGAACCCGAACTGGTGGCAGGCGACGACGTCGGCCTGTTCGATGAGGTACGTCGAGCGGATGGGTTGGGGGGAGAACCGAAGGTGCGAGACGGTCATCGCCCCGGCCTTCTTCGAGTCGTAGACGAAGTAGCCCTGGGTGTGCAGGTCGCTGTTCTCGCTCACGATCTTGACGGTGTTCTTGTTCGCGCCGACGGTGCCGTCCGAACCCAGCCCGTAGAACACGGCCTGAACATCGCCGGCCGGCGTGGGTAGCCGGAAGTCGGGGTCAGGGGACACCGACAGGTGGGTCACGTCGTCGACGATGCCGACCGTGAACCGCGGCCGCGGCGCCTGCGACTCCAGCTCGTCGAAGACCCCCTTGACCATGGCCGGGGTGAACTCCTTCGAGGAGAGCCCGTAGCGGCCGCCGGTCACCCGTGGCAGGGCGCCCGGGTCGCGCTTCCCGCTGGTGACGGCCTCGGCCAGGGTCGCGACGACGTCCAGGAAGAGCGGCTCGCCATACGAGCCCGGTTCCTTGGTGCGGTCGAGCACGGCGACCCGGCCTACCGACAGGGGCAGCGCGGCGACCAGCTCGGCGGCGGGGAACGGCCGGTACAGTCGCACGGTGATCACCCCGACGCGCTCGCCGCGGCGGTTGAGCTCCTCGACGGTCTCCTGGACCGCGCCAGCGCCCGAACCCATGATCACGATGACGCGGTCGGCCTCCGGATGCCCGTCATACTCCACCAGGTGGTGCGCGCGCCCGGTGAGCTCTGCCAGCCGGTCCATCGCGTCCTGCACAGCGGCCGGTACCGCGTCGTAGAAGGGGTTTACCGCCTCGCGGGACTGGAAGAACACGTCCGGGTTCTGCGCCGATCCGCGCAGTACCGGGTGCTGGGGGCTCAGCCCGCGTTCGCGGTGCGCCACGACGCCGGTGTCGTCGACCAGTGCCCGCAGGTCCTCCCGTTCGAGCATGTCCACCCGGTTCAGCTCGTGCGAGGTGCGGAACCCGTCGAAGAAGTGCAGGAACGGCACCCGGGTCTGCAACGCGGCGAGGTGGGCGACGGCGGCGAGGTCCTGCGCCTCCTGCACCGAGCCGGAGGACAACATCGCGAAGCCGGTGGTACGTGCGGCCATCACGTCGGAGTGGTCGCCGAAGATCGACAGCGCGTGGGTGGCGACCGCCCGGGCGGCGACGTGGATCACCGCCGGGGTCAGCTCACCAGCGATCTTGAACATGTTGGGCAGCATGAGCAGCAGGCCCTGGGAAGAGGTGAAGGTGGTGGCCAGCGACCCGGTCTGCAGCGCGCCGTGGAGTGCGCCGGCGGCGCCGCCTTCGCTCTGCATCTGGGCCACCCTGGGCACCATGCCCCACAGGTTGGTCCGGCCGGCCGACGCCCAGGCGTCCGCGAGCTCGCCCATCGGCGACGAGGGGGTGATCGGATAGAGCGTGACGAGCTCGCTCAGCGCATACGCGACCGAGGCCGCCGCCTGGTTGCCGTCGACACAGTCATGCCTCATGTCATCTCTCTCCTGCAGTTCCGGTGCCTGACGCTGATACGGTAGCGCGCCGCGAAGAGATCAGCGCGGGCGAGATGACTCAGCGGGACGCCGGACCACCCGGGATCAGGACGGTCGGGGCGAGCGAGCGCGAGTCAGGCCAGTCAGGCCAGTCAGGCCAGTCCAGTCCAGACCAGTGCGCGGAGAGCGGGCCGGTTGCGGTGTGGCTAGAGTGTGCCAATCATCTATGTCCTTGTGACCCACATCTCACTTATCCGGCGGGCTGGCATGTCCGACCGGTCGGAAAGAGGATCATGCGCAAGTTCTTCCTGTATGCAACGGCGGCCGTCGTGGCCGTCGGCACCACCGCGGGGTTCGGCGACGCTGCCGGAGCCTCGAGGACGGGCGGGTCAGCTAGGAACGTGACTGCCCAGAGCTCGTCCTCAAACGCCGGGTCCGCGACCGAGTACGTCGTGCTGTATTCGCAGGGTGGGAACGTAGCTGCCGTGCAGGACGCGATCGTCGCCGCCGGCGGCACTCTCATCTCGCAGAACGTGAAGCTCGGGTATGCCGTCGCACGGAGCTCCGGTGCATCCTTCGCCACGAACGTGGACAAGTCCGCTGTCGTTCTGGGGGCTGCCCGAAACCGGATCGTCGGTGCCGCGCCAAAGCTGCAGCGTGCCAGGTCCAGCGAGATCGAGCGGCTGGACTCGGAGCGTCGCGCAGCCGGTCGATCCCGCGCTGCGACGACGGAGAACCCGACGTCACTGCCCGCGACACCGCTGGCGGAGCCGCTGGCCAATAGGCAGTGGGACATGCGCCAGATCGGGGCCACCCCCGCGGGCTCCTACGCCCGGCAACCAGGGAAGGCCGGGGTGCTGGTCGGCGTGATCGACACTGGTATCGACGGAACCCACCCGGACATCGCGCCCAACTTCGACGCGGCGCGGTCACGCAACTTCGTGACCGACATCCCCTCCATCGACGGTCCGTGCGAGGTCGCCTCGTGCGTCGATCCGGCGAACGTGGACGACGACGGGCATGGAACGCACGTGGCGAGCACCATCGCCTCCCCGGTCAATGGCCTGGGTATCGCTGGCGTGGCACCCAAAACCACGCTGGTCAACATCCGCGCCGGCCAGGACTCGGGGTACTTCTTCCTCGCCTCAACCCTGGCTGCACTCACCTACGCGGGTGACATCGGCGTCGACGTGGTCAACATGAGCTTCTACACCGACCCGTGGCTGTTCAACTGCACGAACAACCCGGCTGACTCACCGGCTGAGCAGATGGAACAGCGTGTGGTCCGTGAGGCCACTCAGAGGGCGGTCAACTACGCGCGAGGCCATGGTGTCCTGCCGATCGCGGCGATGGGAAACGAGGCCACCGACCTCAACTCCCCGACCGTCGACGAGACCAGCCCCGACTTCCCGCCGGGCGCCGAGAAGCCCAGGACGATCGACAACTCCTGCCTCAGCGTGCCGACCGAGACCAAGGGTGTCCTCTCGGTGAGCTCGACCGGGATCAGCACCCGAAAGGCGTACTACTCCAACTTCGGAACCGAGCAGACGGAGGTCGCCGCTCCTGGGGGGGACGCCTATGACTCGCCTGACAACACCAGGGATCCGCGCAACATGATTCTCGCCGCCTATCCTGCTGGCCTGGCAGCATCGAACGGGGATCTCAACGCCGACGGCACGCCGAACACCCCCTTCGTCGTGCGCGACTGCAAGGGTTCGGTCTGTGGCTACTACCAGTACCTGCAGGGCACGTCGATGGCAGCGCCGCACGCGGTGGGCGTTGCCGCCCTGATCGTCAGCGAGTTCGGCAAGACGGACCGGCGCCGTGGCGGGCTGACCCTGGCGCCCGCGGATACGGCCAGGCGACTGGCCGGCAGTGCCACCGAGCACGCCTGTCCAGAGCCTCGCCTGTTCCACTACACACGCATCAATACCGCTGGCAAGGTCTTCGAGTCGGACGCCCTGTGCGCCGGGCCGAATGGAGCCAACGGCTTCTACGGTGCCGGGATCGTCAACGCCTATGCGGCGGTGACCAGCCGACGATAGCGTCTGACTGAAGGAGCCCCTGATCTGCGGAAACGCAGGACAGGGGCTCTTTTCAGGCACCGTTCCTGCAGACTCGAGATCGGGTACCTACTGCTTCAGCGATACGTCGCCCGGTGGCGCCTGGTCTGTCCCGCGGCTCGTAGGGGGCCCGCCGGCCGCGGCGCGTTGCGGCAGGGCGAAGACGAGAAGGAAGGAGACCACGGCGAAGGCGGCACTGACGGCCAGGGCGGAGGTGGCGCTGTGGGTGAAGGCAACGGCGAGATCGATCGGGGTCGGAGGTCCTGCCCCCGGAATCGACAGGGTGCCGAAGAAGACGCTTCCGATGATGGCGATACCGATCGCACTGCCGACGCGCTGCATGGTGGCGATGACCCCGCTGGCAGCCCCGGCGTCCTGGCGATCGACGGTCGCGATGATGAACTGGGCATTAGGTGCGATGAACAGTCCGCTGCCCGTGCCGGCAATGAGCAGGGGCAGGAGCAGATCCCAGTTCGTCAGCGTGCCCGGGGTCACCAGCATCAGCACGAGCCAGAGGGCGACGAGGCCGGCGGCAACCATCCCCGTGCCGATGACGAGCACTGTCCGGCCGATCCGCGCGGCGAGTCTGCCCGACTGTGAGGCGCCGACGATGCTGCCGAGCGCGAAGGGGATGGAGACGACCCCGGACTCGAGGGCAGTGTGGCCGAGGCCGGCCTGCCACAGGATCGAGATCGTGAAGAAGATGCTGACGAAGGCGGCGAAGTAGACCATCGCCAGGATGGCTCCGCCGGTGAACGCGGGGTGCGAGAACAGGTGGGGTGGCACCAGAGGCGTCCGGCCACGCCCGGCCACGGAAACCTCCCAGGCGCCGAAGAGCGCTATCAGGGTGAGACCGCCGATCAGCGTCAGGTACGTCCAGAGGGGCCAGCCCTGGTCCTGGCCCTCGATCAGTGGCACCAGGATCGCGACGAGGCCACCCGACAGGAGCAGGAGCCCGAGGCCGTCCACACCTTCCGACTTCCCCAGGCTCTCCGAACCCGCCGGCAGCAGGAACGCCGCCGCGATCAGGGCGATGACACCGATCGGCAGGTTCACGACGAAGACGAGGCGCCAGCCGTTGGCTTCGCCGAACGCCTGGATCAGCAGCCCTCCGATGAGGGGCCCCAGTGCCGAGGAGACGCCGATGACAGCACCCATGATGGCGAAGGCCTTCCCGCGGGTGCGGCCGGTGAAGAGCAGCTGGATGTATGCCGTCACCGCGGGGACGTAGATGCCTGCGGCGAGCCCCTGGCCAACCCTGGCCACGATCAGCTGGGTGCCGTCCTGGGCGAGCCCGCACGCGAGGCTGGCAACAGTGAAGAGAGCGAGCCCGCTGAAGAAGACCCACTTGTGCCCGTACCGGTCCCCGAGCCTGCCCGCCGGGATCAGGGCCAGGCCGAACGCGAGCGCGTAGCCGGAGATGATCCACGACAGGGTCGCCTCGGACGCGCCGAGGCTGGTGCGGATCGTCGGCAGGGCGACGTTGACGATGGTCGCGTCCAGCAGTGACATGAACATCCCGATGAGCAGGACACCGAGCGCCCGCCAGGCGCGCCGGGGGGTGGCCCCGACACTGCTCGATGAGGTCGTTGTCACGGACACGTTCAGGAGTCCTCTCAGGACTGTTCAGGTCGGTGCAGGCAGAGATGCCTGCCATAGCGTCTGAACCGTACAACTGCTTCCATGACGCGATCAGCCCGGTGGGAGCGCTCCGGCTCCGAGGCGCCGACGTGGTCGTCGAGCCCTTCCGTCCGGGAGGCCGACGCGCGAAGCACGGCTATGACCCCGTCTTTCGCCTCGGCCGTGCCAAGCCATGGTTCCACCGGCCAATGCTTCCAGGTGAGCAGGCCCTTCATCCGCAGCAGCTCGATCCGGGGTGATCCTTCGGATAGCCGGGAGGCGCAGTGGTGAGGGCGATCGCCGTCACGGTTCTGCGTGTTCACCAGTCATGGTCCCAGCCGTCGCGTCGAGTTCACCGTCATCCACCGCCGACCGGAAGCGGACTTCCTCCAACGATAGTTTTGCCCTGAAGGCGCTCCAGACCGTCCAGGTCACCGCGACCAGCGGTACCGCCACCACCGCGCCGATGACGCCGGCGAGGACCGTCCCGGAGGCCACGGCAAGGGCAACGGCGAGCGGGTG
>JACMPC010000268.1 GCA_014377705.1 Dermatophilaceae bacterium
AGGTCGGCCAGGGGATCGACCCGGACTGCCCGAAGGAGCACCAGGCGCTCAGGCAACAGGTTCGGCGCCTGTACTCCCATGCTGGCGAGCACTGACCCCTTGAGCCTGATCCCGGTGGACCACCACGGCAGCGACCACGGGTCAGCCGCCGACGTGTCGTCTCCGGGAGGAAGCGGGCGGACGTCATACGTGGCCCGCGGATCCAGTCCGGGCAGTCGGACCCGGCCTGCCGGCGAGGCGACACCGGTGGCCACCTGGGTGAGGGCGTACACGGCCTCGCCTCCGTCCTGGGCGACGACGCCGTGGACCCACAGGGCTGGGTCAGGATGGTCACCGACGACAGCACGGCCGGTGTGCAGCAACCCGCGGAACCGCTTGTATGCCGTGATCCACGCCGTGAGCCGGGTGCGGTCCGCCTGGCTGGCCTTGCTGAGGTCCCATTCGATCCCGAAGTGGCCGAAGAACGCCGTGCCGGCGCGGAAGTCCAGCACCTGCTGGCGACCGGTAGTGTGCGCGACCTCGGAACCGACGTGGGACCCGATCAGCTCCCAGGGGATGAGGGCGGCGGTCCACCGCTGGATCTGCTGTCGTTCCAGCGCGTCGATGCAGTCCGAGGCCCAGACCCGGTGGGTGCGCTCCAGGACGGCGAGGTCCACGCGGCCACCACCAGAGGAACAGGACTCGATCTCGACCCCGGGGTGACGTCGCTGCAGCTCGTCCATGAGGGCATACGTGGCAAGGGTCTGGGCATGAACGGCCGGCCGGCCGGTCCGGGAGTCCCCGGCCTCGTGCAGGTCGCGGTTGTGGTCCCACTTGAGGTAGCTGATGTCGTGGTCACGCAGCAGCGCATCCAGCTGGCTGAGGACGTGCCCGTACGCCTCCGGAATTACCAGGTTGAGCGTCTGCTGGCTGCGGGAGATCATCGGTGCGCGGTGGGGATCGGCGGTCATCACCCAGCCTGGATGGGCGCGAGCAAGATCAGAGTCGGGGTTGACCATCTCGGGCTCCACCCAGATGCCGAACTGCATGCCCAGACCGGTCACGTGGCTGATCAACGGCTCAAGTCCGTGCGGCCAGGCCTGCGGGGAGACGACCCAGTCGCCCAGACCCGCGCTGTCCCTGCGCCGGGCCCCGAACCAGCCGTCGTCCAGGACGAACCGCTCGACGCCGACCTCGGCCCCCAGGTCCGCCAGAGCTGACAGCCGGCCGAGGTCGTGGTCGAAGTAGACGGCCTCCCAGGTGTTGAGGGTCACCGGGCGCGGCGCGACAGGGTGCGCGCTCCTGGCCCGCAGGTAGGCGTGGAACCGCCCGCTGAGCTCGTTGATGCCACGGCCCCATGATCCGTAGAGCCAGGGGCTGGAATACGACTGGCCGGTGCCCAGCCGTGCCTCCCCCGGCAGCAGCAGCTCACCGCCCCCGAGCCAGCTGACGCCGGCGTTGTCACGCTCGGCCACGAGGCGGTGGTTGCCGCTCCAGGCCAGATGAGTCGCCCAGACGTCGCCGGACTCGAACCCGAAGCCGCAGGTTCCGGCGAAGAAGAGCAGGCTGGCGTCGAGCCCGGTCCGGCCTCGCCGGTTCTCGCGGGTGTGGCTTCCGAGGGTGAACGGGCTGCGTTGCGGCGAGCGCTCGCGCAGGTGACGCCCGGTCAGGTCGAGAAGCTCGGTTGCCTGTGGCGGGACCGGAAAGGTGGGCAGCAGACAGTCCAGCCCGAAGTCGTCAGTCCCGATGTTGGTGATCGTCGCACGTTGCCGGATCAGTCCCGACTGCGTCATCTCCAGCTCCCAGAGACAGTCGAGGCCAAGGGCGTGGTCCTGGGCGCTCACCCTCAGCCGGTGGGCAGGGAGGGGCTCCCCTGCTGGTGAACGCCCGGCCGCTGACAAAGTCACGGCCGCCATTGAAGGCTCGCCCTCTCGTGAAGGCTCGGTGAGGTCCCGGCTCCGGGCGACGAAGCGCGACGACCAGGCCCCCGAGTCACGGTGGCCGGACAGTCCTGGCGTTCCCATCCAGCCGCGGGACTGCTCCGGCAGCACGCTGACCTCGACCCGGTCATCGGTCTGGTTGGACCCCTGCTGCGGCAGTCCGGCCAGGGCCACCGACTCCAGGTCCTCGCCGGTCAGAGGTCCGAGATCAGCCCCCCAGTAGAGAATCCTCGGCAGGCCATCGCCGTGGCAGTCGATCAGGACGCTGACACCGCTGCCGCGCCAGTGGATCAGTGCGGGTTCGATCTCAGACATGGCACGGCACTCCTGTTCTGCGACTGGACGCACTCAACCCTTGCTCGAGCCGAGCGTGAGCCCGGCGACGAACTGCTTCTGCAGCACCAGATAGACCACGAGGGTGGGGACCGCCGTCATGATGGCGCCGGCCGCGATGAGGTTGTAGTTCTGGGCGAAGACGCCGTTGAGGTTGTTGATACCGGTCGTGATGGGGAGCCGGTCGCCGCTCTGGATGAACAGCAGAGCCCAGAAGAAGTCGTTGTAGATCCAGATGAACTCCAGCGTGCCCAGGGCCGCCAGAGCAGGCCTGGTCAGCGGCATGATGATCTGCCAGTACTGGCGGAAGACACCGGCACCGTCCACCCGCGCCGCCTCGCCCAGCTCGGAAGGCAGGGCCTTCATGTAGTTCGACAGCACGAACGTGCAGAAGCCGACCTGGAAGGCGACATTGGCGATGATGACCCCGTAGAAGGTGTTGAGCAGTGACCCGGAGTCACTCACCGACAGGGGCAGCGGGAAGTGCTTGTACATCTGGAACAGGGGTGCGGCCAGGATCTGCTGCGGCAGCAGGTTGCCCGCGGTGAACAGGATGAGCAGCGTGATGTTGAACTTCCACGTGTAGCGGGACACCGCGAAGGCGACCATCGATGCCAGGAACAAGGTGATGATGACCGCGGGAATGGTGATGATGGCCGAGTTGACGAAGTACTTGGCGAACAGCCCCTGGGTCCAGGCCTGGCTGAAGTTGTCGAAGTTGAACGACCCGCCGGTGCTGAGGTAACCGTACTTGTTGGTGTCCGCTTCCGGTCTCAGGGACGTGTACAGGGTCCATGCCAGGGGGATGATCCACAGGAACGCGGTGACCGACAGGAATATGTAGCTGAACACCCTGGTTCGCGAGCTGATGATTCGGCTGCCGTTCGGGTTGGCCTTGTCGGCATTCCTGGTGTTGTTGGCGACAGCGGTGCTCATCGCATCTCCTTGCGGAAGGTCCGGCCGAGGTAGATGGTGATGGGCACCAGCGAGACCACCAGAAGGACCGTGGCCAGTGCCGCGCCGACGCCGATGTTGGTTCCTTCGCCGATCAGGTTCTGCACCACCAGGGCTGACACGAGCTCGAGGCCGTTGGTGCCCCGGTTGATGATGTAGACGATGTCGAACGCCCGCAGGGCCTCGATCACCGTGATGACGATCACGATGATGTTGATTGGTCGCATGGCGGGGAACACGACCCGGAAGAAGGTCTGCGCCGCAGTGGCACCGTCGATGGCCGCAGCCTCCTTGAGCGTGGGGTCCACCCCCTTCAGACCGGCCAGGTACAGGATCATGATGTAGCCGACGTGCTTCCACGACGTGGCGATGAGCGCCGCCCAGAGGTTGATCTTCGAGTTGCCGAACCAGTCGACGGCGCCGGGCTGGCCCGCAGTGCCCAGCACCGAGTTGATCAGGCCGCTGTCGCTGCTGTACATGAGCTGCCAGATGATCCCGACCAGTGCCAGGGACAGCATGACGGGGATGAAGAAGACGCTCTGGTACAGCCACGAGCCGCGAAGGTTGAAGTCCAGCAGCACGGCGATGAACAACCCGAGCGGCGTGGCGATGAGGGTGAGGAACAGGAGCCAGATCAGGTTGTGCTCCAGGGCCGGCATGAAGGGCGGATAGTCCTGGGCGATGAACCGGTAGTTGGATAAGCCGACGAGCTTCACCCCCCCTGGCTGGGTGATGTCGAGCCGGGCGTTGGTGAAGGACAGACCCACCGACAGCAACGCCGGCAACCAGACCAGGACAGCCTCGTACAGCAGGGGGATCCCCACCATCAGGGACAGGATCACCTTGTCGCCCCTGCTGAATGTCCTAAGTCGACGACGGCCTTTGCGCACTGCGGGAGCGGGGTCGGGACCCGTTGCCGGCGTGCTGTCGGCGGTGAGTGCCATCAGCTCGTGTATGCCTGCTTGGCCTGCGCCTCGAGAGACTTGCAGGTCCCGTCGATGTCGCCGGTCTTGATGAAGTTCTGGATTCCGGGCAGGGCCGCGTTGTTGGCGAATGCCGGCTCGGCATCGCGGTCCAGGAACTGGGAGATGTTCTTGGCCTTGGCGATCATCTCTGCCGCCTTCTTCTGCAGCGGCGTGTACTTGCTCGTGGTCGCGTCCTTGGCCGCGGCGACGTCGTTGGAGTCCGTGGCCAGGTAGGTGTCCACGGCCTTGCCCGTGCCGATGAACTTCAGCAGATCCTTGGCCGCCGCGTTCTGGGCGCCCTTCTTGCTGAGCATGAACCCGTCGATCGGGGCCTCGATGGAGTCCTGCCCGTGGGCCGGGTCGATCGACGGGAACTCGAAGAAGTCGATGTCGGTGTCTCCCTTGGGCCACTGCTGACCCACGAACGACCCCAGGAGGTACATCCCGGCCGTCTTCTTGATGACGGTCTGTGCCGCCTCCTGCCAGGTCCGTCCCAGGGAAGCCGTGGCGTGGTAGGGCAGAAGACTCTTCCAGGTATCGAACACCGCCTTCGTCTTCGGGTCCTCCCAGCTCGCCTTGTGCGCCATCAGATCCATGTGGTACTGGTAGCCGTTCTGACGCATGTTCAGGTAGTCGAAGGTCCCGAACGCAGGCCAGCCATCCTTGTCCCCGAAGGCGATAGGCGTGAGCTTGTCCTTCTGCATCTGCTTGCTCAGCGCGATGAACTGGTCCATGGTGACCGGCGTCTCGTAGCCGTACTTCTTGAAGACGCTGGGGCGGTAGAAGACCGCCCAGGGATAGTTGTAGAGCGGCACGAAGTACTTCTTGCCGTCGTCGGCGGTCGACGCCTTCGCGAACGACTCCGGGAAGTTGCTCCCGATGCTCTGCCACACATCGTCGATCGGCTCCACCAGACCCTGCTTGGCGTAGGCCTTCATCCGGAACCCGGCGAACCAGGTGAACACGTCGTCCGGGCTGCCCTTGAGGTAGTTGTTGATGTTGTTCTGGAAGTCGTTGTGCGGAACCGTGTTGGTTTTGACGTCCACACCGACAGCGGTCTTGGCAGCCGCCAGCATGGCAGCCATCGCCGCCTTCGGCACCGCGTCGGACGCGTTGGAACCGAAGGTCGCCGCCTTGGCGCCTCCCGAGCTCCCGGTGGAACCGGTGGTTTTCGTCTGCCCCGTACAGGCGGCGAGCATCGGTATGGTCACGGCCCCCGCCGCAACCGCCTGAAGGATGGTCCGACGGCTTACCGAGCTCATCGAAGCCAGGGGATCGGGGGTTGCGTTCATGAGTCCTCCACAACAGGAAATACCAGCGCGGATGCAGCAGGTGTCGAACAACCTAAGGCCAAAGCCTCAACAATTCAAGACATTTATCATCACATTTTGGATGCATGCAAGCGCCACAACTGCCCCCAATCCTCCTTCTGCCCCCCGGCTCTCGTGCTGCGAGGTGGCAGAACAGGATAATGACCTTAGGGGAGTCATGTCTTGTTTTGTTGGGTTTCGAGGGCTAGATTGCTGCAACATGACTGCAGGAGGCTCGATGCGCAACGGACGGATGAGCGAGGTCACGAGCGCTCTGTCGGGGCGGCTCGCCTTCGGCGGTGACTACAACCCGGAGCAGTGGCCCGAGGATCAGTGGCCCGAGGACGTGCGACTGATGCAGGAGGCAGGGGTCAACCTGGTCACCGTCGGCGTATTCTCGTGGGCGCTGCTGGAGCCCGAGGAAGGCCGCTACGACTTCGGCTGGCTCGATCGCGTCCTCGACCTGCTGCACGCCGGCGGCATCAGGGTGGACCTGGCCAATGCCACCGCCACCCCGCCACCGTGGTTCTCCCGGGCCTATCCGCAGTCCCTGCCCGTGGACGAGCACGGGGCCGTTCGCTCGTATGGCGCCCGTCAGGCCTTCTGCCCGTCGTCACCGGACTACCGGTCGGCGGCGGCGCGGCTCACCACCGCGATCGTGGCGCGGTATGCCGCTCACCCGGCGGTCGTTCTCTGGCACGTCCACAACGAGTACGGCTGCCACAACTGGCACTGCTACTGCGACACGTCCGCCGCTGCCTTCCGCACCTGGCTGCGGCAGCGCTACGGCGAACTTGACGCGCTCAACGACGCCTGGGGAACGGCGTTCTGGAGCCAGCACTACTACGACTGGGAGGAGGTGCTGCCACCGCGAACCCCGGCATACCAGACCTCGGTCAACCCCACCCAGCAGCTCGACTTCTGGCGCTTCTCCTCCGACGAGCTGCTCGACTGCTTCCGGGCGGAGGCGCGAATCCTGCGGCGGCACTCCGCCCAGCCGGTGACGACCAACTTCATGCACTTCTTCAAACCGCTGGACTACTGGGCCTGGGCAGCCGAGCAGGATCTGGTCTCCAACGACCACTACCTGATGGCGGAGGGCCTGGGCGAGAGAGGCGCAACCCATGATCTGGCGATGTCCGCGGACCTGGTGCGCTCGCTCGCCGGCGGCTCGCCATGGTTGCTGATGGAGCACTCGACGTCCGCGGTGAACTGGCAGCCGCGCAACCCGGCGAAGGCACCGGGACAGCTACGCCGGGACAGCCTCAGCCATGTCGCCCGTGGTGCCGACGGTGCCTTGTTCTTCCAGTGGCGGGCCTCGCGAGCCGGCTCGGAGAAGTTTCACTCCGGCCTGGTCCCGCACGCAGGGACCGACAGCCGCCAGTGGAGGGACGTGGTCGCCCTCGGGAGTGAGCTGCGATCACTGGCACAGGTCACCGGAACGAGTGTGGAGTCTGAGGTGGCGGTGCTTTTCGACTGGCACAGCTGGTGGGGCCTGGAGATGGACTCCCACCCCAGCGCCGACGTGAACCTGATGACCGAGGTCCGGTCCTGGCACCGGGCGCTGTGGGAGCAGGGAGTCACCTGCGACTTCGTCCACCCTGACGCCGAACTGGACCGTTACCGGCTGCTGCTGGTTCCCAACCTCTACCTGGTCTCCGACGCCGCAGCCGATCGGATCGCCCAGTTCGTGCGGGGCGGCGGGACGGTCGTCGTCGGGTGGTTCTCCGGCATTGTGGACGAGAACGACCACATCCGCCTCGGCGGCTACCCCGGTGCCTTCAGGGAGCTGCTCGGGATCCAGGTTGAGGAGTTCGCACCCCTTCTGGCCGGTCAGCAGGTCACCGTCACCGGCCTGGGACGCGACCACCTGGCAACGGTCTGGGCCGAGAGGGGCCAGGGCACCGATGCCGAGGTGGTCGCCAGCTACGCCGACGGACCGGCCGCCGGCGACCCGGCCGTGACGCGCCGTTCCCGCGGCCAGGGAACTGCCTGGTACATCGGGACCCGCCTCCCGCCCGACGCGCTGAAAGAGGTCCTGGGACGCGCGATGGGCGACGCCCATGTTGTGCCAGTCCTCGACCTCGCCACCTGGCCCGCGGGCCTGGACGCAGTACGACGCCGGGGTGCCGACGGCAGCTACCTCTTCGCCATCAACCACGGAGGCGAGCCGGTACGGGTGCCAGCAGAGGGCACCGACCTGGTCACCGGCCGCGACTGGACCACCGGCACCACACTGGCCGCGGGCGACCTCGCGGTCATCGTGCAGAGATGAAGGGAGACCGCGTGCTGGCAGGACAGCGACAGCAACGGATTCTGCGGGAGGTCAACCGCATCGGCGGAGTGCGCGTCTCTGGGCTGGTCAACACCCTGGGCGTCTCCGACATGACGGTGCGCCGCGACATCGAGGTGCTGGCTGCCGACGGTCTGGTCCTGAAGGTCCATGGAGGTGCCGCGGCGATTGCCGGGCGCAGCGCGGACGAACCCGGATTCGGAGTGAAGTCCGAGTTGAACCCCGTTGCGAAGTCGGCTATTGCACGTGTGGCTGCTGGTCTGATCTCACCCGGTTCATCGATCGCGATCTCGGCCGGCAGCACGACGTATGCCGTGGCACAAGAGCTGCTCAGTGTTCCCGACCTCACGGTGGTGACAAACTCTCCGAGAGTGGCCGATCTGCTGCACAACGCCCAGCGCAAAGACCTGACCGTCGTCCTGACCGGCGGGGTGCGCACTCCCTCGGACGCGCTGGCAGGTCCGGTGGCCGACGCCACGCTGGGCTCGCTGCACGTCGACACGCTCATTCTCGGCGTGCACGGCATCGACCAGGTCGCGGGCCTGACCACGCCGAACCTCATCGAGGCGGAGACCAACCGGGCGCTCATCGCGACGGCCCGCCGTGTCATCGTGGTGGCCGACAACAGCAAGTGGGGCGTCGTCGGCCTGTCGACGTTCGCGACCCTTGACCAGGTCGACGTGCTGGTCACCGACACCGGGCTCGCTGCCGAGGCCCGGCGAATCGTCAGCGAGCAGGTCGGTGAGCTCATCACCGCCGGGCCCCTTGACACCAAGCCCCTTGACGACGAGCTCCCTGACCACAACAAGCTCAGAAAGGCGCAGAACTCATGACCGAGCACCCCGAAGTTGGCACGAGGGTTCAACGCACCTCAACGACCCTGGCTGACGGCCGGGAGCTGATCTACTTCGACGACTCAGAGCCCTACCTCAGTGGCGCCGCACGCCGCGAAGTGGTCGACGAGCGCCCGCTGGACGGTCGCCCGACCGCGGGGACGATGCGCCTCGACGCACTGACCGGCGACTGGGTCTCGATCGCCGACCACCGTCAGAACCGCACCTTCATGCCCCCCGCCGGCGAGTGCCCCCTCTGCCCCACCGGCGGCGGCACGATGCCCTCGGAGATCCCCGCCCACGAGTACGACGTGGTCGTCTTCGAGAACCGGTTCCCGTCCTTTGCGACCGAGTCCACCGCGACCGGGTCCTCCGACGACCCGTTGCTGGGCAATGCTCCGGCGCTCGGACGCTGCGAGGTCGTCTGCTTCACCAGCGACCACGGCGCCAGCTTCTCCTCCCTGTCCCCGGCCCGGGCCCGGACCGTCGTGGACGTCTGGGCCGACCGCACCCTTGAGCTGTCGGCACTCGATGCTGTCGAGGACGTGTTCATCTTCGAGAACCGTGGCGAGGAGATCGGCGTCACCCTGCACCACCCGCACGGGCAGATCTATGCCTACCCGTTCGTGCCCGCGCGCACCGCCGCGTTGTTGCGACAAGCCACCGAGCACCACCGGAAGACCGGGCGGCTGCTGGGCGCCGACCTGCTGGCAGCCGAGCTGGAGGCCGGATCGAGGGTGGTCATCAAGGGTGCTCACTGGACGGCCTACGTGCCGTATGCCGCCCGCTGGCCGCTCGAGGTGCACCTCGTCCCGAAACGCGACGTGCCCGACCTGGTCGCCCTGGACGACGACGAGCGGGACGAGCTCGCCGAGGTCTACCTCGACCTGCTGCACCGCCTGGACCGTTACTACGAGGGGCCGGACGGCGCCCCGATCGACCTGCCGTACATCGCGGGCTGGCACCAGGCACCCGTCCGACAGGGCCGAGAAGTCTCCCGCCTGCACCTGCAGGTGATGTCGATCCTGCGGGCGCCGGGCCGGCTGAAGTACCTTGCGGGCTCCGAGTCCGGCGTCGGCGCCTGGGTCAACGATGTCTCCCCCGAGGCCGTGGCCGCCCGTCTGCGCGAGGTGGGCTGAGGTGTCCGCAGCGTCCGCCTCCGCCGAAGCTGCCGAGCCGACTGTCGCGCAGGCCTTCTCGGAGGCCTTCGGCACAGTGCCGTCCGGTGTCTGGTCGGCGCCCGGACGGGTCAACCTGATCGGGGAGCACACCGACTACAACGGCGGCCTGTGCCTGCCGATAGCCCTGCCGCAGCGCACGTATGCCGCGGTGTCGCTGCGCCCGGACCGCCGGGTTCGGCTGCGGTCAGTGCAGTCGTCGCAGACCTACGACCTCGGGCTCGATGAGGTCAGGGCCGGCAACCCGCCGGGCTGGGGCGCCTACGCCGCCGGCGTTCTCTGGGCACTTGAGCAGGCCGGCCACCAGATCAGCGGCGTTGACCTGATGGTGGACGGCCAGGTGCCCGTCGGCGCCGGGCTCTCCAGCTCCGCGGCACTCGAATGCGCCGTCGCCGCAGCGGCTTCGGACCTGATGGCGCTCGACCTTCTGGGCGACGACGGTGTCCGCGAGGCGCTCGCCGCGATCTGCGTCAACGCCGAGAACACCATCGCCGGTGCCCCCACCGGCGGCATGGACCAGTCCGCGGCCCTGCGCAGCCAGCCCGGCTTCGCGCTGCTGCTGGACTGCCGGGACGGCTCCATCGCCCAGGTCCCCTTCGATCTGGCAGCCCATGGGCTTTCCCTGCTCGTCATGGACACCCGCGCCAAGCATGCCCTGGTCGACGGGCAGTACGCGCAGCGCCGCTCCAGCTGCCAGGACGCGGCCAGGCAGCTGGACGTCTCGTCGCTGCGCGAGGTGGCTTTCGCCGATCTGGACGACGCTCTGGGCCGGTTGCCGGACAGCGTGGTTCGGGCGCGCACCAGACACGTGGTGACCGAGATCGAGCGCGTCCGCCAGAGCGTGGCCCTGCTGCGCGCCGACCGCATGGCAGACGTGGGCCCGCTGTTCAACGCCTCGCACGCCTCGATGCGCGACGACTTCGAGATCTCCTGCCCCGAGCTCGACGTCGCCGTCGAGGTGGCAATGGCCCATGGCGCCCTGGGGGCGCGGATGACCGGAGGGGGATTTGGCGGCTCGGCCATCGCGCTGGTGCCCGTCGAACGTACGGCCGGGGTGACCCGTGCCGTCATACAAGCCTTTGCGGACAGGGGTTTTGGCACCCCGGACTGCTTCACCGTCACGGCCGGAGAGCCAGCCCGTCGCGACTCCTGAGCACGGTGGGCTCACACTGACAGCAGCTCGCGAGGCAACAACCAGGAGGATCCTTGTCCCTGACCGCTGAACCCTTCGGCACGCTGCCCGACGGGTCCGCCGTGACCCGCTACATCCTCAGCCGGGACGGCGGGCCCACCCTGCGGCTGCTGACCTATGGCGGCATCGTCCAGAGCCTGGAGGTCCCGGACGCCCTCGGGCAGCTGGCCAACGTGGTTCTCGGCTTCGCCTCGCTCCAGGGGTATGTCGACGGCTACAAGCCGTTCTTCGGCGCAACGATCGGGCGTTTCGCCAACCGGATCGCTGGTGGTCACTTCAGCCTGGACGGAACGGATCACTGGGTCGACGTCAACGCTGAGGGCAACTGCCTGCACGGTGGCCGGGACGGCTTCGACAGACGGCTCTGGCACGCCGAGCCGCTCGGCGACCACGAGCTCCGGCTCAGCCTGACCAGCCCGGACGGCGACCAGGGCTTCCCGGGTGAGCTGCACGCCGAGGTCACCTACAGCCTGCTCGAGAGCGGTGTCCGGATCGACTACCGGGCCAGCACGGATGCGCCGACCGTGGTCAACCTGACCAACCACTCCTACTTCAACCTGGCCGGCGAGGGCAGCGGCTCGGTCGAGGCGCACACCCTGGTGGTTGACGCCGACGAGTACACCCCCGTGGACGAGTCGATGACCCCGACCGGCGAGGTGGCCTTCGTGGCCGGGACCCCGCTGGACTTCCGCAGGGAGACGGTCGTGGGCGCCCACCTGCGCGACCCGCACCCCCAGCTCCTGGCAGCCAGGGGACTCGACCACAACCTTGTCCTGCGCGGGACGGGTCTGCGACGATGCGCGCGGCTGGTCGACCCCGTCAGCGGACGCGTGCTGGTGGTGCTGACCGACCAGCCGGGGCTGCAGCTCTACACCGGCAACGCCCTGGACGGCTCCCTGGTCGGCACGGGCGGACGGGCATACCGGCAGGGCGACGGGCTGGCGCTGGAGACCCAGCACTTCCCCGACTCCCCCAACCAGCCCGGTTTCCCCCCCACCGTCCTGCTACCTGGTCAGCCGTACGCCACCTCGACGACGTGGAGCTTCCAGAACACCTGACCCCCTCAGGGTTGTCAGGGTTGTCAGGGTTGCCGGTTCTGCTAGCTCCGGGGCAGCCTGTCGGCCGGTCCCTGCGCCCGAAGGTCCACCGGGTGGTGTGCAAGGCGGGTGCTGAGCTCGCCGGGAGAGCGGCTCAGGCCGGGTCGACCTGCATGGTGACAGCCTTCGGCTCGGTGAAGAACTCGCGGCTGAAGTTGCCACCCTCGCGGCCGATGCCCGAAGAACCGGCACCGCCGAAAGGCGCGCGCAGGTCCCGGATGAAGAAGCAGTTCACCCAGACAGTGCCGACGTTCAGCTTGGCCGACACCCGGCGGGCCCGGTGCACGTTCTCGGTGAACAGCTGCGCGTCCAGCCCGTACGGCGTGCCGTTCGCGAGCGCGACCACCTCGTCCTCGGTGTCGAACGGGTGGATCACGACCACCGGGCCGAAGGTCTCCTCGAGGACCTGTCTGGAGTCCAGCGGCATGTCGACGAGCCCGTCGGCTTGACCACCCAGCCCTCACCCACCCCGCCGGTGGCGATCCGGCCACCTTCCTGCTCCACGCGGTCGATGTAGCCCTCACCTTGGTGAGGTGCTCCTCGGAGGCCAGCGGGCCGAACTCCGTTGACGGGTCGAGCGGGTCGCCGACCTTCATCGCCTCGGCCTTGGCCACGAACCGTTTCAGGAACTCGTTGAAGATCGGCCGCTCGACGTACAGCCGGCTGCCTGACAGACAGATCTGGTCCGCGTTGCGGAAGATCGACTGGATCGACCAGTCGATCGCGTTCTCGAGCCGGGCGTCGGCGAAAACGATGTTGGCGTTCTTCCCCCCGAGCTCGAGGCTGACCGGGGTGAGGTTCCGGGCGGCGGCCGTGACGATGATCCGCTCGGTGCCGGTCTCGCCGGTAAAGGTGATCCGGTCGACCCGCGGGTCGTTGGTCAGTCGCCCAGCCGGTGCATCAGCACCTGGCGGCCGCCGTAGCCCATCCGGGGCCAGGGACCCTCGTCGAAGGCTCTCCGGGCGGCTTCGATGGCGAGGTCGGCCTCCGGCCTGCCGCCGAGGGCAATCTGCGCCCAGGGCTCGCGGGTCCACGGGTTGACCGTCTCGATGCGGGCGCCATCGGCCGCCTCGACCTCCTTGCCGTCGATGATGTGGCCGAAGAACGGGGTTTCGCCCATGACGGACCTGCCTTCCTGAGCAGATGCGGAGGTGATGCCGTATGACGGATTCCAGGTTGCCCGCGAGCGGTCGGTGACATGACACGCGGGTCAGGTGCTGATGGTGGTCAGGTTCTGATGATGGCTAGGCCCCCCGCCTCGTCAGGTCACGGGGACACTGTGTTTGCGCTCGGCGATGGTGACGTCACCGGCCGCGAAGTGCGTCGATGGCACCTCCCGGATGATGACGCGGATAGCCGAGACGGGGGCTGCGACCGTCTCGGAGACTGCGCTCGTCACGGCGCTGATCATGGCGCGCAGCTCCTGCGCGGAACGGCCCGAGACCAGGGTGATCTCCACGATGGGCATCACCGGCCGCCGCTGATGAAGACCGAGCGAGGTGGGTGAAGTGGCGGGTCAGCTCTCAGGTGGTAGCCGGGGACATACTCCTGGACCCTGGCGACCATAGCGTGGATCGACTCGTTCGGCCGGTCCTGGAGGTCGCCGGGCTCGGCCGCCCCGGCCGGGATCGCGCAGAACACGGTGTTGCGCATCATCATCGGCGGGTCCACGGGGTTGAGGATGATGATGGCCTTGCCGCGCCTGGCGCCTCCGACGACCTCGAGCGCCTCGGAGGTCGTCTCGGTGAGCTCGTCGATGTTCGCCCGGGTGCCGGGCCCCGCCGACTTCGACGAGATCGAGGCCACGATCTCGGATGGGCACCTCCACCGCGGCGGGGGTGAGGTCGACCGCGATGATGTCGGCCGCCGCATACCGGGGCGCGTTGGCCTCGTGCGCCTTGGCCGAGGTGCACTCGAACACGATGTTGGGCAGCTGGTCCCGGGCGAGCAGCCAGTCGACCCCCTCCGGGCTGGCTTCCGGGCCGATCGCGGCAGCGCGGCGCAGGCCGTCGCTGGTCGGGTCGACCCCGATCATGTATCGCGGCCCGATGGCCTGGCTGCGGCGAATCAGCTTGAACATGAGGTCGGTGCCGATGTTGCCTGGACCCACGATCGCGGCAGTGCCGCGCCGTCCTGTGGTCATGAATGCTCTTTGGCGAATCGCGCTGTGACGCTGCCGAGTCTGGCGAACGTCGCGGTGAAGGTGTCGCCAGGGGCCCACCGCGGCCATCGGGGTCACCGAACCCGGCAGGACGACGTGGCCCGCCTCGAGGGTGATGCCCAGGGCGCCGACGGTGTTGGCGAGCCAGACGAGGGAGTTCAGCGGAGAGCCCAGCACGGCGCCACCGGCGCCGGTGGCGAAGAGCTCACTGTTCTTGTGGAACATGCAGCCGGTCAGCCGAACGTCTGCGCCTTCTTCTCGATGTCGTCGATGTCGTACTCGTGCTCGTGCTCCACCTTGAAACCGAACTTGACCAGGCCGACGCCGCCCTCCTCGAGGACGACAGAGTGGTGGTCCCACTCGTCCCAGCCCTTGTAGTAGACCCAGCCGTCCTCCTCCAGAACCTCATACAAGCCAGGCGTGTTGGCGTAGTGGTCCTTGGCCTCGGCCATGTCGGTCACGCGCACGTGCGCGTAGCCCATCCTCATGATGCCCACATCTACTGCTCCTTGGATTCTGTGCCGTTGGAGACGGACTTGGCTCGCTGACGCGCCTTCTCGTTGATCTGGCGCAGAAGGGGGTTGATCAGGCGCAGGTCCTCGTCCCGCAGCTCGATGGTGATGTCACCCCTGGGGACCGCACGGCAGGTCAGGCAGGTGCCGTCGGTTCGCTCGCCGGCCGCCAGAACGGAGTCGGCGATGGGGTGGTCGTAGTCAAACCGGCTTCTGAGGCAGTCCACCTTGCAGACAGCGCAGCCACCGCGCCGGCAGCCCACCGCGTAGGCGAACCCCGCCTTGTAGAGGCCGGACAGCACCGTCTCATCGGGGTCGAGGTAGATCGCCTCCCCGCTCGGATGCACGGTGGCAACAGGCATCTGTGGCTCCTTTGCCGCACTGGTCAGCCAGCGGCTGACAGTCAGAGACTGCGATGGATCGCGACCCGCTGCCACAGCGGTTCCTCAGAACGGAACAGGCCCTGAATTTGGCCGACAGCGGCCCGCCCCAGATCCTGCCGGGGCGGGATGTGACATTGCCGGACGGCGTGTGTACGGTCGGGGGGGCTCCCTCCCGCCGGATGGGGTTCTTCCACCCGAACACGACAGCTGAGCTCGTAGGCGTCTGGAGAGTTTTCCCCACTGTGTCGAGCCACATTGCGCCGCGCCAGGTCTCTGGTCGCCATCGCGCACCAAGCCCCTCAGGTCCCGCGCCATCCATCTCGCGTTCAGCCAGGCCCGCGACCAAGGCCTCCGCCCTGATCATCATCTCTGGTGCGATGGCCGCTTCCCTCGCGTTGCCTGCCTCTGCTGCTGCCCCGGTCGCCCGGGTCAGGGTTGCCGCCGCGGTTGCCCACGCGGCGCCGGTCGCAGGCGTGGCTCCGTCGGCCGCTCAGGCGCCTCTGGTTCCGCGGCCCTTCGGGAACATCGCCTTCACCGGCGTGGTCAAGCCAAAGCCCGTGGTCGTTCAGCGCAGGGTCGCCACCGTCAGCCGCTCGACCACTCGCAGCCCGATCCCGGCAACGGCACCGGCACAAGCAACGGCACCGGCACAAGCACCGGCACCGGCACAAGCAACGGCACAGGCTGCCAACGCGGCCGGGATCCTCAGCGTCGCAGCCGGCCTGGCCGGCATCTACTACGTGTACGGCGGCACCACCCCTGCCGGTTTCGACTGCTCCGGCTACACCCAGTACGTCTTCGCGCAGGTCGGCATCAAACTGCCCCGCACGGCCGAGCAGCAGCGCCAGGTCACGACGCCGGTGACCAACCCGCAACCGGGTGACCTCGTGTTCTTCGGTGCCCCGGCCCACCACATGGGTATCTACGCCGGCGACGGCAAGATGTGGGACTCCGAGCAGACCGGTGTCCCGGTCATGATGCACACCGACCGCTCCGAACGCGACGGCGGCGCGACGTACGGTCGGCTCTGACCGACCAGGCTCGACGTCATCGCAGGGCAGCCGGGTCCGGTCGGACCCAGCTGCCCTGTGATGCACCTTGGTGACTGCTACCTGGTGCTGAGTCCGAATCCGTAGCGGTAGAGCGGGTCATAGTTGGCGTCACCGATGTTGATCGGCTCCTGGGCGAGGGTGCGCGGCCAGGTCACCGGAAGCTTCCCGGTGAAGGGGACCTTCCCGAACAGGGTGTCGGCAACCCCGGCACCTTCGCTACCCGGCAGCCAAGCTGCGACGAGCCCGTCGATCCGGGACAGCTGCTGGGGGTCGAAGATCAACGGCCGCCCGGAGACCACGACCACGACGCACGTGGCGGCGGCCGAGCAGACCTTGTCCACGGCAGCCGAGTCGGCGGCGGAGAGCCGCATGTCCTTGACCGGACGCAGCACGTTGTCGTCGGCGGGGTCCCAGCCCCAGCGAGGACCGCCGACGTCACCGAATCCCTCGGAGTACGGCGTCTCTCCCACGACCACGATGCCGACGTCGTCCTTCTGGATGGGCGCGCTGGCGTCAGGGCTGTGGGTCACCGTTGCGTCTTGGGCGGCTGAGCGGATGCCGGTCAGGATCGAGGTGCCCGGGATCTTGGTGGTGGACCCGCCCTGCCAGGTCAACGTCCATCCGCCGGCCTGGTTGCCGATGCTGTCGGCATTGCTGCCGGCGACATACACGCGCCCCTTTGTCCTCAGGGGCAGCACCTTTCCTGCATTCTTGAGCAGCACCTGCGACTTCGCGACGGCCTTGCGGGCGACCGCTCGGTGCGCGGGAGCTCCGATGGCCGGCAGGTTGGTGCGGTCGGTGTAGGGGTGCTCGAACAGGCCAAGCTCGAACTTCTTGGCCAGGATCCGGCTGACCGCGTCGTCGATGCGGCTCATCGGCACCCGGCCAGCGTTGACCTCGGCGGTCAACGTCGTCTCGAACTCCTGGTAGGTGTTGGGCTCCATGCTCATGTCGATGCCAGCGTTGACCCCGGTCCGAACCTGGGTCGGCCAGTCACCAGGGATCTGGTGAATACCGTCCCAGTCGCTGATCACAAAACCGCCGAAGTTCATCGACCCCTTGAGGACATCGGTCAAGAGCTCCTTGTTGCCGTGCATCTTGATCGGGTTGCCGATGCCGTCCTCGGTCCAGTCGACGCTGGAGTACGACGGCATGACGCTGCCGACACCATGCTTCTCGATGGCCGGCACGTACTGCCTCAGGGAGGTCCGCCAGAAGTCCTCGCGGTTGGTGACCGAGATGCCCTGGTCGATCTTGTAGTCGCCGGTGGAGGTGCCGTACTTCGTGGAGCCATCGCCTGCGAAGTGCTTCGCGGTGGCCAGCACCCGGTCGCGGTCAGCAAGATGGCCGGGCGGGCCTTGGAGCCCGTCGATGGCCGTCTCCATCTGGATGACTAGGTTGGGGTCCTCACCGAAGCCCTCGTAGGTGCGACCCCACCGGTCATCCTGTGGGGCGCAGATGCACGGCGAGAAGGACCACTGCGGTCCGCTGGCCCGGGTCTCGGATGCTGTGATGTGCCCGATCTCCTCGACCAGCGCTGGGTCGCGGGTGGCACCCAGACCGATGTTGTGCGGGAAGACGGTGGCGCCGTACATATTGCCGTTTCCGTGCACGGCGTCGATGCCGTAGATCAGCGGGATGTGCAACCGGGTGGCCAAGGCGGCCTTCTGGAAGCGGTCGATCATGTCGGCCCAGGCGACCGGGGTGTTCTCTTTGGGCGTGGATCCGCCACCGGACAGGATGCTTCCCAGCTTCCATGTGGTGATAAGGCTTGCGTCGTCGTAGACCTTGCCGCGTTCGGTCTGGGTCATCTGGCCGACCTTCTCGGCCAACGTCATCCGAGCGAGCAGGTCGGCGACTCGTTTGGCGACCGGGAGCTTGGCGTCCTCATAAGGCAGCTTCTGTGTCGACGCGACAGTCTTGACACCCGTTGTCGCGGCGGAGTCCGTCGCACCCGGCACCGTGAAAGCGGTGACCATGCTGGCTGCTGCCGCGAGCGCGATGAACAGCGCGGGGCGGGATCGAGTGACCCTGAAGGGACTGAAGTGGGGAGCGGTCATGCCTTGTCTACCTCCGGTGCGCCGCGGCTGGGCCGTTGACGCGTAGATCGGCTTCATTAATATTTCCGACATTTCGGACTAACCGTGCTGGGACGAGGCTAGGATGTCCCTTTTTGTCTGTCAAGACTATTGAAAGACGAACATTATGCTCCGGTGACCGGATGAATGTAGCCTGCTGAGATGTCCCCAGAAGGCAAAGGCTCTGCCAGGCGACAACGATCCCGCCGCCAGCTCCTCAGCCTCGTGCAGGAGCGAGGCAGCATCACGCGCGACGAGCTGGGCCGGATCACAGGCTTGTCGCGCAGCGCGATTGCCGAAGGGGTCCAGGGGCTGATCAGAGACAGCCTTGTCGTCGAGGAAAGAGCCCAATCCGTCGGCAGGAGTCCCGCCCGTGGGCGCCCTGCCGGCCTGCTGACGCCTAGCCGGCCAGCAGGGCTGGTTGCCGGGATCGACTTCGGGCATGCTCATGTGTCTGCCGCGGTGGCCGGGACTGACGGAAGGGTGCGGGTCGAGCACCGCGAGCCCGTCAACGTCGACGACGAGGCCGCCACCGCGCTCGACACGGCGGCGGTCCTGTTCAAGCGTTGCCTTGATGATGCCAAGGCGTCCGCCTCCGAGGCCCTGAGCATTGCCGCCGGCATACCCGGTCCGCTCGACTCCGGCTCGCATCGCGTCCGCTCAGCAACGATCCTGTCCTCCTGGGTCGGACTCGATCCCGAACGCGAGCTCTCGAGCCGACTCGGCCGGTTGGTTCACGTCGGCAACGATGCCGACATGGGGGCCCAGGGCGAGCTGCGGTTCGGTGCCGCCCGAGGATGTCGTGACTTCCTGTACATCAAGGTTTCTCGCGGCATCGGCGCCGGGATCGTCCTGAATGGCGAGTCATACCGCGGCTCCATCGGCATTGCCGGGGAGATCGGCCACACCCAGCTACCGGGCGCCGCCAGCTGGTGCCGCTGCGGCAACAGGGGCTGCCTGGAAACCGTCGTCTCGATCACTGAGGTCCAGCGCCAGCTCGAGCACATCAGGCTCCGAAACGCTTTCCCCGACGAGGGCCTGTCCCTGGACTCGATCACCGAAGACCCGGTCGCCGCGCGGGTCGTCACGGAGGCTGGCCGCACTCTCGGACGAGTGCTGGCCGAGCTCTGCAACTGCCTTAACCCCGCAGCGATCATCCTCGGCGGAGAGCTCGGGACAGCAGGACAGCCCCTTGTCGCCGGAGTGCGAGAGTCCATCGACCGCTACACCCAGCCCGCCATCGCCCAGGCAGTGGACGTGCGAACCGCTGGGCTCGGGCTCCGCTCTGAGCTCATGGGAGCGATCTCCCGAGCGATGGACCACGCGCAGCGCTGAGCGCGTGCCGCCGGGCGCGGTCAGCCGCACGCCCGGACGAACGGCAGGACGCGCCGCCAGAAATCCTGGTGGCGACCGGGTCGTACTCGGCGGGCAGCGTCAGGTCAGTGAACAGATGGCCGGAGCCGGGGTAGTCGAACACCTCGATGGACCCGCCGCTCGGACGGCTGGGTGTCCGGCGGAGTGGACTCGACGCTCTGGGCCGATCCCCGCAACTGGTCAAGGACAGCCTCACGGCGGAAACCGACGCGGTTCACCCAGGAGACCGCGATGTCGTCTTGAGCGTTGGGCTCAGTCGTGGTGAAGCCAGATGCGGATGAGAAGTCAGCCGAGTGGCCGACGGCAACAAACTGGATCTCCCCGTTGCGCAGGGCGTGGATGAACTCCCCCTCCTCGGCGCTGAACGGCGTGGTGAGGAGCGCCACAATGGTGGCCACCGTCGTCAGTGCCAGCATCGTTGCCCGAGCAAGGCGGACCCTGGTTGAGGCGACAACGCTGTCAGACACC
>JACMPC010000269.1 GCA_014377705.1 Dermatophilaceae bacterium
CGATGACGACAATGTCAGTTTCGCCTACACGATAACGGGAACACACGAGGGACCGTTCAAAGGGCACGAGCCGACCGGCAGATCGGTCCAGGTGCACGCCCTACAGATAAGCCGGTTCGAGGATGACCGAATGGTCGAGCGTTGGGGGAGTACTGACGAGATCACCCTGCTGACTCAACTGGGCATTGCCCCGCAGTGACCTCTGTCTGAAAACTGTTGGCCGGATTCGCTCAGGTGCCGCGGGAACACGCCACGCACCGCATCAATGTTCGCAAGCTTGGCTGCAAGGGCTCGCTCCTATAGCGAGACCCTCAGATGCCGTCGAGTGGCGGTTTTTGTTCCTCGCGAGCAGAACGAAACACGCCGCGGACAAGCGCCTCGGTGTCCTGGAGTTCTGGGAGGGTTGGGAATCGATGTGCCAGAGGATCGACATCGCGCCATTCATCGACCAGTAGCGGCGGTCTATGGATGAGCTGACTCAGTTTGTGGTGCTCATCTGACCTGCTGCGCTGATTTCGGACGGCGGATTTGATGGATTTCCTATGCTGCCGTGGCTGGCTGGATGTAACCGTAGTGCACGTCGTTCGGTCGTTTATAGCTGAGCGCTGAGTGGCGTCTGCGGGTGTTGTAAACCCCTCGATGTAGGCGATGACGTCGCGTCTGGCCTGGGATTTTGTGGCGTAGACGGTCCGGTGGACGCGTTCGTTCTTCAACGCTGAGAGGAACGATTCGGCCATCGCGTTATCCCAACACACGCCCGTTCTGCCCATCGAGGAACGCATCCCCAACCCCGTCACGAGGGCTCGATAGTCGGCTGAGGTGTAGACGCTGCGGTCGGAATGGAAGATCGCGTCGGGTTCGATCACTGTGGTCGCGGCGGCGTCCTTCAACGCGTCAGCGACCAGTTCGGTGCGCATGTGATCGGCGATCGACCAGCCCACGACCTTCTTGGAGTAGCAGTCGATCACCGTCGCCAAGTAGATGAAACCGGCCCAGGTGTGGATGTAGGTGATGTCACCGACGAACTTGACCCCCGGACGGTCGACCGCGAAGTCCCGATCGACCAGATCGGGCATGCCCGCCGCCGCGGCCGCATCAGCCTCTGTGGTGACCCTGAACGGTCTGGGCTGACAGGCCACCAGAGCCTGATCGCGCATGATCTGACGGACCAGCTCCGGTGAGCACTCGGTGCCCTCACCGGCCAGGTCGGCATGGATCCGCCGATACCCGTACGTGCCGCCCGACGCGGTGAAGAACGCAAGCACCTTGACCGTCAGCGCCTGCCTGCGGGCAGCTGTGGCCGACGTCGGACGCGACAACCAGTGATAGAACCCCGAGGTCGACACCGCCAACCAGACGCACATCTTGTAAAGCGCACTCGACTCGGATGGATCGTTCTTGCAGGAGTCGATGTACTCGTACTTGCTCACTGTCGCTGCTCCCGCGCGAAGTGCGTTTTTTTCAAGAACGCCGTCTCTGCGCGGAGCTCGGAATTCTCCCACTCCAACTCCTTGAGCCGTGCCCGCTCATCGATCGCCAGCTCAGTCTCAGTGCCGCCGTGGGCGTCGCGGTACTTGACCAGCCAGTTCCGCAGCGTCCCAGGCCCGACGCCGTAAGCGACAGCGACAGCGACAGCGACATCCTTGATCGTATTCGAGGGCGTAATGACCTCCTGACACAACTCGTCCTTGAACTCCTGGCTGAACCGTCTCCGTGATGCAGTCACTGCTGATTCTCATTCCAATAGAACCCTCACTTCAGGAAGGCCCACCATCCGAAATCACCGCAGCAAGTCAGTATCCGCTGCCATGACGATCAGCGCCACGGTGCGCTCGCGCCGCGTGGAGTGAGCGATCCACGGGGTGAGGAGCTCCCGTCGTTAGTGAAGGCCGTCGCGCCGCTGGTGAGCTAGCGCGAACAGGGCCGGCCGCGTCAGGAGGTGTACGGCACCCGCTCCCACGAGAGAGTTTCGACGGCGCCGGGTCGGTTGATCGTGACCTTGAGCCAGTCGAGGTTGTTGTTGGAGCCATCGACGGTGATGCGCTCCACGCTCGCGGCCGAGCCCGTGACGCCGAGGGCCGTGTAGCGGTCCAGCAGCGGCGAGCCCGGCGCTAATGGGTGGTCGCTGTTGTAGAGGTGGCTGTCGCCGTTGACGAGGTAGACGTCGCCGGTGTACGAGGAGGACTCGTCGATGATTGCCTGCACAAGCGGCTTGTACGCCGAGATGTCGGTCGCCGGGGGTTGGTAGGTCGGGTCAAACATGTCGGCCTGGAGGTAGAGTGCCACGGCCCGATCCTGCTTCTGACGAGCCGCCGCGAAAGCTGCGTGCACCTGCGCGACCGCGCCGGCCATCCGGTGTTGCTCCTCGGCGATCTGGTCGGGGGTGGCGACGGCGTTGCCGATGCCGGTCCAGGGCTGCAGGTCGTCGTTGCTGCCAACGACGTGCAGGACGGCGAACTCGACGCGCTGCTTGCGGAACATGACGTTCTCGGGCAGCCCATCGGCCGCCTGGGAGGCCACCTCCATGGGTTCCTGGCCGAGGCTCACGCCGGGGTGGTCGAAGAACACCGACCGGTCGTGGGCCAGCCGCTCGAGCGGCTGGTAAGCGCCGTTGTTCACGCGATGGCAGTCGGTCCACTCGTTGTCTCCAGGGGTGTAGACGAGCGGACCCTGGAAGAGGTCGAAGTCGGAGCGGATCAACCTGTAGTAGGCGTCGTCGCAGCGCGAGGAGCCGTTCTTGATGTCGCCGACGTGGATGGTGAACTCCGGCTCGGCCGCGTTGATCTGGCCGATCCATGACGGGAACTTGGCGATCTGGTCGGCGCCGTAGGGCACGTCACCGATCACTGCGAACGAGTAGTGCCCGGGCTTGTCCTGGCCGGGCGTGTCCACCCCGGCTTGGGCGGCCGAGGTCAGGCTGAGGACGACCGCCGTCGACAGGGCGGCAAGCGCGGCGAGCGGGCTTGCAAGTGGGGCGAGTCGCATGAAGGACACCTGGGAGTCGGGGGTTGGGTCCTCGCCCACGCTGCCACGCCGGCGACCACCGCGGGTGAACCGCGGTCGGCCATCGTGTGAATCGTACGAGCCAAGGAGGGCCGCCCGCGCCCCGCACCGACGACCGCCCGCCCCGTTCGTCGGCGTGGACCACCTCCTCGGCCTGGTCAAGTAATGACGATCGTCGAGGCTTTGTACCTAGCCTTCGTCTTCGACCGGCCTTGCACCGAGGACGTGGCCTGGTGGGACGGCGACGCCGGGCCGCAGGGCGACGTGTGGGCCGCCGAGGATGAGACTCGCGCGCGGATCGTCGACCGCTATCGCCGGGTGACCGCCCTCGCCACGGTAGGGGCGTTCGACCTCGACACCCTTGGAGAGGTGCCCTGGTGGCCGGGCCGGCACGAGGTGACCCTGCACCGGATGCTCGTCCACATGATCGCCGAGACGAGCCGCCGGTCGGATGGCTGGCAACGCCAAACCTGGCGGACCACGACACGGGGTTGATGGGCGGATCGCTGGCCTCGCGTCAGGGTAGCCGCCCGCGCGGCGGACGCTTCGACTCCCTAACCCATGCGATGGCGACAGCCGGCCAGAGCGCGCCGCGTGCCGTTCACGTGGCGGTCCAGCACTGTTCACGAGAGCCCGGCCGAGCGTACCCCTGGACTCCGTAGGTTCACGCATGGCGGCGTCGATGGCCGACGTGCCAGACAGGGAGAACACAAGCATGCGATCTCGCAACCGTGCCACCGCCATGGCGCTCGTCGTACTCGCCGGTGTCGCCGGCGCCGGGGTGACCACAGTGAATACCGCCTCGGCCGCGGACAGCAACCACGGCCGGATCAACAACGTCATCTACCTCCTCGGGGACGGCATGGGACGCACCCATGTCACCGCCGCCCGCCAGCGCTTCTACGGCGCCGATGGGCTGCTCAACATGGAGACCATGCCGGCAGCCGGCCAGGTCGCGACCTACTCGGTGGAGCGCAAGTCCGGTCAGCCCGGATCGACGGACTTCGCGCCCAACTACGTCACGGACTCCGCGTCGGC
>JACMPC010000270.1 GCA_014377705.1 Dermatophilaceae bacterium
GAGTACCGCGCCAGATGGCCGTATCCTCACGCGACATGTCCGTGTTCGTTGGGGACGACGAAGTGCCATCATGGAAGGCGGATCATGGCTGTCAAGAAAGCAACCTCAGCCACCAAGAAGGGCCTGCCCACGCAAAAGGCTGCCTCGGCCAGGACCGCATCGACGAAGACGAGCGCGCAGGGAGCAAGAGCCGCCGGAATGACCGCGACCGAGGCCGCCGCGAAGAACGGGACCGCGGCCAAGACCTCTGCGAAGCCTGCGGTCAGGAAGCCTGCGGCCAAGGAGCCAGCTCAGCCGGGGAGCGCCGCCAAGGGATCTGGCTCACCCAAGGCCGCGGTGAGGGCAAGTGCGCGGCCCCAGCGGCTTCGGGTGCGCGAGAACGAGACGCCCTGGACGCCCAGGGAGCTTGCGACGGTCCGCGCTGACCTAGAGGCCGAGATTGAGCGCCTGCAGCGAGAGATATCGGTGGCCGAGCTCGATCTGGTCGATCTCATGCGCGATGCGGGTGAGGGCTCCGGCGATGACCAGGCCGATGCGGGGACCGCGACCTTCGAGCGTGAGCAGGAGATCTCGCTGGCCAACAACGCCCGGGGGGTGTTCGAACAGAGCGCACGGGCGCTCGCTCGACTGCTCGACGGCAGCTATGGCGTCTGCGAGTCGTGCGGTAGCCCGATCGGCAAGAATCGTCTGCTGGCCTTCCCTCGTGCGACGCTATGTATGACATGCAAATCCAAGCAGGAGCGCCGCTGATCACCTCACCGTCCGCGAACCAGTCCGCCACCGCGTCATCGACACCACGACGACGGCTGTACCCGGCGCTGATGATCGTGGCTGTGCCGGTCTATGTGGCCGACCAGCTGACGAAGGCCTGGGCCACTGCCAACCTCCAGCCGGATCAGCCGCGTGAGGTGATCGGGTCGGCGCTACGGCTCAACCTGATCCGCAACTCCGGGGCCGCCTTCTCGATCGGCACCGGGGCGACCTGGTTCCTGACCGCGATCGCCAGCTCGGTTGTCGTGTTCATCCTGATATCCGCCCGGCGCCTGGGCAGCCTGGGCTGGGCGCTTGCCCTGGGGTTGCTGCTCGCCGGGTCGCTGGGCAACCTGACCGACCGCATGTTCAGGGCCCCGGGACCAGGCCGCGGACACGTGGTGGACTTCCTGCAGCTGCCGCACTACCCCATCTTCAACATTGCCGACTCGGCCATTGTCAGCGCAGCGGTGCTGATAGCCGTGCTGGCCTTCCGTGGTATCAATATCGACGGAACGCGCTCGCCCGGCAACAAACCCGGCAAGCACGAGAAGCCGCAGGGACAGCCCATCACACCCCCTGAGCAGACGCTCCCCGAGAAGTCGGCAGGACCAGATCACGATGTCTGATGTTCGTTCGCTGTCCGTGCCGGACGGCCTCGAGGGAGAACGCGTCGACGCGGCTCTGGCGAGGCTGTTCGGTCTTTCCCGCACCAGAGCCGCTGACTTGGCGACGTCAGGCTCGGTGACCGTCGACCAGCGCACCGTGGGCAAGTCAGATCGGCTGTCGGCGGGCGCCTGGCTGGAGGTGACGCTGCCCGCTGCGCCCTCCTCAAGCGGTCTGGCCGTGGTCGCCGATCCCGTGCCGGGGATGACCGTTGTCCATGACGATGACGACCTGGTGGTCGTGGACAAACCCGTGGGGGTTGCAGCCCACCCGAGTGTTGGCTGGACCGGTCAGACGGTGATCGGCGGTCTGGCGGCAGCCGGCTATCGGATCTCCACCTCGGGCGCGGAGGAGCGTCGCGGCGTTGTGCACCGCCTCGACGTGGGGACCAGCGGTCTGATGGTGGTCGCCAAGAGTGAGCACGCTTACACCGTGCTCAAGCGGGCTTTCAAGGAGCGCACCGTCGACAAGACCTACCACGCTCTGGTCCAGGGACTGCCCGACCCGCTCAGCGGCACCATCGACGCTCCGATCGGCCGTCATCCCAACCACGACTACAAGTTCGCGGTGACCGCCAGTGGCAAGCCGAGCGTGACCCACTACGAGGTTCTTGAGGCCTTCCGGTCCGCATCGCTGGTGGAGGTCCACCTCGAGACCGGACGAACCCATCAGATCCGGGTTCACTTCTCCGCCCTGCGCCATCCTTGCGTAGGGGACCTGACCTACGGCGCAGACCCTGTGCTGGCCAAGAGGCTCGGGCTGGGGCGCCAGTGGCTGCACGCGGTCGGGCTCGGGTTCCAGCACCCCAGCAGCGGCGAGCGGGTCAGCTTCGCCAGCCCCTACCCGGCGGATCTGCAGACTGCTCTGGACCGCATCGGCGGCTAGCGAGACCTTGCTCACCTGAGGCCGCTTTGCTCATTTCAGGCCGGTCCTCGGGCCGATTCTCGCCTGCGCAAGCGGCCTGAACGGAGCAAGCTCGGGTTGCGCAGGTCACGGCGGAGCGGCATACCGGCCTTGTCCTTATTGCGGCATAGACTCTGTGCCAATGTCTCAGATGTCCTCCTCCGCAGCGGGTTCTCCCGACCAGAGCTTCGTCCACCTGCACGTGCACACCGAGTATTCAATGCTCGATGGCGCAGCCCGCATCGACGAGCTGATGGACACCGCCTCACAGATGGGCATGCCGGCCGTGGCCACGACCGACCACGGCTACATCTTCGGGGCCTACGAGTTCTGGTCGAAGGCACGCAAGCACGGGATCAAGCCGATCATCGGCCTTGAGGCCTACCTCACGCCGGGCACGCATCGCACGGACAAGACCCGGGTCAAGTTCGGTGACGGCGGGCGCGACGACGTCTCCGGTTCCGGTGCCTACACCCACATGACTCTGCTTGCCCACAACACCGGGGGAATGCACAACCTCTTCCGGATGAGCTCGCTGGCCTCGATGGAGGGCTACTACTTCAAGCCCCGGATCGACCGTGAGCTGCTGGCGACCTACGGCGAGGGCCTCATCGGCACGACAGGGTGCGCCGGAGGTGAGATCCAGACCCGGCTTCGCCAGGGCCAGTACCGTGAGGCGGTCCAGGCGGCGTCCGAGTTCCGCGACATCTTCGGCGCGCAGAACTTCTACTGCGAGGTCATGGACCACGGCATCGAGATCGAGCGCCGGACCATCAAGGATTTGCTGAGGCTGTCCAAGGACCTCGACCTTCCGCTGCTGGCGACCAACGACCTGCACTACACCAAGGCCGAGGACGCCAAGGCCCATGCGGCGCTGCTCTGCGTGCAGTCCGGCTCGACCCTTATGGACCCGAACCGGTTCAAGTTCGACGCCGACGAGTTCTACCTCAAGAGCCCCGAGCAGATGCGTCACCTCTGGCGTGAGCTGCCCGAGGCCTGCGACAACACGCTCCGGATAGCGGAGCGGTGCGACGTCACGTTCCACGAGGGTGAGGGCGCCTACATGCCCCGCTTCCCGTGCCCGGAGGGCGAGGACGAGACCTCCTGGTTCATCAAGGAGGTGGAGCGAGGCCTGCACGTGCGCTACCCGGCCGGAGTCCCGGACGAGGTGCGCAGGCAGGCGGAGTACGAGACGGAGGTCATCGTCTCCAAGGGCTACCCGGGGTACTTCCTGGTCGTCGCCGACTTCATCGGCTGGTCCAAGAGGAACGGTATCCGGGTCGGTCCGGGTCGCGGGTCGGGCGCGGGTTCCATGTGCGCGTACGTCATGGAGATCACCGACCTCGACCCGCTGAGGCACGGCCTGATCTTCGAACGCTTCCTGAACCCTGAGCGGGCGTCGCTGCCCGACTTCGACATCGACTTCGACGAGCGTCGCCGTGGTGAGGTGATCCACTACGTCACCGCGAAGTATGGCGAGGAGCGGGTCGCCCAGATCGTCACCTACGGCACCATCAAGGCCAAGCAGGCCGTGAAGGACGCCTCGCGGGTGATGGGCTTCCCGTTCTCGATGGGGGAGAAGCTCACCAAGGCGATGCCCCCGGCGATCATGGGCAAGGACGTTCCGCTGTCGGGGATCTTCGACCCCGAGCACAAGCGTTACAGCGAGGCGGCCAGCTTCCGGCAGGTGCACGACGAGGACCCGCAGGCCCAGGAGGTGGTCAAGACCGCATTGGGCCTTGAGGGCCTGAAGCGCCAGTGGGGCGTGCACGCCGCGGGTGTCATCATGTCGAGTGAGCCGCTGCTCGACCTGATCCCGATCATGCGCCGCGAGCAGGACGGCCAGATCATCACCCAGTTCGACTACCCGAGCTGTGAGGCACTCGGCCTGGTCAAGATGGACTTCCTGGGCCTGCGCAACCTGACCATCCTGGACGACGCGCTGATCAACGTCCGCAGCAACCGCGGCGACGAGATCGACCTCGACGCGCTGAGCAAGACCCTGGACGACCCGGTCACCTACGAGCTTCTCGGCCGTGGCGACACTTTGGGGGTCTTCCAGTTCGACGGCGGGCCGATGCGGGCGCTGCTGCGGCTGATGAAGCCTGACAACTTCGAGGACATCTCGGCGGTCGGCGCGCTCTACCGGCCCGGGCCGATGGGCGCGAACTCGCATACCAACTATGCCCTGCGCAAGAACCATCAGCAGGAGATCTCCTACCCGCACAAGGAACTCGCCAAGGCGCTGGAGCCGCTGCTGGGCACGACCTACGGCCTGATCGTGTATCAGGAGCAGGTCATGGAGATCGCCCAGAAGCTGGCCGGCTATACCCTTGGCAAGGCCGACCTGCTTCGCCGCGCGATGGGCAAGAAGAAGCGCTCGGTGCTGGACGCCGAGTACCTCGGCTTCGAGGCGGGCATGGTGGCCAACGGCTTCAGCCCCGCGGCCATCAAGGCCCTGTGGGACGTCCTGGTCCCCTTCTCGGACTACGCGTTCAACAAGGCGCACAGCGCGGCATACGGCCTTGTCTCTTACTGGACCGCCTATCTGAAGGCAAACTACCCGGCGGAGTACATGGCCGCCGTGCTGACCAGCGTTCGCGACGACAAGGACAAGTCGGCGCTCTACCTGAACGAGTGCCGCCGGATGGGCATCAAGGTCCTGCCGCCGGACGTCAACGAGAGCTCGGCCAACTTCACGGCTGTCGGCACCGACATCCGGTTCGGGCTGGCGGCCATCCGCAACGTCGGCCACAACGTGGTCGAGGCGATCGTGGCCGCGCGCGAGGACAAGGGGCGGTTCCTGTCCTTCGAGGACTTCGTCCGCAAGTCGCCGGCGGTCGTGTGCAACAAGCGCACCATCGAGTCGCTGATCAAGGGTGGCTCCTTCGACTCCCTGCAACACACCCGACAGGGGCTGGTGCGGGTTCACGAGGCCTACGTCGACGCCTTGGTGGACGAGAAGAAGCAGGAGGCCATCGGCCAGGACTCGCTGTTCGGGGGCTTCAGCTTCGGTGACAGCGCGGGTGGGCCCGGGGATGACGGCGGAGGGTCTGCCGGCCGTTCGACCTCCCTGCTCGTCATGCCCCCGATTCCGACGACGGAGTGGGACAAGACGACCCTGCTCGCCTTCGAGCGCGAGATGCTCGGACTCTATGTCTCCGACCACCCGCTGTTCGGCATCGAGCACGTGCTCGCCCAGCACGCCGACACCTCGATCGCCTCCCTGACCGGCGACGACAGCAAGCCGGACGGGGCCAACGTCACCATCGCCGGGCTGATCACCGGCCTGCAGATCAAACGCACCAAGAAGGGCGACCTCTGGGCCATCGCCACCGTGGAGGATCTCGACGGTGCCATCGAGTGTCTCTTCTTTCCCTCGGCTTACCTGACCGTGTCGACGATGCTGAGCCATGACGTGGTCTGCGTGGTGCGCGGGCGTCTGAACCGCCGGGACGAGACTCCGACGATCTTCGCCCAGGAGCTCACCCTTCCCGACATCAAGGACGGGCCGCGCGGGCCCGTCGTGGTGAACCTGCCGCTTGCCAGGGCGACCAACGGCGTCGCGGAACGGATCAAGAGGGTGCTGGGCGAGCACCCCGGTGTCACCGAGGTACATCTCAAGCTCACCCAGCCGGGGCGCTCGGTGCTGATGCGACTGGACGACTCGTTGAGGGTCACGGCGTCTCCGGCGCTCTTCGGTGACCTGAAAGCTCTGCTGGGGCCGGCCTGCCTGACGTGAGTGCGGACGCGGCGGGTCTTGGGCAGGCAGCATCCTCGGGGGCCTGGCGCGGATACCCGGCGGGCACCCCGGCATACCGGCGAGTCATGGTGGGACTCTTCTTTCTCGGCCTGGGCACCTTCTCGCTGCTGTACACGACCCAGCCGTTGTTGCCCGAGCTGGCGCGTGACTTCCGGGTCAGCGAGGGCCAGAGCGCCCTGAGCGTCTCGGTGGCGACCCTCGGTCTGTCCATCGCGCTTCTGGTGGCAGGACCCTTGTCCGAGGTGGTCGGGCGAACCCCGCTCCTGCGCTGGTCGCTCGTCATGTCCAGTCTGGTGGGCCTGGCCTGCGCCTATGCCCCGAGCTGGAACCTGCTGCTGGTCCTGCGCCTCGTCGAGGGCCTGGCGCTGGGTGGTCTGCCCGGGGTGGCCATTGCCTACCTGCGTGAAGAGATCCACCACGACAGCCACGCACGGGCAGCGGGTCTCTACGTGGGCGGGACGGCGATCGGCGGCCTGCTCGGGCGCCTTCTGGGGGGAGTCCTTGCCGACCTGGGAGGCTGGCGTCTGGCCGCTGGCGGGGTGGCTCTGCTGGGGCTGGTCAGTGCTGTCGCCGCGATCACCCTTCTTCCGCCGTCACGGCGGTTCACGCCGGCCCCATCGTCCCCTCGTTCTCTGGCGCGGATGTCCGGACGGCTGCTGCGTGACCCGGCCCAGCTGGCGCTGTACGGCATCGCGGCCACGGCGATGGGCAGCTTCACCGCCGCCTTCAACGCCATCGGCTTCCGGCTGACCGGTGCGCCGTACCATCTGCCGCTGTCAGTCAGCGGGTTCGTGTTCCTGGTCTATCTCGTCGGGGTCGTCACCTCGCCAGCGGCCGGGCGACTGGCCGGCAGGCTGGGCCGGCGGGTCGTGGTCCCGGGGGGAGCGGTGGTGACTCTTGTCGGCTTCCTGCTGACCTTGGCCGAGCCGCTGCCAGTGGTCGTGCTCGGACTCGCTGTCGTGACGGGCGGGTTCTTCGCGGTCCACGGCGTCAGCAGCGGATGGGTCGCGGCACGGGCCGATCTGTCCTCAGGCGGCATCGGGCAGGCGGCCTCGCTCTACCTCGTGTCCTACTATCTCGGTGCGTCGATCTTTGGTGGTCTGGCCGGAACAGCATGGTCAACCGGGGGCTGGCCGCTGGTGGCCGCCTTGTGCGGCGCTCTTACCCTGGGCACCCTGTTGCTCTCGCTGTTCCTGCGGACCGTCCCGATAGCGGGCCGGCCCGCACCCGCGGCCGACGGGCACGACATACTGGCTGCCGCGCCCTGACCTTTCGACCTCAGCGGCCGCGGGCGGTGGGCGGTGCTGGCGCTCCTGGCCAGCCAGAGCTGGGTGTCTGCTCAGGACCCGGTGGGGTTGTCGGCTACCGTGCCGTTGTGAACTTTGTCGAGCCTGTCGTCACCCAACACCTCGAGCATGAACGCGTGCACCACGGCGACCGGGTCATCGACCCGTTCGAGTGGCTCCGGGACAAGGATGATCCGGAGGTCATCGCGCACCTCAAGAACGAAAACGCCTATGCAGAGGCCATGACGAGCCACCTCGAGCCGTTGCGGGCCCGGATCTTCGACGAGATCAAGTCCCGGACCCAGGAGACGGACCTGTCGGTGGCCGAGGCCTACCGGGGCTGGTGGTACTACTCCCGAACGTTCCAGGGCAAGCAGTATGCCGCCCAGTGCCGGGTCCGCAAGGTGGCTGGTCAGGGACGGCCACAGCCCGAACCGGGGGTCACCCCCGATGGTGAGCAGGTTCTGCTGGACGGCAATGAGGAGGCCGGGGGGCACGAGTTCTTCTCCCTCGGAGCCTTCGAGGTCAGCCTGGACGGGCGCCAGGTCGCATATGCCGTGGACGTCGAGGGCGACGAGCGTTTCGCTCTGCGGGTCAGGGACATCGAGACCGGCGTGGTGGTCGACGACGCAGTTACCGAGATCGGCTATGGCGCCGTGTGGTCGGCGGACGGGCTCTATCTTTTCTACACCAGGATGGACGAGTCGTGGCGCCCCCATCAGGTGTGGCGTCATGAGGTCGGCACCCCGGCCATCGAGGATGCCCTGGTTTTCGAGGAGCCGGACGAGCGCTTCTGGATGGGCATCGAGTCCTCCCGCGACGACGCCTGGGTGATCATCCAGGTGGGTTCCAAGCTCACCTCCGAGGTGTTGTTGCTCGATGCGGCCGCTCCACTGGGTGTCCCGACGGTGGTAGCGCCTCGCCGTGATGGGGTCGAGTACGATGTCGAGCCGGCCGGGGATCGGCTGCTGATCGTGCATAACGCGAACCACCCGGACTTTGAGCTGGCCCAGGCACCGCTGGGCGCCACCCGGCCCGATCAGTGGTCGCCGCTGGCCGAGATCGTGGCCGGCGAGCGTCTGCTCGGGGTCGAGGCGTTCGCCTCCCACGCCGTGGTGACCCTGCGACGTGACGGGCTGACGGCACTAAGGGTGATGCCGCGCGACCCGTCGGCCGCCTCAGGCTTTGGCCCGGCGGAAGATCTCACATTCGACGAGCCGCTGTACTCCGTCGGCACCGGCAACAACCCGGAGTACGAGACCGGTGCCCTGCAGATCGTGTTCGGCTCGATGGTTACTCCCAGGACCATCTCGGACTATGACCTGGTGACCGGTGAGTACACCCTGCTCAAGGCCCAGACGGTGCTGGGCGGCTATGACCCCGCCGACTACGAGCAGAGCCGCGAGTGGGCTACTGCCGCGGACGGGACGCTGGTGCCGATCTCCCTCATCCGTCGTCGGGACGTGTTGGCGGACGGCACGGCTCCGGGCCTGCTCTACGGCTACGGCTCCTACGAGATCTGTAGCGATCCCTACTTCTCGGTGGCCAGGCTGTCGCTGCTTGACCGGGGATTCGTCTACGCCATTGCCCATGTGCGCGGGGGTGGCGAGATGGGGCGCCAGTGGTACGACTCCGGCAAGATGAAGTACAAGAAGAACACTTTCACCGACTTCCTGGCCTGTGCCGACCATCTGGTGAGCTCCGGATGGGTTGCGCCCGATCGTCTTGTGGCAGAGGGTGGCTCAGCCGGCGGGTTGCTGATGGGGGCGGTCGCCAACCTCGCGCCTCAGCGATTCAGGGCGATCCATGCGGCGGTCCCGTTCGTCGATGCGCTGACCACGATCCTCGACCCCTCGCTCCCGCTGACCGTGCCGGAGTGGGAGGAGTGGGGCGACCCCCTGCACCATGAGGACGTCTACCGGTACATGAAGAGCTACACGCCGTACGAGAACATTGCCTCGGTCAACTATCCGGCCATCCTGGCGACGACGAGCCTGAATGACACCCGCGTGTTCTTCGTCGAACCTGCCAAGTGGGTCGCCCGCCTGCGGGAGACCGTGACCAGTGACCCGGTGTCCCGGCCGATCCTGTTCAAGATCGAGATGGTCGCGGGTCACGGTGGCAGCAGCGGCCGGTATGACGCCTGGAAGCAGTGCGCCTGGGAGCTGGCGTTCCTGATGGATCAGGTGGGCGTCGGCTAGCGGCCCGGGCCGGGATGCCTACGACACCGGCAAGGTGGTCCGGGTGACCACGTGCGCGGGGAGTCCACCCGCCTCCAGGCTTCGTCAGCAGGAGCAGCTCAGCGAACAGCTTCAGGTCTGACTTCAGCGGGCGGCCTTCGATCGGGGTTGTAGGTTCAATAGTGTCGCGGGTGTTAGGTTTGAGATGCTTCGTCCCCCCAGACCCCGGTGACGCCGGCTGTTCCCCGTGCTGCTCCCGACCTCTGGCGGCTCGTGTCCTTTTTCCGGGACCCCCCGAAACGAGTCCATCATGGTGCAGCAGCCGACCGATCCCCGAGATCTCCCCACAGACCGCCCGGTGGGTCGAAACCCCACCCAGTTCCCCACGCAGTTCCCTGCAGCCTTTCCGGCCCAGCTCCCAGCTCAGTCGGCCGGTCGCCGGGCCGCGAGTCCTCGGCTGCGCGCCAGGAGGCGCGTCATCCGTGAGGTGGCGGTCGTGGAGGTTTCGGGCCGGCTCAGTGACGTCGTCGAGGATCTGGACCGGGCGATCCAGCTGGCTCTGGCTGACGGGCCACGCGGCGTGGTGTGCGACCTCTCGGCGGTTCTCGAGGGCGCCGACCTCGTCGCCATCGAGGTGCTTGCGACCGCGGGGCGCCATGTGCGCGACTGGCCGGGGATACCGGTAGCCGTAGCCAGCGCCGACCCGAATGTGCGCGAGGCTCTGGCTGTTCATCCCCTGGGTCAGCAGCTGATCGTCAGTGCCTCCCTGTTCTCCGCGGTCACCGCGGTGCTGGCGACTCCGGTTCTGGACGTCGAGAGGCTGAGGCTGGCGGCTCACCCCACCGCGCCACGCGCCTCGCGGGACTTTGTCACGCGAACCCTGCTGGACTGGCGGCTGGGTCGGGCCATTCCCTTTGCCAGCCTGGTGACCAGCGAGATCGTGGCCAGCTCGACCATCAATGCCGGCACCGACATCGAGGTGTCAGTGGCGTGGACCCTGGGGGCCCTGCGGCTGACCGTTCGCGACCATGGTCCTGCTCTGCCGCAACAGCGGCATTCGGTTCTTGGCCTGTCCGGGCGTGGTCTTACCGTCGTTGCCGGTCTCTCGCGGGTATTCGGGGTGATGCCCACGGAGGACGGGGGGAAGGTCGTGTGGGCAGTGCTTGAAGCTCACCGGTCTGGCCCGTGGGCCCGGCGCGGGTATGACCGCGCATCGGTGAAGCAGGAGTCGCCGACATTCACCGATGGCCGAGGCTCTGCCGAGCTGCCGTTCTGCGCCGGTTCCCGGAGTCCAACTCGGGATGCGGTCCCTTCGCCAGCGCATCTCCAGTCCTGAGACGACAGGCATCTGGCCCACCGATACCGTTTGGCGACTGTCTCAGATGCGAACCTCGCAGACAGCTCGGTCCAGGGCGGGAGGGGCGAAGGAGGGGAGGTGGCCAACCCCTGGATGTAAGCATGGCAGCATGCTGTGATGGACATCATCGGTCAGCCGACGGACGGCGTGGAGCATTTCTCGGACTCACATGAGATCCGCGAGCATCTCCCCTTCCCTTTTCAGGATGGGCGCTTTCCGAAGGACCTCGGTGCCGTGGTCCAGGGGACGGTTCTCTCTGGCGACGTACCAGCGCGCGAGGTCGTGCACACGGCGGACGGTTCCTGGCGCATCGGAGACGGAGTCAGTGACATGAACATGCCCGGAGCGTCGATGATCACTCAGATCAGCCACGCCGTGCAGTGGAACACCTCCATTGCTGACCTGGCCACGATGGGACCTGGCCACGTCGCGGCAAGGTCCGACCCGGGCAAGCCCTGGCAGATTGTCGCGCTGTAACAGCTGCGACGCCGCGTATGGATCGAGACGCATCTCGCCGTCAGGGTCCACCCGGCTAAGCCCGGGCTGTTCAGCTACTCGGTCACGGGTGGGCTGAAATATCCGGCTGCCACCAGCTGGACCGTGATGAGCACGGCGATGGCCTGCACCAGCAGCAGGGCCACCAATACCACCAGCTGGACGGCCGCTGCCTGCAGCGGTGAAGCGCCCCCCAGCAGCATCCCGACGAAGGCGCCGGGCAGGGTCACCAGCCCGACCGTCCGGGTCTGGTCCAGCCCCGGGACAAGGGCCAGCGCGGCATCAGCGCGCGCTACGAGGAGGGCGGAGTCGCGAGGCATCAGCCCGATCGAGAGAGCCGCCTCATACTCTCCATGGCGGGTTCGCAGCGCGTCCAGGGCACGCTTGCCGGCCAGGGTGGTGGCGGTCATCGAACCACCGATCAGGATGCCCACGATCGGCACCACGGCGATGGTCTCGCGGGGGATCAGGCCGCTCAGCATCAGGCCGAACGCGACGGGGACGGCACCGAGGACAACCGGTGCGAAGCCCCACCACCACTGGCCCTTCGGATTCAGTCGCCGCCCCGCGGTGACAGAGGCCACCGAAAGCATCAGGGTGATGAACCCCGCTGTCAGCCACCAGGAACCCAGCACACCCAGGATCAGCAGCCCTACGACTCCGAGCTGGAGACACGCTCGCAGCGCGGCCGAAAGGTCGTCGAGCCCGTGTCCAAGCCGTCCCCGGTGATTGATGAGGGCGGCGAGTGCGGCGCAGACGACCACCACGATGGCCAAGCGCACCAGCCCGCCCACTCCCTCGACGCTGACCAGCGTGGTGGCGGGCAAGAACTTTGGCAGCATCACGGACCATATTATCCGCCGGGGTTGGACGCATGACGGTCTCGCGCACGGATCACCCTAAACTGGGAGGGTGATCTCCCGTATTGACCTGCGTGGCCGACCTCTGGATGCTCGTTCTCTTCGAGAGGCGCTGCCCCGAGCCGAGTTCGACGTCGAGGCGGCGCTGTCCGCGGTTCGACCGATCTGTGAGGACGTCGGCCATCGTGGAGCCGAGGCCCTGCGCGACCTCGGGGAGAGGTTCGACGGGGTTCGGCCCACGCGCCTGCGGGTGCCGGCGCAGGTCCTGAAGTCCGCACTGGACGGCCTCGACCCTCAGGTGCGCGCGGCACTGACCGAGACCATCCGGCGGGTACGCATCGTGCACGAGGACCAGCGCCGGACCGACAGGACCACCCAGGTGGCGCCCGGCGGGACCGTGGTCGAGCGCTGGCTGCCGGTCGACCGGGTGGGGCTCTACGTCCCCGGCGGTGTCGCGGTCTACCCCAGCAGTGTCGTGATGAACGTCGTGCCCGCACAGATCGCCGGGGTGGCCTCCATCGCGGTCACCAGCCCGCCGCAGCGGGACAACACCGGAGTATTCGCGGGCTACCCTGCGCCAGCCATTCTTGCCGCGTGCGAGCTGCTCGGCATCGACGAGGTGTATGCCGTGGGCGGGGCCCAGGCGATCGCCATGTTCGCCTATGGCGCTCGCGAGCCGGGTAGTGACGGCACTCCGAACGCCGGTGGCGTGGTCTGTGAGCCGGTCACCCTGGTCACCGGTCCTGGCAACATCTACGTCGCCGCCGCGAAGCGCCTGTTGAAGGGCGTCATCGGCATCGACGCCGAGGCCGGACCCACCGAGATCGCGGTGCTGGCCGACGACAGTGCCGACCCCGAGCACGTTGCCGCCGACCTGATCAGCCAGGCCGAGCACGACACCCTTGCCGCGTCGGTGCTGGTCACCGACAGCGAGGACCTCGCCGCGCGCGTGGAGGCCGCTCTGGTACGCCGAATGGTCGCGACCAAGCACACCGAACGGGTCACCACCGCGCTGGCCGGCCGGCAGTCCGGCGTGGTCCTGGTTGACGACCTCGATGCCGGCATCACCGTGGTCAACGCGTATGCCGCCGAACACCTCGAGATCCAGACCCGGGATGCGCGGGCGGTGGCTCTTCGGATCCGCAACGCGGGGGCCATCTTCATCGGGGCCTTCGCACCGGTGAGCCTGGGCGACTACTGCGCCGGTTCGAACCACGTGCTGCCCACCGGCGGATGTGCCTGTCACAGCAGCGGGCTGTCGGTGCAGTCCTTCCTGCGCGGCATCCACCTCGTGGACTACACGCAGGCCGCGCTGCGTGAGGTCGCCCACCACGTGATCACCCTGGCCGGCGCCGAGGACCTGCCCGCTCACGGTGAGGCCGTGGTGGCACGTTTCGGAGAAGGTGGGCTCCTTCCGGACCCTGCGCCCGAGGACGAGTCGACCACCGGGGACGTGAGCTGAGGATGGGCAGCTCCCTGAGCGATCTCCTGCGCCCTGATCTGCGGGGTCGAACGCCCTACGGCGCGCCGCAGCTGGACGTGCCAGTTCCGTTGAATACCAACGAGAACTCGTATGCCGTGCCCCAGGACGTCGTCGACGCGATCGTCGCCTCCGTTGCCGAGCTGGCATCAGGCCTGAACCGCTATCCGGACCGCGAGTTCGTGCGGTTGCGCGAGGACCTGGCGGCGTATCTGACGAATACCGGCGAGGTCGCTGTCGGGCCCGAGCAGGTGTGGGCGGGCAACGGCTCGAACGAGGTGCTGCTGCACCTGCTCCAGGCGTTCGGCGGCCCTGACCGCGTTGCCCTCGGTTTCACTCCGGCATACTCCATGCACCCGATCATCACCCGGACCTCCGGCACCACCTGGGTCGACGGATTCCGCGGGGTCGAGGGCGCCGGGGCCTTCGATCTGGACGTCGCCTCAGCCGTGGCGCAGGTCAGGGCGCACCAGCCGAACATCGTCTTCCTCTGCTCGCCGAACAACCCGACCGGCACCGCCCTCGGGCTGGACCTCGTCGAGGCGGTCTATGACGCCGGGCAACGAGCGCTGGTGGTGGTGGACGAGGCTTATGCCGAGTTCGCCCGCCCCGGCACCCCCAGCGCGCTGACCCTGCTCAACGGGCGTCCGCGGCTCGTGGTGACGCGGACCATGAGCAAGGCCTTCGCGCTGGCCGGGGGACGGCTGGGCTACCTCGCCGCCGATCCAGAGCTCATCGAGGCGCTCCGGCTGGTCCGCCTCCCGTATCACCTCTCGGCGCAGACCCAGGCGGTCGCGTGCGCGGCCCTGGAACATGCCGGGGGGTTGCTGGCCACGGTCGAGCTGCTCAAGGGCCAGCGCGACCGCATCGTGGCAGACTTGATCGAGATGGGCCTGGACCCGGTGCCCAGCGACGCGAACTTCGTCCTGTTCGGCGGGCTTCTGGACGAGCAGGTGACCTGGCGCGCACTGCTGGAGCAGGGCATCCTGATTCGAGACGTCGGTCTGGCCCACCATCTTCGTGTCACCGCGGGGACACCCTGGGAGACCGGGGCATTCCTCGAGGCGATGCGCAGCCTCGCACCAACCCACCGGCAGGAGCAGCTCCAGTGACAGAACAGCGTGAACAGCTTGCGCAGGCCGCCACAGGCCGCCATCAGGACGATGACGCCCCTGTCGCCGGACACCAGGGAGCACCGCGCTCCGCGCACCTCAGGCGGTCGACGAACGAGAGCAGTGTGGAGGTGGGCCTCAACCTCGACGGCAGCGGGGACTCCGAGATCAGCACCGGCGTGCGGTTCTACGATCACATGCTCGCCAGCCTGGCCAAGCACTCGCTGATCGACCTGCGCATCCAGGCCACCGCCGATGTGGATGTTGATGCCCACCACACGGTCGAGGACGTTGCCATCGTGCTCGGGGACGCCTTCAGAGAGGCGCTCGGCGACAAACGCGGCATCTCACGTTTCGGCGACGCGACGGTCCCGCTGGACGAGGCGCTCGTTCAGGCTGTCGTTGACGTGGCCGGCCGGCCTTACTTTGTCCACACCGGTGAGCCGGACGGTCAGGCCTACGTGGTGATCGGCGGCAGCTACACCGGGTCGCTGACCGCTCACGTGCTGGAGAGCTTCGCCCAGCACAGCGGTATCGCCCTGCACGTGCGTGTCTTGTCCGGTCGCGACCCGCACCACCTGGTTGAGGCACAGTTCAAGGCGGTGGCGCGTGCCCTGCGTTCCGCCGTCGCCCTGGACCCACGGGTCAAGGGCATCCCCAGCGAGAAGGGGAGTCTCTGATCCGTGGCTGAGCTGTCGGACCTGCCCTGGCAGGGGCGGGGGATGCTTCTCTTGCAGGGCTCGCCGGACTCGGTGGTGTCCTGGGCTCAGCGCGGTCTGCTGCCGGTTCACGTGGTGCCCCTCCAGGGCTGGACGGCCGTTCTGCCCGCCGGGCCATCTCATGCCCGGCCGCCGTATGACGACACGCTGAAGACTCTTGCCGGGCGCCCCGTCCCCTCGCGTCTCCGTCCCGCCATCAGTCTCTTCGTGCTCGATGGCAACGCTGTGGTCAGCGCTCACGGATCCGGGTGGCGGGCAACTCAGCGGTGGCTCGTCTGGGCGCCGGGGGAGGGGGTGCTGCAGCCCCAGCAGCTGGCGGCCGGCCGGCCCGCCGACCTCATTGCCGCCTCCGGGACCCGTGACCGGACCGCTCGCCGATGGATCCGCGAGCTCCTGGTCGATGGTAGTGGTGATGCCCCGCATTTTCTGGCGGGGCTGCTGGAGCTGCTGGGCCTGCCGGGGTCCGACCTGCTCGACGGCAGACGGGACCCGGTCGCGACCCGGGGATACACCCTGGTCGAGCCGGGAGCGCAGCATGTGGCCATGTTCGAGAAGATCATCAGTGACGAGGCTCGGCACCGGGCCGAGCTGGAGGAGGACTAGATGGTCGCCCGGGTGGTGGTGCTCGACTACGGCAGCGGGAACGTCCGCTCGGCCGTCCGCATGCTCGAAAGGGTCGGGGCAGGCGTCGAGCTGAGTGCTGACCCCCGGCTGGTCCAGGAGGCTGACGCCCTGTTCGTCCCCGGCGTGGGCAACTTCCACGCCTGTATGCGCGGGCTGCGCGCGGTCGATGCTCCCCGGATGATCGACGTCCGGCTTTCGGGTGGCAGGCCCGTGCTGGGCATCTGTGTCGGGATGCAGGCGTTGTTCGAGGGTTCAACCGAGCTGAGTGTCGACGGACAGGAAGACGGTCTGGGGGAGTGGCCCGGGGTCGTCGAGCGGCTGGTGGCCCCGGTGGTCCCGCACATGGGATGGTCGACGGTGAAAGCCGCGGAAGGCTCACGGCTGTTTGCCGGTGTCGAGGACGAACGCTTCTACTTCGTGCACTCGTTTGCGACGCTGGCGTGGCAGCTGGAGCCTGAGGGAAGTATGGCCGTGGTGGCGCCGAAGGTGACCTGGTCAGAGCATGGCTCCCCGTTCGTGGCGGCTGTCGAGAACGGGCCGTTGGCGGCCACCCAGTTCCACCCCGAGAAGTCCGGGGATGCCGGGGCCCACCTGCTGGAGAACTGGGTGGCGTCCCTGTGAAAGGCTCGCGATCGTGACCTCACCTGACTGTCTTGAGCTTCTGCCCGCCGTCGACGTCTCGGGCGGTCAGGCGGTCCAGCTCGTCCAGGGGGTCTCCGGAACCGGCGGCCAGTTCGGCGACCCGTGGGAGGCCGCCAAGGCCTGGCAGGACCAGGGTGCCGAATGGATCCACCTGGTCGACCTGGATGCCGCCTTCGGCCGTGGCTCCAACCGCGACCTTCTCGCGAGCATCGTCGGACGCCTCGACATCAAGGTCGAGATGTCCGGCGGCATCCGGGACGCCGAGAGCCTGGCGGCCGCGCTCTCCAACGGCTGTCGCCGGGTCAACCTGGGCACAGCAGCGCTGGAGGACCCGGCCTGGACGGCCAGGGCCATCGCCGAGTATGGCGACCGTGTTGCCGTCGGACTCGACGTGCGCGGGACCACCCTTGCCGCGCGTGGCTGGACGAAGCAGGGCGGCGACCTCTGGGGGACCCTCGCCCGCCTCGACCGTGAGGGGTGCGCCCGCTACGTCGTCACCGACGTCAACAAGGACGGCATGCTGAAGGGTCCCAATCTTGACCTGCTGCAACAGGTTTGCCTCAACACGGATAGTCCTGTTGTTGCCTCGGGCGGGGTGTCGACCCTTGCGGACATCGCGGACATCAGGTCGCTGGTGCGGAGCGGCATCGAGGGGGCCATCATCGGGTCGGCGCTCTACCGTGACGCGTTCACCCTGTCCGAGGCGCTGGACGTCGCAGGACGACCGTGACTCACCCGTCGCCGGGGTCAGGCGACTCCGGTGGCGTTTCCTGGTCCGGTCGAGAGCTCTCCAGCACCGGCTTTGAGAGTGACCTGGGCGCGGCCGACCCGAAGCTGCTTGCGGCACTTGACGATCCGCGGGACGAGACCGCGTTGATGCGAGCGGTGGCACAGGCCCGCCTGCTCATTCCCATCGTTGCGGCGCCACGCGACCGGGATCCCTCAGGTGGCCCGGACACGTCCACCGATATGGCGGTCGTGATCCTGACCTCGACTGATGGTCACCGGGCCTTCCCCGCATTCAGCAGCCTCAAGTCGCTCCTGGCCTGGGACGTCACCGCGCGCCCGTCCCCGGTCACCAGCTCCCGGGCCGCTCAGGGCGCGGTGAGCGAACGCTGCGACGTGATGCTGCTGGACTGCGGTTCGGGACATGAGCGCGTCCTGCGACCGAGCATGGTGTGGGCACTGGCGCAGCAGCGCGACTGGCTGCCGGCGCACACCGACCCGTTTGTGACCCAGGCCCTGCTGCGGGCGACCGCTGACGAGCAGGATGTGGTCGCCTGCTCTGCGAAGGGCGACCCCGCCGGATCCGGGATACTGCGCGTTGTGCTGAGCCTGCGCGCGGGGCTCGACGCCGCCCGCGTGCAGTCGCTGGCCACCCGCATCGGGGAACGCATCGCTACCGATGGCGAGGCGCGTGCCCGTATCGACGGCCTGTCGTTCACCATCCGCCAAGCCTGATCCTCCCCGCAGAACCCGCAAACCTAATGGGGGTTACCGGGTCGACAGCATGAAAGGCTCGGTGCCTGGTAGCCGCCGATGGATGAGCACTCACTCAAACCTGGATCTCGAGTCCTATGGCTAGATCGTGCCTCCATCGGTGGTCAGGAAGACGA